>OMVN01000025.1 GCA_900314525.1 uncultured Eubacteriales bacterium
GCGTTAGTCTGCCACAACATAAACTATTTACAGATTTTCGACGTTTTAAAGTATCAGTTTTTATGTTTTTTTTTTTCATACATCACTTGACACTATCTATAATATATTATTAACTTATTCATAACATATATATCCCTAAATTTCAACTGAGTACAATATAGCGCTGAGTATAATTATCAGTAGATATATATCATTAGAAATCCTCTAAATACGAAAAAGGATCAGGGTAATATTTGAACCCTGATCTCTTTTATTTAAACGAACTTTTATAAACATTATTCTCTACGTCTGTTTCTCTATTTAACCGTTTCTACTCTAATTGTATTTGTATTTCCAGACTGGCCATTTACCTGTCCTCCTGTTAGAACCACGTTATCTCCTTTGTTTAAGCTGAATACTGTTTTTGCATTTTGCATCGCATAATAAAACATTACATCCTGGGAATTGAATTTCTCAGTGAGGACTGGTGTCACTCCCCAGCTTAGGTTAAGTTTTCTGAATGCCTTTTCTGAGGTTGTCATTCCGATTATATCCACAGGACAGCGGAATCTGCTTACCATCCTGGCTGTTTTTCCTGTCATTGAACTTACCACTATGCATTTCGCCTTTATATCAATTGCCATGGCACATGTAGCATGAGAAACGGCATCAATATTGTTTCTTATTTTAAATTCTGTAGTTTTGAACCACTCGTTGTAATCTATATTTCTCTCAGTATATTCTGAAATCTGAGCCATGTATCTTACTGCATCAACTGGATATTTACCTGCTGCAGATTCTCCTGATAACATAACTGCTGATGTTCCATCATAAACTGCATTTGCCACATCAGAGATTTCTGCTCTTGTAGGTCTTGGATTATGAATCATTGATTCCAACATCTCTGTTGCTGTAATTACACGTTTGCCAAGAAGTCGACATTTGCTGATTAAGAATTTCTGTACAGAAGGAACTTCAATGAATGGTATTTCCACTCCAAGATCACCTCTGGCAACCATTATTCCATCCGCAATCTCACATATTTCCTCGATATTATCTACACCTGAACGATTCTCTATTTTTGCAATTACATCTATATTCTCACCGCCATTGCTGTCTAAGAACTCTCTCAAGTCCTTCATGTCCTGTTTTGTGGATACAAAAGATGCAGCCACAAAATCAACATCATTTTCTATGCCGAATAAAAGGTCCGACTTATCCTGCTCACTTAAGAAATTGTTTGTCAATAATCTTGTAGGGAAATTCATGCTCTTCTGGTCTGACAATTCTCCACCAGATACTACATCGCAAACAACTTCACTGCCTTTTAATTCTTTTACTTTGAATATTACAAGCCCATTGTTAACAAGGATTGTGTCTCCGATTTCAAGTTCATTTACTAGATTTTTATAATTTACAGATACTCTTTCCTGATTTCCTTCTACATCGTCTGTTGTAAAAGTGAATGTATCTCCATCCTTTAACATGATCTTGTGATTTTCAAATGTTCTGATTCTGTACTCAGGCCCCTTTGTATCAAGCATAATTGCTATTGGCATATCTAGGGTTTCTCTTACTTTCTTTATCAGATTTATTTTCTCCTGATGTTCCTCATGTGTTCCGTGGGAGAAATTAAGTCTTGCCACGTTCATTCCTGCAAGACACATTTTTGTCAATGTCTCTTCATTGTCGCTTGCTGGTCCAATTGTACAAATAATTTTTGTCTTTCTCATAATTTGTCCTCTCTGCTTAATGCACTACTCTTCCGGCATATTTAATAATTTATAGCTCAAATCTATCATTTCCTGTTCGCCGGTTGAGTTATATATTTCAACTTTTCCAACTGCATTTTCCTGCTTTAATAAATCTTTTTCCCCAAGTCTTCTTCTAAGTTCCATAGAAGTTCCTAAACTGCCGTCAATCAGCTCTATATTCTTATTACCAAGAAATCTTTTAATATGATGTTTCAAGAATGGATAGTGTGTACATCCTAAAACTATTGTCTCAGTATCATCTGTAAGAAATGGTTTTAAATGTTTGTCAAAATAAGTATCTAGTTCATCACCGTCTAAATTTCCCTGTTCCACAAATTCCATAAGTCCATCACAGGGAACAGATACGATATAAGCTTTGTCAGAATATCTGTCAAGAAGCTTGTGATATTTTGGCTGCTTAATAGTCATTGGAGTTGCCATCACCAGTATTTTACCACCCTTGCAGTTTGTTACTGCTGGTTTTATTGCTGGCTCAATTCCTACAATTGGAAGTTCTGGATATTTAATCCTCAATAGTTTTACTGCAGCAGATGTTGCAGTATTACATGCGACTGCCAGACCCTTTATTCCCCTGTCCATCAGTTTGTCAACCACATCAAATGTTAGTCTTCTTATTTCTTCTTCAGGCTTTGTGCCATAAGGAGCATTCTTTGAATCACCATAATATATAAAATCTTCTTCCGGCATTAATTTAACTGCCTCTCTCAGTACGCTCAGTCCACCAAGTCCTGAGTCCATAAAGCCGATAGGCATATCTTTACTTAATTTATGATCTTTCATCTTTTTACTCCACAGTTTAAATTTTTATGTGAAAGCAGAATCTGCCTTAAATAATCCCAAACCTATATTTACTATTAGAGTTAAGGGATTTCTCCGACTAAGTTAAAAAGGCTCAGTCAGTGACTGAGCCTGCCTATTAATCCATTGCTTTTTTTATAGCATTCAATAATTCGTCGTATGTCTCGTATGCAGGAAGTTCAGGATTATCTGCTTTAATCTTGTCTGTACTCTTGAATAAGAATCCTGCCTTGCTTGCTTTAATCATTCCAAGGTCATTGTAGCTATCTCCGCTGGCAATTGTCTCATATCCAATTGACTGAAGTGCCTTTACTGTTGTGTATTTTGAATTCTCTATTCTCATCTTGAAGCCTGTGATTTCTCCAGATTCTGCTACCTCTAATGAGTTGCAGAATATTGTTGGCCATCCAAGTTTCTCCATAAGTGGTTTTGCAAACTGTGTAAATGTATCACTTATAATAATTACCTGAGTAAGTGAACGAAGCTCATCAAGAAATTCTTTTGCTCCTGGAATTGGGTCAATCTTAGCAATTGTTTCCTGGATTTCTTTTAATCCAAGTCCATGTTCTTTGAGCACTGAGAGTCTCCATTTCATTAATTTGTCATAATCTGGCTCATCTCTTGTAGTCTTCTTGAGTTCAGGTATTCCACTCTCCTCTGCAAATGCAATCCAAATTTCAGGTACTAAAACGCCTTCTAAATCTAAACATGTAATATACATATATCTAATTTTCCTTTCAATTAAAACGGTAAATATGCTGTCTGCTTTTAAACTAACTTCTTGCCTGTAAGAAGTTCATATGCCTGTAAATATTTATCTATTGTCTTGTCTACAATATCCTGTGGAAGTGTCCAGTCATGACCATCGTTAGCTTTTAACCAGTCACGTGCAAACTGTTTGTCAAATGAAGGCTGTGAATGTCCTGCTTCATATCCATCAGCTGGCCAGAAACGTGATGAATCTGGTGTGAGCATCTCATCACCAAGAACAATGTTACCTTCTTCATCAAGTCCAAATTCAAATTTTGTATCTGCAATAATGATTCCTCTCTCTAATGCGTAGTCTGCACATTTCTTGTAAAGAGCAATTGTGTAATCCTTTAATTTTGTAGCATATTCTTCACCTTTTCCTGGGAAGTATTTCTCAAGATGTGCTACGCTCTGCTCATATGAGATGTTCTCATCGTGGTCACCTATCTCTGCTTTTGTAGATGGTGTATATATTGGCTCAGGGAGTTTATCAGATTCTTTTAAGCCTTCTGGTAATTTGATACCACATACTGTGC
This sequence comes from uncultured Eubacteriales bacterium, assembly GCA_900314525.1. Taxonomy (GTDB): domain Bacteria; phylum Bacillota; class Clostridia; order Lachnospirales; family Lachnospiraceae; genus Bovifimicola. Next base: position 3,839 of record OMVN01000025.1, read on the forward strand.
CGTTTTTCTGGTAGCTTGCCCAGCCGCTTCCTGTGATATATCCTCTAACAATACACTCGATTGGAAGCATATTGAGTTTTCTGCACATCATACTGTTTCCGTCAAATTTTGGCTGTCTGAAGAATTCAGGCATATCCTTTACATCTACTGATATCATATGGTTTGGTAAAATATCCTGTGTTAAATCAAACCAGAATTTAGACATCTGTGTAAGAACTGTGCCCTTCTTTGTAACGATATTATTTAAAATAACATCAAAACAGCTTATTCTATCTGTTGCTACCATGATAAGGCTATCGCCATTATCGTAAATTTCACGAACTTTTCCTTCTTTAATTGGCTTAAGTACTTCTGCGCTCATAGTAATCCTCCGTTATATCTAATATTATTTTTAATATCTTGTAAAAAATAACAAGTCAAGCTGATTATAGCACACTTTTTATAAAATAAACATATTATTTTATACTTTATTTATACTATTCTCGAATATTTTTTGTCTCTAGTTTTATCAGAAATTTCATAAATTTTCCTCTTGCCTTTTCTATTGTGGCATTGTCCCTTGTATCTAATGCCTGTTCGAATTCCATCATATTTTGATCTATCAGTATTCTGTCTATACCTGTACTCTCTTCATAAAGTCTCTCTCCCTTAAAAAGCAGAAGTTTATTCTCCTCCTGGTCTCTTGGATGAATCTTTAAGAATGACAGTTCCTCAAATCTCTTTTTGATTTCCTCTTCAGTCATATCCACATTCTGATTCTTGAATACATGTTTCTTAACTTCTCCATTTGAGAGAACTCTTACCGTTACCTCTAATAGTGAATTAATATCGTATGTATATGTTACATCAATTCCCTCTTCACCTGCTTTTTTAGGTGGAACGTCAATTTCTATTTCACCTATCTTTAGGTTATTAGATGCAAATCTGCTCTCCCCCTGCAATACCTCTACTCTTAGTTTTGTCTGATTATCACGAGATGTATAGAAAGTCTCTGTTCTGCTGGCTGGAATTACGGTATTTCTCTCTATTATAGGGAAGAAATGTCCGTTTTCCTTGCTTCCATCTTCTCTTGTAATAACAACTTCTGTACCAAGAGTAAATGGACAAACATCCGTTAGAATTATTTCTTTTACTGACTCATTTCTTTCTTTCATTGCGCCCTGTATTGCTGCACCTATGGCAACTGCCTCATCAGGATTGATGCTTAAGTCTGGCATAGTCATAAACATTCTGCCTGCGAAACGTCTTATCATATTCATCTTGGTTGCTCCACCCACCAATACAACCTTATCAATATCAGTTACCTTCATTCCAGCATCAGCCATGCTCTTCTTCACAGGTATTTTTATTTTGTCAAAGAGTTCACTGCATTTTGCCTCGTATTTTTTTGCATTGAGTTCATACTCTATTTGTCTGTCATTTATAGTAAATGTCTGTTTTACATAGTTAGATGTTCCAAGATTAATTTTTAAATCATCCGCATTTTTTCTTATGTGTTTTAATGTCTTGTCATCTAAATTCTCTCTGTCAATGTCAGGGTTATCCTCAAAAAACATGTCTACTATTACATTAGTAAAATCTTCTCCTCCAAGATAATTGTCTCCTGCTACAGCGTGTACCTCTAGTATATCGGAGAAACTCTCTAATATTGACACATCAAAAGTTCCGCCACCCAGGTCAAATACAAGAAACTTTGCATCTTTTTCATTTAAGAGTCCATATGCAATGGCTGCTGCAGTTGGCTCAGAAATTATTCTCTCAACCTTAAGTCCTGCCATCTCTCCAGCAAGCTTTGTGGCCTTTCTTCTATCTTCATTAAAATATGCAGGTACACTTATTACTGCTTCCTCAATTTTTTCTCCAAGATAGACTTCTGCATCTTCTTTTAGAGCACGTAGAACAAGAGATGAAAGCTCTGCTGCGCTAAACACCCTGTCATTCTCAAATACTTTTCCATCTTTCTCTATTCTTGATTTTCCCAATATGAACTTTTTATTACTGCCCATATCTCTCTTAAACACACTTGCCGAAGATTCTGGAAAAAGAATCTGTCTCTCCTTTGCTGTCTCCCCCACATATACCTGGCCTTCATCATCTATACTTACAACAGATGGTGTTAGATTTTTTCCAAGTCTGTTTGGTATTATCTTAGCCTCGCCATCAGCATAATAAGCTATTAAGCTATTTGTTGTTCCTAAATCTATTCCTACTATCACACTAAATCACTTTCCTTTTATCTTTTCTTCTTTTTTGCCATTTCAATATACCCATCTATAAAATTATCCGATGGATTTCCACATCCATGCTTTGCAATCTCATAATTTTTCACTGCCTCTTCAATATTTCCTTTCAGTGTATTTAAATGTCCCTTAAGGATATAGAGTTCAAAACAGTTACAACATTCACACATGTCGCAGATTGGAGCATTTTCCATTCCATTTACGCACATTTCTAATCCTTCAAGATTTCCATCCGCATAATAGTATTGACCAATATCGAAGAATCTTATTCTTCTTGTACCATACAATGAAAGCCACTCCTCTATGCTGCCATAGTTTTTTTCACATATTTCCTTAAATGCATCAAAATATTGTCTTGCTTTTCTCTTCTTGCCAGCAAATCTGTAATACTGTGCCAAACTAAGATTTGACTTCATCTTGACATATACACTTTTGGTATTTTTAAGAACAGTGCTTCTAAAAGTAATCGCATGTCTCGTTTTCCCCATATCTTCATACATAAGATCAAGTGTACCTGTATTATTGATTAATTCCAATAATTTTTTCTCCTCTTTCACATTATGAAAGGTATATTCAACATAATAATTTAAGGCTTTTTTCATTTCACCTATTGCAATATAACCTGCCAAGGTAGCCTCAAATCCAAGATTTTTTTCTCTCTCATTTCTTGCATTTGCAATCGCATAGTTCCCTATTTCAAAAAGACCGCTTCCATTTTTCATTTTCTTATATATAGAGATTATTTTTTTCAAATACCAGATTCTGTCAATCTCTCTGCCACCCTCTATATACTTTATGGCCTCGTCGTATCTCTCAGTGAGGTTGCATACCTGAATTAATCTGTTATATTTTCTTATATAATTGTCATCAGGTTCCTGCTCTGCTAATTCATGAGCAAGTTTGTATGACTCTTCAAATCTTCCCATGCACAAAAGCATCTTCTGTCTTATGGAGTTATTCGTAAAATTGTCACTACTGTACTCCATTGCAGCATCTAAATCCTTCTCGCATTTCTCAAGTTCATCTATCTCATAATATATTTCTGCTCTTGTTCCATACACCCTGTCATCTCTGCCTATTTCCATCTGATTATTTATGAATGTTAGAGCTGCATCTATATCATTCTTTGACATAGTATCTCTGTACTTAAACAAATAGAATCTGGCCAGGTCATGGTTTACTGATGGGTGCTTTGGATTATCTCTTAACACCTGTGAGTAAAATTCAAATGCCTTGTCATCTTCATTCTTATACCATAAATTTCTTCCAAGTTTCAGTTTTATATCTAACACTTCTTTTTCTTTTGTAGCAAAATATAACTGCTCATTTAGAAATTTTACTGCATCATCATAGTTGCCCCTTCTCTCAGCTAACCTTGTGTGCAATGCAACAATTTTTTTCTTAAAACCAGGATAAACTATAAGTATTCTTCCTGACATTGCATTTATATAGTTTTCATCAGCTCTCAAGTACATTGCCTCTATTCCTGCTTCAGCAATCATTCTTCTGTCTATATTATCATTCTCTTTTATTGAAGAAAATTTTTCATATATTTCCTGTCCGTTAAATGGTACCTTACTAGCTAGTGTATTCACACAAAGCATAACAAAATCAAGAAGTTCACTCTTCACTCCATTAGATACTGCAATTTCATATATCTTCTTTGCATCTTCTTCTCTGTTATATGCCAGGCATTCTAACAGTGGATAAAAATATATACTTTCATTTTCTGGAACCATATTCTGCAATATATGATAATTTCCCATAACATCCTGAGGATAGTCCATTTTATAAAATGCATTTTCCGACAAAAGATATGGAAGACTCCATTCCGGCGCCTCTTTTATTATTAAGTCGCACATATCTATACAGCTCTTGTAATCTTCTATTTCTATATAGATTTTGGCAGCATCTCCAAGAAAATATACTCTCTCTTTATTTCCTTTTTCTACGGCTATGGCTTTTTCTATATAATCTCTTGCATTCTGCATAGCATCGTCATATCCAAGATAATCTTCTCTCGTAATACTATTTTTTAGCATTTTTCCCTTGGCAATATCTTTGTATGCCAGTGAAATCGATGTGAGAATAAGACCTTCTCTCTTTAACATCTTCTCCTCTTCATCACCTTCGGCACCTTTTTCTTTTACTTCAGTAATAAGTTCATATGCCCTCTTTAATCTGTCTATGGCATCTGCTGATTTTTCCATTCTAAGCAGACATCTACCTGTAAGGTTATTATACTGATATTCTAATTTGTCTCCTGTTTCTGGTCTGACACTATCCATAAGTGACATACACTCTTCAAATTTTTCGTTCTGATAGTAACACCAGCCAAGATCATATGTGCTGTCTATATCACCATTATCAGATTTTTCCTTATAAACCTTCATCAGTTTATCATTGGCAATTACCATATATTCTATAAACGCAGGAAATTCTGCATATTTATCCATAATATCTATGGTTTTGTCTTTCATTTCCTGATAACGTTCCGTCTTATTCAGGTATCTTATATTGTCTGATATTATATAAAGTGCAACCTGACTTCCATCTAATTTTTCTCTGATTTTTGCAGCCTCAAAAGCTTCTCCCGTAACTTCAAATCCCATGGCAAAGCCCCACATAATCATATTATTGCTGATTGTATCAGGGGCATAATTAATTTTTTCCTTTAATTTATTAAAGTATTCTATTACTTCATCATTATTATTTTCATACAGGGCCACAACCATTTTAAGAACATAATAATAGGCATGACAAAGTGGCATTGACTCTATCTCTTCAAACAGTGCTTTTGCATCAGAAAAATCCACCTCAGAAGGTTTCTTTACTACAAGCTGTTCTGAAACGCTATCAACGCATTTACTAAGAGTTATTATTAGCTTATCATGGTCAAAATCCTTATCCCCATAAAAATATGTATAATAATCTCCGTCTCCATTGTGATTTATCTCAGATATAATAAACTCTATGAAATTTCCTGGGAATTTCTCTAACAGATTTTCTCTGTTACCAGTGATATCAAATGTCTTGTCTATCATTTTCCATACTGATGCCTTGAGATAATAATGGTTCATTAGGAACACTGTGAACTTCTCCATTGCCATATCCTGAGTGTCAAGTCCAAGACACAGTCTGTCACTTAAAATCTCATCCCACTTACTTTCATCGATTCTGCACTCAAAATCGTTGTAAATTTTTTCAGCTTTTTCAATCCATATATCATACTCATCTTTTTCTTTTTCAGACTCATCTGCTGTCAATGCATACTTCTTTGCCTCTTCATAAGCCTGTCTCAGTTTCATAAATCCTTCAGGATCATCCTCAGGATTAACCTGTCTCAGTCTTGTTCTGTATGCAGCTGTTATTTCAGATGTATCCTTTGTTTTCTCTATGCCTAAAATATTCCATACTTCGTTCATTAATTTATTCTCCTCTGCTGATTATCCTTAATCCTTATTTCCCTAGCTGATATACAAAAATATGTTATCAGACATATCACCCCTGTCACACTCCATGAAATTGGGTAAATTATCATCAGCAATTTAAATTTTTTTATTTTTATACATATTGTATATATCCATGTGAGCCTAAGGACGCAGGTTCCAATAATCGTTATTACTGCAGGAGTCATAGAATAACCCATACCTCTTAATGCACATCCCCCAATCTCATAAGTAGTTATAAGAATATATGGTATCAGAAGATATAACATTCTTATCTCTGCAAAATGTGCAACTTCTGAGCTAGATGTAAAGAGCCCTATAAAAAAGTCTCGTCCTGTTACGAATACTGCACTCATAACTGCAACTGAAATGATGGCGGATAATATCGACTCATAAAAAATTTTTCTGCATCTCTTTAGATTACCTGCTCCAAAATTCTGACTTATAAATGTAACTGCCGCTTGACCAAATGCTATTACCACATAGTACTCGTAGAATTCGTAATTAAGCGTTACTGCCGAGCCTGCAATTGCATCTTTGCCATATCCATTCAATGCCATCTGAATAAATATATTGGCAATAGAAAATACTGATGTCTGAATAGCTGCTGGCACCCCAATTTTTAAAATTTTTGACAATTCTTTTCTGTATATCTTTAAATCTCTTAAAGAAAGCTTTATTACCTCATCTGTTTTCATAATATAGTACAGAACAATAGCTGAACTTACGATATTAGAAACCACAGTAGCTATAGCAACCCCTGCCACTCCCATATGAACATATACTACCAGAATAATATTTAAAATTGTATTTATTATACCCGATATTATAAGTGCATACAATGGTGTTTTTGTATTTCCAACACACCTCAGCACCGCTGCTGCAAAATTATATATGATAATAAATGGTATTCCAAGAAAATATATTTTGAGATACAATGATGCAGCATCAATTATATTTCCAGGTGTATCCATAAATCTCAAAATATTTTCTGCGACAAAAAATCCTGCTATCCCAATAATAATTCCGGCTATAAGTGATATCACCATAGCTGTATGTACAGTAGCCTTTACTTTTTCCTTTTTGTTCTGACCGATATATGTAGAAATAACTACATTTGCACCAACAGAAATTCCCACAAATATATTAATAAGAAGATTTATCACCGGTCCATTGCATCCAACTGCTGCCTGCCCGGAACTACTATCAAATTTTCCAACCACTGCTACATCCACAGAATTAAACAGCTGTTGTAAAATCGAACTTAGTGCCAGGGGAATAGCAAAAAGCAGGAGTTTGTCAAGCAAACTCCCGTTTAGCATATCCACTCTTTTATTATTGTTCTTCATAGCATTGCCCTCTTTTATTCAACGGAAAATTTGTAATTTCTTTCCCCGTCACTTACACAGCTCACATTTCCATTACATGTAAAGTAATATGTGGCATCTATACTGTTAAGTTCATCTTTTATTACCTGATCCACATCACTTTCAGAGGCAACTGTACAGACTGCAAACCACGGTCTGACTCTGTCAATAAATGTGACACTGTTGTCATCTAGCCTTCCATGATGTGGAATTTTCATCACATCTGCCATTATAAAATCTTCGTCTAGCAGCTCATTTATTCTCTTTTTTTCCGCATCTCCCGCAAAGAGGTATGTATCTTCATCATTAGTTATCTTAGTTACAAGAGAATAATTGTTTTCGGACTTATATTCCTTTTCCTTACATGGGTCTATCATAACTTCAAGATTTCCAAGTTTAAATTCCATTCTTTTAGTTACTTTGGCAGCCAGTTTCTCATGATTTTTTTCTTTGAGATATTCCATAAAATCTTTATACTTATTTCCCTCATCTTCGTAATCTGGCATATAGATTTTTCTAACATCAAATTTTTTCAGGACAGAAATTGCTCCACCTATATGGTCTTTGTCAAAATGAGAAAGTATCAGAATATCTATTTTATTCACCTTCTCTTTTTCGAGAAATCCATTTACGGTATCCGCTGTTTCCTCATATCCTGTATCAATCATTATTGTTTTGCCGCTGTTTCTTATTAATATGGCATCGCCTTTCCCCACATTAATAAAATCACAATACATTGTTTTGCTGACAGGCTCCTGTTTCTTTTTGCCACATGCAGTAAAACATATTGTACATATTAAAACAAGCAGCCATGCCCTCTTAACTATTTTCATACAATCACTCCATTTATTTTAATCTCTCTAGTACATGAAGAAGATATTCCCATGTCCTCTTCACTGATTCAGCTTGCATTGTCTCCCTTGGTGTATGGATATCTTTCATATCAGGTCCAATAGAGACTGCATCAAGTCCGGCTAAACCTCCGCCAAACAAACCGCATTCAACACCTGCATGCATTGACATTACAATCATATCTTTTCCAAAAAGTTTTCTGTACTCGTCTGTCATTATGTCTCTTAATCTAGAATTTTTATTGTATTCCCATGCTGGATATTCGCCCATATTAGTTACATATCCACCTAATACTTCTGCTAATGATTCAAGTTTCTGTACAAGTTCTTCTTTCTGAGTATTTATGCTACTTCTTACCGAATAAGAACATGTAACTTCATTTTTTTCTCTGTCTGTTTTTAAAATACCAAGATTAAGTGATGTTTGTACAAGCCCTGGCATATCAAAACTCATATTAAAAATTCCATTTGGAAGATTGACAAGTGCTGCTATAACCCTGGCTGTTGACTTCTCATCCATCGGATAGTCCCTTTCACCCTTTTCAATAAGTATTCTTACTGATTTATCTGTTATACTGTACTCATTTTTTAATATTTTCTCAAGATTCTTCGAAACCTTTTCTAACATATCTGGATTTGAAGTAACCAGGACAGCCTGCGAGCTTCTTGGTATTGCATTGTCCTTTAATCCGCCATTTACAGACACAATTCTAAGACTATTATCTGATTTTCTGATATTATTTAAAACTCTGCCTAGAAGCATATTTGCATTTGCTCTTCCCTTATCTATCTCGGCTCCTGAGTGTCCACCTTCAAGACCTGTTACAGTAATTCTAAATGTGTCCGCCTCTTCATCTATAACTGTGTATGGCAGATGAACTGTTGATGTCTCCCCACCTGCACATGAAACAAGTAGATATCCTTCTTCCTCAGAATCAAGATTTATCATTGTTCTACCCTTAATAGCTGACATGTCAATTGAGGCAGCACCGAGCATTCCTATCTCCTCATCAACTGTAAATACACACTCAAGCGGTGGATGTACGTACTCATCAGAATCTAATATTGCCAGCATGTAAGCCACTGCTATTCCATCATCTCCGCCTAGTGTAGTTCCATCAGCACTGATTATTCCATCTTCCAGTTTTAGTCTTAATCCTTCATTTTCAAAATCAATATCACAACCGTCTTCTTTTTCACATACCATATCCATATGGCCTTGTAAGATAACTGTTGCTGAATCTTCATATCCTTTACTTCCATCTTTGTATATTATACAGTTATTATTTTCATCCTGTACATATTTCAGATTTTTCTTTTTTGCAATACTCACTATATAATCACTAATCATCTTTGTATTGCCCGAACCATGAGGAATCTTACAGATTTCCTCAAAATAATAATACACATTTTCAGGTTTTAAACCGCTTAATATACCCATTTTTTCAACCTCTCTATTATTTATTACAGCATCATTCCTATTATTCTGACAATATATGCCACAATCCATGCTATTAGTATCTGCCACATTACTACGAATATTGCCCATTTAAATCCTAACTCTCTCTTTATTGAAGAAATTGCAGCAACACAAGGAGTATACAAAAGACTGAATACCAGCAGTGATGCAGCACCAACTTTTGTTATTGCCACTGTTATGGATTTTCCAAAGAGAATTTTCATAGTAGACACTACGCTTTCCTTAGCCATAAAACCACTTATTAAGGATGTACATATTCTGAAGTCTCCAAGTCCTATTGGCTTAAATACAGGAACCAGTGCTCCAGCTATAACTGCTAGGATACTTTCACTGCTGTCTTTTACTGCATTTATATTAAAATCAAATGTCTGTAAGAACCACACTACTATTGTTGCAACAAAAATTATTGAAAACGCTCTCTCTATAAAATCTTTTGCTTTTTCCCACAAAAGTCTTGATACATTCTTAGCTCCTGGAAGTCTGTAGTTTGGAAGTTCCATAACAAATGGAACTGCATTTCCTCTGAACAGGGTTTTTCTAAATAAAAGTGCAACTAAAATTCCAACAACAATTCCAAGTACATATAATCCGGACATTATAAACCCGCCCTTTCCTGGGAAAAATGCACTTACTAAAAATGCATAAATTGGAAGTTTTGCAGTACAACTCATAAATGGTGTAAGAAGAATTGTAAGTTTTCTGTCCCTCTCACTTGGAAGTGTTCTTGTGGACATTACCGCAGGAACACTGCATCCAAAACCAATCAGTAATGGAACTATACTCCTTCCAGACAATCCTATTTTTCTTAACATCTTATCCATAAAAAATGCAACTCTTGCAATGTAACCGCTATCCTCCATAATTGATAAGAAGAAAAACAGTGTTACAATAATTGGAAGGAAACTAAGTACGCTTCCCACTCCAGCAAAAATTCCATCAATCACAAGACTCTGGAGAACCCAGTTTACATCTGATGCCTTCATTAATCCTTCCACAACACCCGACAGTTTATCTATTCCACCTGCAAGAATATTCTGCAGAAATGCGCCGATTACATTAAATGTCAGGAAAAATACCATAACCATAATTCCTATAAAACAAGGTATTGCTGTATATTTACCTGTTAATATTCTGTCTATTTTCTCACTTCTTAATCGTTCTTTGCTCTCTCTTGGTTTAACTACTGTCTTCTCACATAATTTTTCAATAAATTCAAATCTCATATCTGCTATAGCTGCACTTCTGTCAAGACCTCTCTCCTTCTCCATCTGTGCAACTATATGCTCTAACATTTCCAATTCATTAGAATCCAATTCAAGCTGTTCAATAATAAGTTCATCGCCCTCAATGGCCTTGCTTGCTGCAAACCTTACTGGTATATCTGCTCTCATGGCATGGTCTTCTATAAGATGTATTACTGCATGAATACATCTGTGAACTGCGCCATTATGATCTTTTTTATCACAGAAATCTTGAACAGAGGGATTTTCCTGGTATTTTGCAATGTGAATCGCATGTTTTACAAGTTCATCCACACCTTCATTTTTAGCAGCAGAAATAGGTACAACTGGAACTCCAAGAAGTTCTTCCATGCTATTAATATCTATTGAGCCACCGTTTCCCCTCATCTCATCCATCATATTAAGCGCGACAACCATTGGTATATTCATCTCTAATAACTGCATGGTGAGATATAGATTTCTCTCTATATTAGTGGCATCAAGTATATTTATTATTGCTTTAGGCTTATCCTCCAGCACAAATTTTCTCGATACTACTTCCTCACTGCTGTATGGTGACATGGAATATATTCCCGGAAGATCCGTAACAAGGGTATTTCCGTGACTCTTAATCTGTCCGTCTTTTCTATCCACAGTAACACCAGGGAAATTTCCCACATGCTGATTCGAACCTGTAAGCTGATTAAATAATGTTGTCTTTCCACAGTTCTGGTTACCAACAAGGGCGTAAGTTAATACTGTATCCTCAGGAAGAGGATTACCTTCACCCTTTGCATGGAAAATTCCCTCCTCACCAAGACCTGGATGTCTGGACTTATTAATGTCTTTTGCACCCTCGTGTTTTCTGGTTCTCTCATCTATTGGTTCTATTTCTATCTTATCTGCGTCATCTAATCTCAGTGTCAGTTCATATCCATGAATCTGAATTTCAACAGGGTCACCCATTGGTGCAAATTTTATAACCGTAACTTCTGCACCTGGAATAACGCCCATATCAAGAAAGTGCTGTCTTAATGCGCCTTCTCCACCAACTGTTTTTATTATGGCGCTCTGATTTATTTTTAGTTCTTTCAGTGTCATTATTTAATTCCTTTCAAATTATATACAGGGAGAATACTTTATTGCCAACATATGCGTCTATAGCAATAAAAAAACAGGCAATACACATTAATGTAAATTAAATTTTGTACAGCCTGTTTATTTTTTATTTTATTTTTTCTTAGCTTTTTTCTTAGCTGGTTTTGTATTTACCTTCTCTTTGAGTGCTGTTCCTGCCTTGAATTTTGGAACAACTGAAGCCTTGATCTTAATCTCTTCCCCTGTCTGTGGATTATGACCTGTTCTAGCTTTTCTCTCACTTGTTTCGAATGTACCAAATCCTATTAACTGTACCTTGCCCTTATTCTGTAATTCTGTAGAAACCACGTCTACAAATGCCTTGAGAACTGCTTCAGCATCTTTCTTAGAAACTTCAGCCTGCTCTGCCATTGCACTTACAAGTTCTGATTTATTCATAACCTTGTACCTCCTTGAAATATAATTATTGCTACTAAATATAATTATACAGTTTTTTTCCAGCAAATTCAAACATTTTCGACAAAATACGAGGTCTTTTAAGGATTTTTATTTATCTCTTCTTGTCTTTGAAGCAATTTCGTCCTTTAACATGTTTACAAACTCATCAGCTGGTACTGTAGTTGTCTTCTGTTCTCCATGAAGTCTGTAACTTACTGTATTATCATTTGCTTCATTCTTTCCAATTACTAAGAGATATGGAACCTTCTTCATCTGTGCTTCTCTGATTCTGTAACCTAATTTTTCAGGTCTCTCATCTATGTCTACTCTGATATCCTCGTCATCTAACATATCAAATAATTTATGAGCGTATGCATTTAACTCTTCATCTTCATTCTTGACTGGAAGAACTGTTGCCTGAACTGGTGCAAGCCATAATGGAAGATTTCCCTTTGTCTCCTCAAGGATGTATGCCATAAATCTGTCAAGTGATCCAAGAATAGCTCTGTGTAATACTACAGGAGTCTTCTTTGCTCCATCTCTGTCAACATAAGTAAGGTCAAATTTAGCTGGAAGACAGAAATCTAACTGACATGTTGACAATGTAATTTCATTACCAACAGCTGGCTTAACATTTACATCTAACTTAGGGCCATAAAATGCTGCCTCACCGATTTCTTCTGTGTAATCAATCTTAAGGTCATTTAATACTTTTCTGAGTGCATCCTCTGCCTTGTTCCACATTTCATCATCATCATGATATTTCTTCTTATCTTCAGGATCTCTGAGTGAAAGTACGCATCTGTAATCCTTGATTCCAAAATCTTCATATACATTAAATATTAAATCTACAACTTTTGCTATTTCATCTTCAATCTGCTCAGGTGTTACAAATAAATGAGCGTCATTCTGGCAGAAATGTCTACCTCTCTCAATTCCTTTTAAAGTTCCGCTTGATTCAAATCTGAAATCATGAGCAATTTCACCGATTCTAATTGGAAGATCTTTGTATGAGTGTAACTTATTTGCATAAATCATCATATGATGTGGGCAGTTCATTGGTCTTAATACAAATGACTCTCCCTCTACTTCCATTGGTGGGAACATGTTTTCTTTGTAGTGATCCCAGTGTCCTGAAGTCTTGTAAAGATTTACAGTACCTACACATGGTGTCATTACGTGAAGATATCCTAATTTTCTCTCTTTAGCTTTAATATAATTTTCAAGTTCCTGCCATACTACATAACCCTTTGGCAAAAACATTGGAAGTCCACGTCCTACAAGATCATCAGACATAAATAATCCCATGTCTTTACCTATCTTTCTGTGGTCACGCTCTTTTGCCTCTTCAAGTAATTTTAAGTGTTCTTCAAGTTCTTCTGCTGTTGGGAAACAAACGCCATAAATTCTCTGCATTACATGGTTATTAGCATCACCTTTCCAGTATACTCCTGAATGTTTGATAAGTTTAAAATACTTGCAAAGTTTTGTATTGTCTACATGAGGTCCTCTACAAAGATCTGTAAAATCACCCTGATCATAAACCGAGATGTTTCCATCCTCAAGTTTGCTGATAAGGTCCATCTTGTACATATCATCTTTGAAAAGTTCCATAGCCTCAGCTTTTGAGATTTCTCTTCTGTATATCTTCTTGCCTTCTTTGCAGACTTTCTTCATTTCTTTCTCAATTGCTGCAATTGCCTCATCATTTATGATATCATCACCAAGATCTATATCATAATAGAATCCCTCTGTTACTACAGGTCCAACCCAGAATTTTGCATTTGGGTATAAATGCTTTACTGCCTGCGCCATTACATGGGCACATGAGTGGTTTAATGTGTTTAATCTCTCTTCATTTTTGAAATCTACCATTTCTATATTCTCCTTTTATCTCAGGCAAACCGACATCCATATCTTTTTTTATTTGCGGAATGTCTATAGAACTTTCCAGCAAATTAAAAAATCCCCTTATACAGTTATCCTGTATAAGGGGCAATATAATCGCGGTTCCACCCTTTTTATCTTCTAAAGATATCTCATTATGATTATAACGGAATCACCGTACCGTATTAAGGTCACTCAGAGGTGGTCTTCCCAGATTTCACTTCTAAGATGCTCTCAGTTATGCATCTCTTCCTGTCGAATATCCCTCTGGTACTCTTCTCTTCAACGCTTTATCTTAGTATAAAAAATAAGTTTATTTATGTCAAGAGTTAATATCCATTGATGTTTAAATAATTTTCTGAACATTGACGATTTTTAAATTCTTTTGTAAAATTAATATCAATAGAATAAAACTCGGGAGGAAAGCAATGTCTACATCTATTAATATTCTTGGTATGTGTGTATCTAGAGATACCTTTGGCACTTTTCCAGATGATGGTGGATTTGATATAAAAAAATGTGTCACAAACGTTAATCTTGCATCAACGTGTTCCCCTAAATTGTCAAAACAGGATATTTGTTCGGAAAATGATTTTCCAAACTCTGCACATTTTTTCAGAGATGTGCTACACTTGACATAAATAAGGGAGTATTTGACTATCTGAAGGAATTCATGCCAGATTTTCTCAAACAATCTCCAATTAAAGTTGTCTCAAAAACCAAATTTCCAGAAAATTTTAATATTATCAGAAATTATCTTCCTAAATATGCTGATATGCTGAAAGATTATATCGACCCTACTAAAATCATAATGATTAATTATCATTATGCAAAAAAATACATAAAACCCGATGGAAAAATTGCAGATTTTGATGATGCAAAATTTGGCGGAGTCATGCAGGAGAGAAGTGATAAATTAGATTTACTAAATGAAGAACTTGCAAAGATGCTGCCTGGATGCCATGTCATTAAAATTATGCCTGAAGGACTTATTTCAAATTCAAATCACAAATGGGGACTTCACAGACTTCATTTTATTACAGAATATTATGAATATCTTCTAAGTGCCATAAAAATTATCGAAATGAAACTACCTAAAGAAGTTGAAGCACCAATGCTTGATTGCTTAAGAAAATCCTACAGTACACTTCTTAGAAAGAGATATGAATCTGCACTTAAGGAAGGAGAATACACTCTCAAAATAACTGCTTCTCTGGATAAGGAAACTATTACCTTGTCCGACAAAGCCGTTATTAATTACAAAGCAAGTGGCGGAACCGAAAAATACAAATTCACCAGTTTCTATAGATTAGATGGCGCATCCAAATGGACTATGATTTCTATGAGAAAAGGAGCTTCTAGCTGCTCCTTTATTCCAGAATCCAAAGGTTCCTATAAAGTCTGCATAAAAGTAAAAGATACAAATAAAATAGAGAAAAAACAATATTTTAATTTGGAAGTTGTCTAATAGACACATAGTATAAAAAAAGTGCGTTTTCACCCATTTATGGGATGTTAACGCACTTTTATTATCCTGCTATCTGGCAGCTGATAAATACTAACACAAATCCTGCAACCGCTCCAATTATTGATGGTTTTATAGGTCTGGTCCTAAGTACATGTGGAAGCAGTTCATCAAATACAATAAAAGCTATCATTCCTGTGGCAACACAAAGCAATATCAGCACTATACCCTCTGAGAGAAATCCGCTTATAAATGCCATCAAGATTCCTCCAATTAAGGTAGCACCTGTAACAACAGAAAGAATGACACTCTTTTCCCTTCTTTTTTTATCATCTATAGTTGAATATATAAGCATTCCCATAGGTATATTATGAAGTGATATTCCAATTGCAAAAATTATTCCCTGATTCACTGATGTAAGAGACAGACTGTATATCGTCATGCCCTCAAGAATATTATGCAATATCACTGCAAATGCTGCAATAAGTCCAATATGGGCTGCATTTTCCTTGTCATGATTCTCTTTTGTATCATCATGGTCTGGAAGAAAAATATCAAGAATTTTAAGAATTGCCGCACCCAATATTACAAACACTATTGACTGTATTATATTTTTATGTGATACCTTTTCAACAATTTCCGGTGACAGATCAAATATCATAAGTGATAGTAACGATCCTAGAGCTAGAGCAATTGACAACCTCTCTATTTTTTCCGGGTTCTTTGACATTCTTATTACCAAAGCACCGACAAGTATGGAAATTCCTGCCATAAATGTAATTACCATTGCCATATTACTCACTCTCCTCTTCTGCACATTCTTCACAAACACCATAAAATACCGTTCTCATTGGATTTATTCTGAATTTGTGTTCCTCAAACATATGATTATTAAATTCTTCTATTTCCTCACAATGCAGGTGAATCAGTTTCCCACATTTCTCACATCTAAGGTGATAACAGGTATTTTCTTTGTGCTCCTCGGGATTTACATACTCAAAGCATGCTGGATTTCCTGGATCTATAATATATTTATTGACACAACCTTCATCTACCATTCTCTCTAAATTTCTATAAATAGTTGCAGTTCCAATATTATTACCAGAATTGCAAAAGTGCAGATGTATATCTTCTACAGTAAAATGTTCTCCCTTAATTGTCTTGAGATATTCTATCAGCTGATCGTGGTGTTTTGTCTTATATTTTCCGCGTTCATTCATTATTATTTCCTCATTCTTATTTAAATTTGAAATTGATTTTCATTTTCGAATTGTAGCACGTTATATAATAAATGTCAAATAAATAATAAAAAAAAGTCTCCAAAATAGTCTTTTTACTATTTTGGAGACCAAAATCAGACCTGCCTTGGCAATATCTAATATAAGTCCGGCTATCCGTTTTTAAATCCATACTATATTTACTGTTTTAATGCTCTCATAGAGTTAATGATGCAGATTACGCTCACTCCTACATCTCCGAATACTGCTGCCCACATTCCAACTAGGCCAAATGCAGAGAGTACGAGTATGAGTAATTTAACCGTTAGGGCAAATGCCACATTTGTCCTAACAATTGTCTTTGTCTTTCTTGCTATTTTGATCACCTTAGGAATCTTTCTGATATCATCATCCATAAGTACTATGTCCGCAGCTTCAATTGCAGCATCTGATCCAAGGCTTCCCATGGCTATACCAAGGTCCGCCCTCATAAGTACAGGGGCATCATTTATTCCGTCACCTACAAATACAACCTTGCTGTTCTTTCCGCTGTATTTTTCAATTATTTTCTCCACACAGTCAACTTTATCACCTGGTAGCAGTTCACTTCTAACCTCATCAATTCCAAGTTTTACTGCTATCTCTTCTGCCACGTCTTTTCTGTCTCCTGTAAGCATAACTGTTTTCTCTACTCCAGATTTTCTCAGACTCTTAACCGCAGATTCTGCTCCATCTTTCACTGTATCTGAAATAACTATGCATCCTTCGTATTTTCCATCATATGCAATATACACAAGAGTTCCTGCTTTGATTACCCTGTCAAATCCTATATTATTTTCTTTCAATAATTTCTCATTTCCAGCTAACAGTTCTCTTCCATCAAACTTGACTGATATACCATGTCCTGATATTTCCTTAGCATCTGAGAGTCTCATATTATCAATCTGACCATTATATTCATTTTTAATTGATTTTGCTATTGGATGGTTTGAATAATTTTCACCATATGCTGCCATCTCAATAAGTTCATCTTTTGTAACACCACTATTTGTGATCAAATCAGAAACCTTAAATTCTCCCTTTGTAAGAGTTCCAGTTTTATCCATTACAATGACCTTTGCATCTGCTGCAATTTCCAAGAAGTTGCTACCCTTAACTAATACACCTATCTTTGATGCCGCACCAATTCCTCCAAAAAATCCCAATGGAACTGATATTACAAGAGCACACGGACATGAAACTATAAGAAAGTTGCATGCTCTCTTTATGCCATCAGCCCATGATACGTTGAATAACAGGGGCATAAATATTGCCAGAACAACTGCTGAAATAGTGACAACTGGTGTGTAATACTTGGCAAATCTTGTAATGAAGTTCTCAATTTTTGCTTTCTTTGAGCTGGCATTTTCTACCAGATCAAGAATCTTGGCAACTGTTGAATCCTCATATTCTTTGCTGACTTTAACTCTGATTGTTCCCTCGCCATTTATACATCCTGATATAACAGCCTCAGAAACTTTAACTTTTCTTGGAACTGATTCACCTGTGAGTGCCTTAGTATCCAAGAAGGTTTCACCTTCTATAATAACACCATCAAGTGGAATCTTCTCTCCAGGTTTTATCACTATAATGTCCCCGACATGAACATCTTCGGGATCTTCTTCTGTGACCTCACCGTTTCTCTCCACATTCGCATATTCTGGAGCAATATTCATCATCTCAGTAATTGATTTTCTGGACTGTCCCACAGCATAATCCTGGAACAATTCTCCAATCTGATAGAAAAGCATTACTGCTAGTGCCTCATCATACTGTCCATCTCCGAATATACCAAGACCAAATGCCGCAAATGTTGCAATCATCATGAGAAAATTCTCATCAAACACCTGTCCATTAATAATATTCTTGCCTGCTTTTATTATTACGTCATATCCTACAATAAGATATGGTACAAGATAGATAGCAAATTTAATAACTTCAGGCAGTTTTTCAAAATCTGTCACCCTGTTTAACACAAGAAGGATTACAAATAGAACAAGTGATATAACTATTCTATATAATCTCTTTTTCTGTTTTTTAGTCATTAACATTCCACCTCAAAATCTGACTCAATCTTTTTACCTGCTTTTATAGCTTTCTTTAAAATATCATCAAACTGATCATCTGGCGCTGAAAGCATAAATTTCTGTGTTAAAAAATTTACTGAAGCATCCTCAACTCCCTCAATCTTCTTAATTGCATCTTCAACTTTAGCTGCACATGCTGCACAGTCAATTTCACATTTAAATTTCTTTTTCATAACAAACATCTCCTTTTTTATTATTAGCATTAATTGTTGTCAGAAACATATGAATATGTATTCATATGTTCATCTAACTAAATAATAATACCTGTATCATTAAATGTCAATACAAAAAAAAAGTCAGGATGTAAAATTTTCACATCCTGACTATATATTCTATATTGTTACCAATATGATTTGTTTCAAATTATAACTGAGGACCAGCTGAAACTAATGCTTTACCAGCTTCATTTCCTTCGTATTTCTTGAAGTTCTTGTTGAATCTAGCTGCTAAATCTTTAGCTTTCTCATCCCACTCTGCTGCATTAGCATATGTGTCTCTTGGATCAAGAATTCCTGTATCAACTCCTGGAAGTTCTGTTGGTACTTCGAAATCGAAGATTGGAATCTTCTTTGTATCAACTTTGTTAACATCTCCGTTAAGGATAGCATCGATGATACCTCTTGTATCTTTGATTGAGATTCTCTTTCCTGTTCCATTCCATCCTGTGTTTACAAGATAAGCTTTTGCTCCGCTCTTCTCCATCTTCTTAACAAGTTCTTCAGCGTATTTTGTTGGGTGAAGCTCTAAGAATGCCTGTCCGAAACATGCTGAGAATGTAGGTGTTGGCTCTGTGATTCCACGCTCTGTACCAGCTAATTTTGCTGTAAATCCAGATAAGAAGTAGTATTTTGTCTGCTCAGGTGTAAGGATAGATACTGGAGGAAGTACTCCGAATGCATCTGCTGAGAGGAAAATAACGTTCTTAGCTTCTGGTGCAGAAGATATTGGACGAACGATGTTTTCGATATGGTTGATTGGGTAAGATACACGAGTATTCTCTGTAACTGACTTGTCATCAAAATCAATCTTTCCGTTCTCATCAAGTGTTACGTTCTCAAGTAATGCGTTTCTTACGATTGCATTGTAGATATCTGGCTCAGACTCTTTATCAAGACCGATAACCTTTGCATAACATCCACCTTCGAAGTTGAATACACCGTTGTCATCCCAACCGTGCTCATCATCACCGATAAGTAATCTCTTAGGGTCTGTAGATAATGTTGTTTTACCTGTTCCTGAAAGACCGAAGAATACTGCTGTGTTCTCTCCATTTAAGTCTGTGTTTGCTGAGCAGTGCATAGATGCGATACCCTTTAATGGTAAGTAGTAGTTCATCATAGAGAACATACCTTTCTTCATCTCTCCACCGTACCATGTATTAACGATAACCTGCTCACGACTTGTTATGTTGAACATAACAGCTGTTTCTGAGTTAAGTCCTAATTCTTTATAATTTTCAACTTTAGCCTTTGAAGCATTGTATACAACGAAATCTGGCTCGAAATCTTTTAATTCTTCTTCTGTTGGCTTAATAAACATGTTTGTTACGAAATGTGCCTGCCAAGCAACTTCCATGATGAAACGAACTGCCATTCTTGTGTCTTTGTTTGCTCCACAGAATGCATCTACAACATAAAGTTTCTTGTTAGAAAGCTCTTTCTTTGCGATTTCTTTAACTGCAGCCCAAGCTTCTTTTGAAGCTTTGTGGTTATCATTTGGATATTCCTCTGATGTCCACCATACTGTGTTTTCTGAGTTCTCATCTTCAACGATGAATTTATCTTTAGGTGAACGTCCTGTATAGATACCTGTCATTACATTAACTGCGCCAAGTTCACTTTCCTGACCTTTTTCATATCCTTCAAGGTCTTTCTTTGTCTCTTCTTCGAATAATGTCTCATATGAAGGGTTATAAACTACTTCTGTTGCTCCAGTAATGCCATATTTGCTTAAATCAAGTGCCATTATGTTTTTACCTCTTTCCTTTTTTTTAGTGAATAGTTCTGACGATATCATCTAAAATAGTGATATCTGTATTCACGATCATTATTTTATCCAACTATAAGTATACATAAATTATGGAAAAAATCAATATTTTTTATCTTTTTTATAGATGTAATACTCTGTCAGAGATCTCTGCTGTTCTTCCCTGATTCCAGTATTGTGTGCCAATATATCCACATGTTCTTCTTGAAACATGCATTTTATTCTGGTCTCTGTTTCCACAGTTTGGGCACTCCCATACAAGTTTTCCTGTATCATCTTTAACTATTTTTATCTCGCCATTGAATCCACAGGCATCACACATATCACTTTTTGTATTCAATTCTGCATAAAGAATTGTATTGTACATATGTTTAATGACAGTGAGAACTGCTGGAATATTGTTCTGCATATTTGGAACCTCTACATAACTTACTGCTCCTCCTGGTGAGAGTTTTTGGAATTCTGATTCCTTGCTTAATTTTGTAAATGCATCAATATGCTCTGTAACATGAACATGATAGCTGTTTGTTATATAGTTCTTATCTGTAACATGTGGAATTTTTCCAAATCTTCTCTGTAAACATTTTGCAAATTTATATGTTGTACTCTCAAGTGGTGTTCCATATACTGAGTAATCAATATTTTCTGACTTCTTCCATTCCTGGCAGGCATCATTAAGAGCTCTCATAACTTTAAGTCCGAATTCTTTTCCTTCTTCACTTGTATGAGATACACCTTTCATATAGTAAACACACTCTGCAAGTCCTGCATATCCAAGAGATATTGTTGAGTATCCATCAAATAATAATTTATCTAATGTTTCACCTGGTTTTAATCTTGCAAGTGCTCCATCCTGCCATAATATAGGTGCAACATCTGATGGAGTTCCAAGTAATCTCTCATGTCTTATTCTAAGTGCTTTGTGGCATAAATCCAGTCTGTCTTTCATGATTTCCCAGAATTTATCTTCATCTCCACCTGATGAGCAAGCTGCGTCTACAAGATTGATTGTAACAACACCCTGGTTAAATCTTCCATAATACTTATGTTTTCCTTCTTTAAAATTCAATGCATTTGCCACATTACCAATACCTGCATCTGTGAATCTGTCTGTTGTAAGGAATGATCTGCATCCCATACATGGATAACAATCTCCTTTTAACTCCATCGCTTTCTTCTCTGAAATATAGTCAGGAACCATTCTCTTAGCTGTACATTCAGCTGCAAGCTCTGTAAGGTAAAAATATTTTGAATCCTCTGTAATGTTATCTTCCTGTAATACATAGATGAGTTTAGGGAATGCAGGTGTGATATATAAACCTTTTCTATCCTTAACACCAAGTATTCTCTGCTTGAACATTACTTCTATAATCATGGCAAGATCGGATCTTGTCTGTCCTTCAGGTACTTCATTTAAGTACAGGAATACTGTAACGAATGGTGCCTGTCCGTTTGTAGACTGAAGTGTAATTAACTGGTACTGCATTGTCTGGCATCCAGATTCAACTTCTTTTCTTACTTCAAGTTCTACTATCTCTTTAAATTTATCTTCATCAACTTCAATACCGGCTTTTTCAAACTCACCACGAAGTCTTTTTGCGATTTTCTGACGGCTTACATCTACGTATCTTGCAAGATGTGACATGGTAATTGTCTGACCACCGTACTGGCTTGATGCAACCTGAGCAACTATTTGTGAAGCTACAGTACAAGCCGTAGAGAAGCTTCTAGGTGTATCTATATGTGTTCCGCTAATACAAGTTCCGTTATCAAGCATATCTCCAAGATTTACAAGACAGCAGTTATGCATGTGCTGTGCAAAATAATCTGCATCGTGGAAATGTATTACTCCCTCTTTATGAGCAGTTACTATATCATCAGGAAGGAGATATCTGCTTGTGTAATATCTGCTCCACTCACCTGCCATATAATCTCTCTGGACTGAAAGAACTGTTGGATTCTTGTTGGAATTTTCCTGCTTAACTTCCTCGTTATCTCTCTCAACAACACCTGAAATTTTCTGATCTATGTTGCTCATCTTACGCATTTCATTGTGTTTATATCTGTATGTAATATACAATCTTGCAACCTTATGTTTTCCTGTCTCCATAAGTGCATCTTCTACTTTATCCTGTATCTCTTCAACTGAGAGATCACGGCTGGCATTCCTTGCATCCTTTTCGATGGCATTTGCTATGTCTACAATCTGATCATCAGCAAGTCTCTGTGATAAAATACCTTCTTCAAGATTCGCCTTTCTTATTGCGTTGATTATTTTATCTTTATTAAAAATGACACGCTCTCCAGATCTCTTCATGATATAGATTTTCTGCTCTTCCATATCAAGATTGCCATCTAATAATTCATCGTAAAACATCAAATTTCCCTCCCTGTAAAACGAAAAAAATCTCTTAAAATCTGCTGCCTCAGGTTTATTTTATAAGATCCCTGATAACAGCGACTAAAAGAGATTATAATAAATATCGCATTAAATGTCAAGCGGCTAAACACAATATCTAGTACTATATTTCGCACACGTACCACAATATCAAGTGTTTGCTAGTGTTTTACAAATTTTAATCAGATATATATACGTCTGGTGAAATTGTTATGCTATAGTCAGGATATAGCTGTTTTATCTCACTTTTCAAGGTTTCAATTCCCTCTAAGGGAGCAATATCAAAACTTAGTACAGCATCAAATCTCATATCCTTTTCTACCATATCTACATAAAATCCATGAACCTGAACAACCCACTCATGCTCTTTAGCTTTTGTCCTTACGTGCTCCTCGATTATTTTTGCATCTTCATTCTTAGTGTTGTGGGAATATACACTTATTCCAGTTAAAATTACTCCTGTTTTTCTAAATACTCTTGCCTGAATTTTTCTTGAAAGCTTATCTAGCTCATTAGCTGTCATTGTATCTAGAACTTCTATATGCACCGAACCATAATTTTTTTCTGGGCCATAACTGTTTAATACAAGATCATAGGCCCCTCTTACTTCCTCATCCTCACTTACTACAGCTTTAATCTTTTTAGTAAAATCCGAATCAGGCCTTGAACCAAGGATATCATTTACAGTCTCCATCATCATCTCAATACCTGATTTTATTATTATTCCAGAAATAACGACACCAACATATGCTTCCAATGATATATCTGTTACAAGATAAATAACTGCACATGCTAATACAGAGGCGGATAGTATTGCATCAAAACTGGCATCAGATCCCGAAGCTATTAAGGAATTTGAATTGACCTTCTTTCCTTTTTCCTTCACATATTTGCCCAGAACAATTTTTACTAATACAGCCACAGCAATAATTATAAGTGAAACAACTGAATAATTAGATTTAACTGGATTAATAATCTTCTTTACTGATTCTGTAAAAGATGTAATACCTGCATACAGCACGATACCAGCGACTAATAATGCACTTAAATATTCAATTCTTCCATATCCCATTGGATGTTTAATATCTGGTTTCTTCTTAGAAAGCTTTGTACCTACTATTGTAATAACTGATGATAGTACATCCGATAAATTGTTAATTGCATCAAGTATTACTGCAATTGAATTTGACAGTACTCCTATGGCTGCCTTAAATACTGCCAGAAAAACATTTGTTATAATTCCAATTATACTTGTTCTAATTATTACTTTGTCTCGATTCTGTGTCTGATTCTCAATATTGTCCATTTTTATCCTCTTTCTCATCCTGTTATATTTGCGATTTTGTCTAAAAGATCTCTCACTGTCTGAAATGTGCTGCTAGGAGGCTGAAAGTATTGCACACATTTTTCAGTGCCATCAGCCAGTATCCATGTTATTTTGAATATTGAATAATTTGGTCCGTCAGTACATTCTACTTCATCAATTTCAGATGTTTCCTCTATATTATTAATTTCCACCTCTATTAATTCAGGCTTGATATCATATATAGCTTTAACTAATTCCCTCCAATTTTTTTCCTTTACTCTGGTATTTTTGATTGTTCTATATTCTGATTTTTTATCATCAAAATAATTTGCAGATTCTATTTTATCCTTCGTTACTACTATGCTGAAATCTGCCCCCCATATCATTCCATTTACAGTTTTATATTCTATCTTTGCAATATCCATATATTCACTGTCTTCATTTTTGTCACTAACTTTATTGTCTGGCTTTTTTTCTTTTTTATTCGCCACACCACACCCCGTAAGTAATATTGCAATTGCCACCAGAGTTCCCTTAAACATCCTCTTCATAACCATTCCTCCACTTAATATGAGTTATGAACCTGTTGATTCATACCTCTTTGCACATTCTCTCCATACAAAACATGAAATTGTAAGAAAAATAATTGCCATTACTATTATTACACCACACAGTATCCATGGATTATAATTGCCAAACATAAGTGTCTCTACTGGCAGTGAAATAATCAGACCGAATGGAAATGCCACAAGAAGTAAAATCTTCATTATCTTTGGATAAATTCCAAAAGGATATCTTGTGTAATCTCTGAAATTATACATAATCTGCATAATATAGCCTGATTTTTTTAATATAAATGCTGGACTCGCAGTTAGTATTTTTATACCTGTAACAATAAGTGCGCCAAAAAAGGTTGCCACAAAAATCACCGCTGCTTTTCCAATTGTCCATCTTATATTACATTTTAACCCACATGTAAATAACATTGCAAGTCCAACTATTAATTCTCCAAATGCTTCTGGCTGAAATCTCTCTGAGATTACCTGAAACAATACTGGTACTGGTCTCAGAAAGTAACTGTCCAAATCACCATTTCTGACCCTGAAATATGCAACTCTCCACAATTCATCTGTAAAAAGGTGATCAATTGCTATTGGCATCATTGTAAATCCATATAAAAATCCCATCTGGTACATATTCCATCCAGATAAACTTGGGATATTCTTAATAATAAAATATATTGACAGAACTGCTGCCACATTTTGTATAAAAAATCCAAATATACCAATTATTAAATCATTTTTGTATTCCATTCTAGAAATCATTGAACGAGACATATTCGCTACATACAACTTTAAATAATATTTTAACTTTGACATAACCTAACCCCCCTGTACTGTAATTTTCTTGCTGGCATGATTAAACAGACCTTTTGCAAGTATTCCTAATATCACAAACCATACAACACTCTTAACGATAAAGAAAACTGAAGTTTTAATGTCCGCTGTCTGAGTAAGTATGTAAATTGGGTTCTGTGATAACCCTGCAAATGGAAGTATTTCTGCTATTTTTCCAAAATTACCCGGAAAAAATGACAGTGGTATCAGAACACCTGACAAAAAATTAACTGCTACTTCCTTAGCCTGATTAAGTCCAAATGCTGCTGTCGTATAAAAACAGCACACACCGCAAATATAATCTACAGTGTCATAAATTGCCGCTGCCAGTACCATTGAAATCAAAAACAGCACAATATGTATTAAGAACACTGGCACAGATCCTATCTTTATGTAACCCATTTTTACAAATATAATATAGGCAATTGTAAATCCCGGAATACCCATAAGAATTACTCTACTTGCACATCCTCCCATACATCTGAAAAGGAATCTAAGTCTGTATGATATTGGCTTAATAAAAGAAATAGCAATTGTACCATCTTTTATTTCTGTATTTATATCATGCAGTGTTTGACTGCCTAGACAAGTAAATGCAAATATATTGGTAAAGACAAAATATACTATCATCTGCTTAAATGTAAAGCCGTTAATAACATCAGTAGTGGCATTACTATACACAGCCACCCAGAGAAATATAATACAGGAGAGCTGCAAAATAGTAATTATCAGCCATGCAAATATTCCTGCCTTATATGCCATTTCTTCCATCATGCCAGCTTTAAAGAATGGTGTGTATTTTTTCATGCTGACACCTCCCCTGCTGACATAATATCCTTAACTACATCCTCAATATTTATTTCTGAAATCTGAATATCTTGAGCCTTTAAATCACCAAATGCATAATTAACTACGTTTTTGATTTCCACATAATCCGCATCAAATTTAATATAAAGTTTATCATTGTCCCAGTTGTACTCTGCCTTATTATCAAACGTATCAAGACTGTTCATGTCTGGCTTTTCCTTAACGGTAAGAGCAACTGTTCTGATATTTCCAAAATGGTGTTTTATGTCCTCTATTGCACCATCATAGATAATCTTACCTTTCTCAATCATGATTATTCTCGAACAGAGGTCCTCGATATCCTGCATATCATGTGTTGTTAAAATAACTGTTGTATTATATTTTTCATTCATAACCTTTATGGCTTTTCTTATCTTTTCCTTAACCCATACATCAAGCCCTATTGTAGGTTCATCTAAGAAAAGAATCTTTGGATTATGTAGCCAGCTTGCCGCAAGATCTGCTCTCATACGCTGACCAAGTGAAAGTGTCCTTACAGGCTGCATTAGAAATTCATCAAGGTCTAATGTTTTGCTTAAGAATTCCATTCTGTCCTTGTAATCCTCATCTGATACTTTATATATCTGTTTTAATACCTTAAACGACTCAATTAAAGGTATGTCCCACCACAGCTGTGTCTTCTGTCCAAAAACAACACCTATTTTTCCTGCTACAGTCATTCGCTTCTTATATGGTTCTATTCCTTCTATTTCTACTTTTCCTGATGTAGGATTTAAAATACCACACATCATCTTGATAGTTGTGCTCTTTCCTGCTCCATTAGAGCCTATATATCCAACTATTTCCCCATCATTAATTTTAAAATTAATATCATTAACTGCCAGTTTACTGGTATACTTTCGCGAAAATAATGTCTTAAACATACCTTTCACTCCCTGCTCCCTGACAGGTTTTCTAAATTCCTTTGTCAAATTCTTAACTTCAATCATATTCCTCTTGCCTTTCTCTGCCTCATTTACGTGTGTCATCGATTTAGGCTTTCCCCTAAATTTTGTCTATCTAACATATATTGTCCCTGGTAAATTTAACTGCGTGTCCGCAAATTTTAACCATAATACAAAAAAAAACAACCAGACCAAAAGTCTGGTTGTCATTGTATTCGAACTAAATATTATATCGTTAAATAGACAAATTATGTTCAACACATCCAGTTATCGATCTCCTATGTTTCATGTATTCAGTTGTACTTAAATTTCTAGTATAATGATGATTTCTGTACATAATGAACATTATTTTCTATCTCCTTTCATTTTTATCTGTCAATAGGCGTTTACGAAACGCTACAAGCCGCATAAACACGGCATTTTTTTGTTATTAAAATCAAAAATCTCCTCACGGTTTGTGATATAATAGAGTTGCCTA
>OMVN01000055.1 GCA_900314525.1 uncultured Eubacteriales bacterium
ATAATAATTATAAAACACCTTTTGAAGCACGATACGAACAGAAGTAAAAAACATAATTTTAACAGTCAAAAGTGTTACAAAAATGCTTGACCACAACACACCTCTTGACGGATTTTCTTCAAGATAGCGGTCAAGTATCTCCGCAGCAGTTCTTACAAACTTCACGCAAGGTCTGACTTTATAGTATTGCTCGGTACGTTTTTCGGGAGTTGGTTCACTTGTAACGGCAAGTCCTTTCAAAAAATCACGGCATACGATCGTTTCGTGCTGTTTGCGGAATTCCTCTGCAAGATACTGTATCCTCTTGTAATGCTCTGTTTTAACAGCGTGATCGGTTTCAGTTCCTTCGCCGTAAAGAATGCCTGCCACCATGAACATAGCAGAACAGGTGCCGCATACCTCACGCAGCCGTCCCATTCCACCACCGAATGATGACGAAAGCCTTTTGGCAAGTTCCTCGTCCATGCCTGTCACATCAGAAAATGCAACAAAAACAGACTGAGCGCAGTTATATCCCTGTGTGAAAAGAGCGACTGCCTTTTCGGTATGATCGTATTTCATCAGTGGTTACCGCAGCTGTGAGTGCCGCAGCCATGATCTCCGCAGGAATGACCTTCGCCGTGTTCGTGATCGTGATGATCACAGGTAGGGTTCTCGTTCTGAACAAGTGTCTGTGTAAGGAAAGCCTGTACCGCTTCATCGGCACTGCCCATATTTCCTCCGTAGAGGGTGATGCCAGCCTCCTGCATAGCCATCTGTGCGCCTCCGCCGATACCTCCGCAGATCAGAACGTCAGCCTGTGCATTCTTCAGAAATCCTGCAAGTGCGCCGTGTCCTGCACCCATTGTTCCAACTACCTGCTCGTTGATGATCTTGCCGTCGGCAACATCGTACAGCTTGAACTGCTCTGTTCTGCCGAAATGCTGAAAGATCTGTCCGTTTTCATAGGTTACTGCGATTCTCATAATAGTGCGTCCTTTCCGTGCGATCTCCTCCGAGATCGTGTTATCAAGAGTATAATTTCCGCCTGAAATGATGATGCGTCTGCCCTCGACCAAAGCCTGAGCAAGTTTTTTTCTTGCGGTATCATAGATAGCCGTGACAGTTGTCCTCGCCACGTTCATCTCCTGAGCGCATTGTTCCTGCGTCTTTGACTGATAATCTATCAGACGTATCGTTTCAAACTCGTCAAGCGACATAACGACCGTATCGTTAGCTGTATCCTGATCGGGCGCAAAGCTCCAGTAATCGGGGTAACAACAGATACGGCGTGATTTCTGAGGTCTTGGCATAGACCCATCTCCTTTCTGACTAATGTCAAGTATACCATAGTTTTTGACTTATGTCAATTATACCATAGTTTTTGACTTATGTTAAGTTCAAAATTGAAATTCTCGGTTTAGATTCACTATTGACAACTTGCCAGCAAAATGTTATAATAATAACAGAGAATTTCATACGGGAAACCGAAACCGCTTAACATAAGCTGATGACTTCTGCGTTTTACGCAATAGTTGTCGGCTTTTTTATTTTATGGAGGAATTTCTATGCTGTTATCACTTGCGATCATTTTTCTTGTCGGGCTGTCTGCCGCTGCGATCTTTGAAAGGATAGGCTTGCCCCGTATCATCGGTATGCTCGGTGTGGGTATCGTGGCAAGCCCCTATGTGCTTGATCTGCTCGATCCGAAAATACTCGGTATCTCCTCGGAGCTTCGGCAGATAGCCCTCATTATCATACTGATAAAGGCAGGGCTTTCGCTGAATTTGTCTGACTTGAAAAAAGTCGGCAGACCTGCGGTGTTGATGTCCTTTGTGCCTGCCTGCTGTGAGATAGTAGGGTATGTTGTTTTCGCACCTATCTTGCTTGGGGTAGATCGTATCGAAGCAGCCGTCACGGGGGCGGTGCTGAGTGCGGTTTCTCCTGCGGTGGTCGTACCACGAATGGTGAAGCTGATTGAAGATAAATGGGGTACGAAAAAAAGCATACCCCAGATGATACTTGCAGGAGCGTCCTGCGATGATATTTTTGTGATCGTGCTGTTCTCCACATTTTTAACAATGGCGCAGGGCGGCTCGGCAAAGGTCACGGACTTCCTGAATATCCCCATATCCATTGTTCTTGGTGTTCTGCTCGGTGCGGTGGTTGGGATCGGACTGTATCTGCTGTTTGATTGGTCTTTTCAGCACAAGCACAAGATCAGGAACAGCACGAAGGTCATAATCCTGCTTGGCACAGCATTCCTGCTGATGAGCATTGAAACGCTTGTGAAGCCCTATGTTGCTTTATCCGGACTGCTTGCTGTTGTGGCTATGGCTTGCGTAGTCAAGCTGAAAACCGAGGGTAGCGTTTCCACTCGGCTGTCCGAGAAGTTCGGTAAGCTGTGGATAGCCGCCGAGGTCATGCTGTTCGTGCTTGTGGGTGCGGCGGTCGATGTGCGTTATACCTTGTCGGCAGGCGGAATGGCGGTGCTGATGATATTCATAGCCCTTGTTTTCAGGGCTGTGGGCGTGTGTCTGTGTCTGCTCGGTACTGAGTTAAACGCAAGGGAGCGTATTTTCTGCGTGATAGCCTATCTTCCGAAAGCGACGGTGCAGGCGGCTATCGGCTCGGTGCCGCTGTCGCTCGGTCTGCCCTGCGGAAAGATCGTGCTGTCGGTGGCGGTGCTTGCAATACTGATAACAGCTCCGCTGGGGGCAATTGGAATTGACAGGAGTTATATGCGGTTGCTTGATGCTCAAAAATAATGATCAAGCAGAGGTAGGCTCGGCAATGCCGTGAGTTGATTCATACTCCCTGACACGGCGGTAAAAGGTGTTAGCCGACAATCCCATTTTCCGCATAAAGTCACGCCTTGTGATGCTCTTGGACTTCCATTCCCCATAGAGTTGCTCGAACCTCGTCCAGTCAATTTAAATGGGTTTACGCCCTGTATACTTGCCCTGCGCTTTGGCGATCTCGATGCCCTCACGCTGTCGCTGTTTGAGCTGCTCACGCTCCAACTGTGAGAGTGCTGCGAACACGGTGAGCATAAACTTTCCTGACGGAGTATCGGTGTCGATGTTCTCCTTGTGGCTGATGAGTATAGAGTTATAATTAATAATGTACAAAAAATGTCAAATAAGAATGTACAAATGTTATGATATATGAGCTAAAAGGAGGAGCTCATAATGATATTTAAAACTCAAATCATAACAGATTTAGAAATAACAAGCGTTAATGACTTGTATAAACTGAAACCATTTTTGGAGGATAGTACATTGAAAATTAATAAAAGTCAGATAGCAAGGGATCTGGAGGTGGACAGACGGACAGTAAATTATTTGCATTATTCAATCCTCCATCGTCAATTACAGTTTCAAAAAATTCCGCTTGAGGTATTTCTTTCCCAGAGAGAAGTTTAATCGCTTTCATAATAGTAGTTTTGCCACTTCCATTCTTTCCAACTATTACAGTCAAAGGAAATGAAAAATTTATTTCAGAATCAGAAGCAAATTTTCTAAAACTGTGAATTTTTATTAATGAAGAATCACATCTTGAGCAACTGAACGTTTTCATCAGTTGTTCTTTTTTTTGCTCAATCTGTGATACTTCACTTAAGAATTATAACACATGTTGGACCATCTATGTTAACTATCTTACAATTTTTACAATACCGACGACTCGCTTAAAAAATCTTCAAATAATTTCTTTTTTATCAAATATCTATTACCATTCATAATCAGAAAATCTGCATTAGGATGAGTCTCAATAATATTTCTTAATTTATTTTCGCCAATATGATAATACTCAGATGCTTCGATTACAGTCATCAAGTATCTTTCCCATATTGGAATTATTCCTGAGTCCTTCACAACGTTTGTTCTCCTTTGCATTTTTTATCAGAGCAATTTGAATGCATTAACACTCAAGTGCTTTCTTCCAAGCACATTTATATATTACTCTGAATCATCTGCCAATGTTGTGCATCCCATGACTAAATTTTCATAACTATAAGTCATCTCATAGCTAAAATTTAATATGAATGTGCTAAGGAAGAGATTTACTTGACTATTTCAATATAAAAAGTTTTAATTTTTCAAAAACTCTTGCATATATTATTATTGTCTTTCTACCCATTACAACAAATAAATAGAGACTTTTTCTGAAATAATAAGGAGCAACCTTTCGGTTACTCCTATAAATAAACTGTTATGCTATATCCTGTTTTAGACCGGTTATTGGTGCAAGTTGTTTTTTAGAACTACTCCACAAACATCCAATATTTTTATTTCTCATTGCTCTCAAGCTCTTCATCTAATATCAATCTTGATTCCAATTCTTCTGTAGAAGGTAACATTGATGCAAGATTATCCGGAAGAAAATTCGATAACTCATACGCTGAAATTGCAATTGGCTCATTTGAACTATTAACGGCATATTTTGCCAAGACATTATTCTTTTCTTTACAGATAATCAATCCAATTGTTTTACCATCAGCCTCTGTTCTAACAATATCATCAACAATATTGATATATGTTCCAATTTGTCCAATATCTCTGGATTTAAACTCCTTAACTTTTACTTCAACAACCACATAACAATGTAAATTCAAATGATAGAACAACAAATCTATATACTCTTCTGTACCTTCTATTGGCAATGGATATTCCCTTCCAACAAAAGCAAATCCTTTGCCCATTTCTATTAACAACTTAATTACTTTCTCTGTTAATGCATCCTCCAATTCACGCTCAGTATAATCGTGATTTACTGCAACAAAATCAAAATTATATTGATCTCTAGTTATCTCCTGTGCCAAATCACCTGAGTAAGCTGGCAATGTAGTCTTAAAATTACTTATTGCCTTTCCCTGACGTTCATATAGATTAGTATCAAGAAAATTCAAAAGCACAGCTCTTGACCAATTATTTTATATAACTTCATCCACAAAAAATAATGCTTTCTCAGGATTTCCTTTACATTTATCTACAATGACTTTTATATGTCCCCAAGGGATAGTATATATTTCTGCCCCAACTCGGGGCACATTTGTAACGTCCGATAATTCTGCCTCAACTTGAGGCAAAATTTCTCCAAAGATGTCATAATACCTCTTCATGTATCGAAGATTGGTTGTTGAAAAACCTTTTGTTCCTGGGAAAATTTTTCTCAAATCTTCGCTCAGAGTATCAAAAAAAGCACTTCCCCATTTACTCTCAGCCTGTTTTTCAACAATATCCCTACCAAGTGACCAATAAAACCTAAGCATTTCATCATTAACCTTAATTGATGCTTTAATTTGAGTCATCTTAAATCTACTCTTAATATTTTTTAACCATTCAATGTATTCGCCATCTATTCTAATCATATCATTCATAGTATTTCCTCCGAAGGAATTATTATTCATTTTAAATAATTACTTTACTAAGCTTCTTCTCACTTCTTATTAAGCCAATCCGCAAATGAAGATTTTATATCAATGATATCTTTTATCTTCTTTGCCAGATCTTTACACTTGTCATTAATTATAACGCCATCCTCCTGCAGATTTGAATTTATAGATTATACTGCATAAAATTTCCATTATGCTTAAACCCATATGCCGTATAGAGTTTTACTCCCATATCTGATGCAGTGATATGAACCGCCCCACATCCATAAGTTCTTGCTTCTTCTATAACTCTTTTAAGAAGTTCTTTCGCGATTCCCATCCCTCTATAATCAGGATCTGTGTACATACTTGACAGCAATCCCAATTTTCCTGTAGGGCATCCAAAATAAGGCGGCTTCTCAACAAAAGACATACCGCTCGTTCCAATGATTCTATCGCCATCCAGTGCAAGCCACGAAACAAATGTCCCATCAGAAAGATGCCTGTTATAATAATCCTTCAGATGAGCTTCTAAATCCACATCTGCTGGAACGTCTTTTCCCGTGGATGTATACTCCTCTGTTAGCTGCATGATTCTCATATTAATAAATGTATCTAATTCCGTACCAGTCAGTTTCTTATAATAGATATCCATATGTTCTACCTCACAAAGTCCGATTTTTCATCGTAAATTATTCTGTAATCAATCGTTTCACAACTAAATAAACATTCCGGGCGCTCAAATTTTTAGGATAATACCCTGAATGAATATTATATCACAAGTTTGTCAAAAGTGAGTATTAAAAAAACATCGATCATTTCTGACCGATGCTTCTAAAAAATATATGTTTCTATACAACAGACTTGGCGAATAATGAATAACGCATGTAAAAATTTAGGAATTGATGCCAAAATTGCCTGTCGCGGTTTAAGAAAACATGGAGATATCATGCATGGTCAAGTCAATCCGTTTTTCATCCCAATAATCTTCCGTTTCTTTGGATGTAGTTCGCATCCCAAACAACTTCCACATAAAGTCTTCTCTTTCATGTAAAATATCTATAATATAAATAGTCTCTTCAGCGATCCTGTAAAACGCATAGTTATGTTCTGTATATACCATAAGGTAATCACACGGCACTCCCAGTGTCTTCTCTACTGATATTCCAGATTTTTCAAACTTCTGTAACCTGCGCAACGCTTTCGTCATATATGACACCACACGTTTTGCTACATCTGCGCCGAAGTTCATAGTTACATCACACTTAATATTCCGCAACTTCTGTGCCGCATCTGGTGAATATTCCAGTCTCTTCAAATTCTATACCCCCAGTTCTTTTTCCAAGTCATCTGCAGAAATCCATCCTTCTCTATCCGCACGTTCTTCAGCACTTTTCAATTTTGAGAACAGTGTATATGCCGCTCTATATCGATCAAGCTCATCAATTTCTTCCATTGTAAGAATTCCATACTGACCATGACCATTACGTGTCAAATATACACGATTAGATGCATCTACTTCTTTTAATACTTCTGTGTAATTTCTAAGATCAGACACCGGTTTAATATTTGGCATAACAATTCCTCCATTTCGTTTTTCAATCAAAAACAAATCTATTTAATTAGTATTATTATATCAATGAGTTATCATACATGTAACAATATTTGCATGCAAATTTTACAGCAAATCAATCATATTATAAAAATGGGTATCGTAAAGTGAATTTTTAAATTCGTAAAGTGAATTTTTAAATTCCAGTTTTTTTACCCCTAAAAGCGCAAATTTGGAATTTACTCTTGCACATAGTTTTTGTTACAATCTCATATGGTTATCTGTCTGTTGGAAAGGATTACCATATGAGTGAACATAATCAAAAACATTTAACCCTGTCCAATAGGACTTATATAGAACAGGAACTGTTGCAAAAAAGTACATTTTCTTCTATAGGTAAAGTCTTGCATAAAGATCCTTCTACTATTTCAAAGGAAGTGAAACGTTACTCTAAAACTGTTCCTGCTAAATACAGCTACAAATGCAATCTCTGTAAACATTACAAAGATTGTGATTTATTAAGTAGTGAACTCCATTGTCAAAGCTACCATAATCGCTACTGCTCCTTCTATTGCAAACGCTGTTATCGTCGTAACCCAACCAATGTATGTCCGTATTTCTTGCCTTACAAATGCGATAAAATCAACAAACCACCATATATTTGTAATTACTGTGAGGTGAAGTGGTATAATATAGTTGTAACACAAGTGGCTTTTAAGATATAATATCAAAATCAAAGAAAGAAGGATTTTATTATGCCACGAAACTATGAACCAG
>OMVN01000018.1:0-12526 GCA_900314525.1 uncultured Eubacteriales bacterium
CGATCTTGTTGTTAGGAGTGAAGAAGCCGTTATTGTCGTTTGCCTGCTCATCCTTATGTACTTGAGTGTTATCCTTACGATCGCTCTTGAGTGTCGGGAAAAGAAGCACATCTCTGATGGCTGGAGAATCTGTAAGAAGCATACAGAGTCTGTCGATTCCATATCCGATTCCTCCTGTAGGTGGCATTCCAATTTCAAGGGCATTTAAGAAGTCCTCATCTGTATGATTAGCTTCTTCATCACCTGCTGCTGCAAGTGCATCCTGTGCTTTAAATCTTTCTCTCTGATCAATTGGATCATTTAATTCTGAATATGCATTACACATTTCCCATCCATTCATGAACATTTCAAAACGTTCAACATAATCTGGATTTTCTGGTTTTCTCTTAGTTAAAGGAGAGATCTCAACTGGATGATCCATTACGAATGTAGGCTGAATTAAGTGTTCCTCTACATATGTCTCAAAGAAGAGATTTAATATATCTCCCTTCTTGTGATGCTCTTCAAATTCAATTTTATGTTCTTTTGCAAGTGCTCTAGCCTGCTCAAGATCTGCTACTTCATTCCAGTCAACATTTGCATATTTCTTAACAGCATCAACCATTGTGATTCTCTCAAATGGTTTTCCAAGATCCATCTCAACTCCGTTATATACGATAGTTGTTGTTCCGAGAACTTCTTTCGCAACAAAACGATACATATTCTCTGTTAAGTCCATCATTCCGTTATAGTCTGTATATGCCTGATATAACTCCATAAGTGTAAACTCTGGGTTATGTCTTGTATCTAATCCTTCATTTCTGAATACTCGGCCAATTTCATATACTCTCTCAAGTCCACCAACAATAAGTCTCTTTAAATATAATTCAAGAGAAATTCTGAGTCTCAAGTCTTCATTTAATGCATTGAAATGAGTTTCAAATGGTCTTGCAGCTGCACCACCTGCATTGGATACAAGCATAGGAGTTTCAACTTCCATAAAATCCTGTGTAGCAAGGTATTTTCTAATAGCAGCAATAATTTTTGATCTTTTAACAAATGTATCCCTTACTTCCGGATTCATAATTAAATCAACGTATCTCTGACGATAACGAATATCAGTATTTGTTAATCCGTGGAATTTCTCTGGAAGAATCTGTAAGCTCTTAGAGAGAAGTGTAACTGCTGAAGCATGAACTGAAATCTCACCAGTCTTTGTCTTGAACACTTCACCAGTAATTCCAACAATATCACCGATATCATATTTTTTGAAATCTTTATAAGAATCTTCGCCAATACTATCTCTTGCAACATATGACTGGATATTTCCTTTTAAATCCTGTACATTGCAAAAAGATGCTTTACCCATAACTCTCTTCTGCATAAGACGACCAGCTATTGTTACTGATTTTCCTTCTAACTCTTCAAAGTTATCCTTGATATCTGATGTGTGATGTGTCACATCAAACTTTGTTATCTGAAAAGGATCTTTTCCCTCAGCCTGCAAGTTTGCTAATTTTTCACGTCTAACCTGTAATAACTGGTTGATGTCTTCTTTCTTTGATTCATTATTATTGTTCTGTGACGCCATATCTGCTCCTTTATTCCTCTGTTCTCTTTATCTCTAATACTTTGTATTTTGCAATTCCATCAGGAAGTTCTACTTCAACAACCTCTCCTACTTTTGCACCAATTAATGCCTTGCCAAGTGGTGCTTCGTTTGAAATTTTGTTATTAAGACTGTCTGCTTCTGTTGAACCTACTAAATCAAATGCTAATTCTTCATCAAATTCGAAATCGTAGATTTTTACACTACGTCCAACATTTACCTTTTCAAGATCTGCATCATCATCTACAACTTCTGCATTCTTTAAGATTTTTTCAATTTCTCCGATTCTGCTCTCAATATGACCCTGCTCTTCTTTTGCTGCATCATACTCTGCATTCTCTGATAAATCTCCCTGCTCTCTTGCCTCTTTAATTTTTGCAGCAATTTCTTTTCTTTTATTTACTCTTAAGTCTTCTAATTCGTCCTCTAATTTTTTTAATCCTGCACTTGTTAAAATATTCTTCTTATCTGCCATTATTTTTCCTCACTTTCGATTCCATTTTGACATACTACACTAGCAAAAAATTATATCCCAAACCCTAAAATATGTCAAGTTATTGCCTTAATTCATTAAACATGTCTTCTAGTTCATCATAGCTTTCAAGGGTATTTACTCTTCCTCTGATTGATGCAGAATGCGGCATACCAAATGTGTACCATCCCACATGTTTTCTCATCTCTCTTATTCCAGTATACTCACCTTTTTCTTCAATCAGCATCCTGCAGTGCCTAAGAATCATATCTATAACCTCATTTCTGCCTGGCTTCGCAATTATTCTTTCATTCTCAAAATACTCACTCAGCTGTCTGAAAATCCAAGGGTTTCCTCTTGCTGCTCTTCCTACCATTATTCCATCGCATCCAGTTACTTCATACATTCTTATTGCCGACTCAACATCGCATATATCTCCATTTCCTATAACTGGAATCTTCACAGCTTTCTTCACGTCTGCAATTACCTGTAAGTCAGCTTTTCCCGAATAATACTGTTCTCTGGTTCGTCCATGAATAGCCACGGCGCTTACTCCACAGCTCTCAGCGATTTTGGCAATTTCACATGCATTTACTGAATTTTCATTGAAACCTTTTCTGATTTTTACTGTAACTGGAGTATGTACTTTTGAGATTATATTTTTTAATATTTTTTCTACCTGATCAGGACAATTCATAAGTGCACTTCCCTCACCGTTATTTACAATTTTTGGAACAGGGCACCCCATATTTATGTCAATTATCTCAAAATTTCTCTCTGATTCAATTTTAGCTGCCATGTCTCCCATAATATCAGGATCTGACCCAAATAGCTGTACAGCCACCGGATGTTCCCTGTCATCTGTACTGAGCAATGGTTCTGTATTCTTGTTCTTATACAAAATGGCCTTTGCACTTACCATTTCTGTATATACAAGGCCACATCCCATTTCCTTACAGATAAGCCTGAATGGCAAATCTGTCACCCCAGCCATTGGGGCCAATATAATGTTATTTTTAATCTCTACATTACCGATTTTCATTATTTTTTATTTGCTCTTTCTTTCTGATAGATAATCTCTAATCCCTTTAATGTCAGGTCTTCATCATATATATCTATTTCTTTTGAGGATTCATATATGATTTTTCCCAGACCGCCAGTTGCCACAACCTTAATGTTCTGAGCACCTGTCTCTTCTTTTATTTTTCTGATTATATATTCGCTTTCTCCAATGTGTCCAAACACAAGTCCAGCCTGCATACTTGAAATAGTATCCTTTGCAAGTATTGAATCCGGCTTCTTTATCTCTATCTCAGGAAGTTTAGCAGCATCTTGCCATAGTGCTTTCGCACATATTCTTATTCCTGGAGATGTTACACCAGCTGCAAATGCTCCATTTTCAGTTATATAATCATATGTGGTTGCTGTTCCATAATCTATGACAATTACCGGACCCCCGTAAATATTGTATGCTCCTACTGCATCAACAATCCTGTCTGCTCCAATTTCTTTTGCATTTCCTGTCACCATTTTTATTCCTGTCCTTGTTCCCGGACCTACATTTATAGGGCGTCTATTAAGATATTTTACTATTGCATTTTCAAAAGAATGCATAACTGCAGGTACAACAGAGGATATTACCACATCCTCTATTGAATCAAGCTTTATATTTCTTATTTTCAGTAAATCACAAATAATTAATCCATATTCATCTGATGTTCTAATTATTTTTGTTGTAATTCTAAATTTGGCATTTAAATTATGTCCACCAAAAACACCCATTGTAATATTTGTATTACCAATATCAACAACTAGTAGCAATTTTTACACCGCCTTCTACTCTTCCTCTAATTCTTCACCTAGTACAAAAACTTTATAAAATAATTCAAGTGATCTTAAAAGTTCTCTCTTATCTCTCTGTAACTGTTTAATTTTTAATGCACTTCCTATTTCGTCATAAAGAGCATCATAATCATCGCACATTACCTTAAATTCAAGTGTTCCGTCTTCTGTATATTCAAGTGTGAGTACCCCGCCTATATCTTCTGTAAAAAGAACACACATAATCTTTAATTCATCTTTTATTGAATCTGGTAAACTTTCAAAATCAGGATTCAGATAATATTTCTTTTCATATGCACTGGATCCACATAAAACTACATTTTCTTCCACTTATATTATCTCCTTCTAAAACCATAAAGCAGGT
This sequence comes from uncultured Eubacteriales bacterium, assembly GCA_900314525.1. GTDB lineage: Bacteria > Bacillota > Clostridia > Lachnospirales > Lachnospiraceae > Bovifimicola. The sequence goes on from OMVN01000018.1 coordinate 4,267, forward strand.
ATTGAAATTATTCCAAGTATCAGCATAAAGACTCCGGCAATAAACAATGCAGTCATTCTGAATATTTCAGATCTTTTATAATATTTTATTCCCATACATATGTTCATACATGCAGAGCATAAAAACACTACTGTAAATGCCTTATCAAAATGTTTTTTATTTATAAAAATTAAAATTGCCGCTACTATTAAAATAATTCCAGAAACAAAAGTTACTATATCATAATATCCTGAATTTCGGGCCTTTCTATATCTGCCTCCGGAACTTTTATTTTCAGAAAACACCATTAGGCTTCCTCCTGTTATCTGCTCTTCTTAAGGGTTGCTGCCATAATTGCTTTTATTGAATGCATTCTGTTTTCTGCCTCATCAAATACAACAGACTTTTCAGATTCAAATACTTCATCTGTTACTTCCATCTCTGTAAGACCAAATTTCTCATTAATTTCTTTACCCACTTTTGTTTTGAGATCATGATATGCAGGCAGACAATGCATAAATATTACTGAATCCTTTGCATTGTCTATTGCTTTTTTGTTTACCTGATAAGGCATTAACTTATTTATTCTCTCTTCCCATACACTGTCAGGCTCTCCCATTGATACCCATACATCTGTATAAATAATATCAGCATCTTTTGTACCCTCCATAACATCTTCTGTGAGAGTGACTGTTGCGCCAGATTCCTCAGCATATTTTTTGCACTCATTTACAAGTTCTTCATTTGGAAAATAATCTTTATTAGTACATGCAACAAAATCAAGTCCAAGTTTAGAACATGCAATCATAAGTGAATTTCCCATATTATATCTTGCATCTCCCATATATACAAATTTTAGACCTTCAAGTTTTCCAAATTTTTCTTTAATTGTAAGCATATCTGCTATCATCTGAGTAGGATGATATTCATTTGTCAGGCCATTCCATACAGGAACTTTGGAATACTTTGCAAGTTCCTCTACTATTTCCTGTTCAAATCCTCTGTACTCTATTCCCTCAAACATTGATCCTAATACTCTTGCTGTATCAGCTATGCTCTCCTTCTTGCCTATCTGAGATCCCTGTGGATCAAGATATGTTGTTCCCATTCCTAAATCGTGAGCAGCTACTTCAAATGAGCATCTTGTTCTTGTACTAGTTTTTTCAAAAATAAGAGCTACATTCTGTCCCATATATTCATTGACCATTTCACCATTTTTCTTTTTGTCCTTATATATTGCTGCAAGCTCTATTAAGTATTCTATTTCTTCCCTCTTGAAGTCTCTTAATGTAAGGAAATCTCTTCCTGTTAAATCTATATTATTCATTTTATCAAGTCCTTTCTGATTTTATTAAATTAGTATACTAGAATAGTTATTTATTTGCAAGGGCTGAGCCTATCTGTGTTTTATTTTATATAAAGAAAGAAGGGTACTTACTGTACCCTTCTTGTAAACTATATTATATTAATTATAAAATACCTGTGTTCCAATAATTGTGTAATTGTTATATCTGCTGAAGTCCGCTGCATATGTTGCTCTGAAGAAATTATAATTTGGAACATTATTAGTTCCTGAAAGTGCTGCATTTGCTGCTTCAACTGACTGGCTGCTAGGACCACTTGATTTAATTCTGTCAAGTCTTCCATTTTTAACAACGCTGAACTGACCTGGCGCATATATTACGGAATATATTGAACCATAACTTGAAACTCTGTTTAATACTACATTTGCAACCGCAAGTTTTCCTTCATATGGTTCGCTTCCAGCTTCTGCTTCTACAAGGCATGCTAATAAGTATGAATCATCTGTTGACGCATCAAAACTGTCTGTCTGAACTGTTTCCACATTTTTGCTCTTGCTCTCAGCTTTTACTGATTCTTCCTGTTTTTCTTCTGCCTCTTCTTTTGCCTTTTTCTCTTTAGCAGCTTTTTCTTTTTCTGCTGCCTCAGCAGCTTCCTGCTCTGCCTTTAACTGTGCCTGTCTTTCTTCCTCTTCAAGTCTTATCTGTTCCTGCTCTTCCTCGATTGATATCGCAGTTCCGACTTCAAGGACAATATTTAGATACTGCTTAGACACGTATCCAACCTGACCATCATAGTCTATCTCTGCCCAATCTGCTGACTGGTTTGTTACACTGTATACATCATTTATATCAGCAAGACCAATAATTCCTGCATCTTCCGATGGAGTTGTTCTAACTCTGATATTATCTTCTATAACTGTTGCATTTTTTGCTCCAACTTCCTCTGCTCTTGCCTTTGCATCATTTCCAAAAACAAGATACTGTGTTGCAACATATCCCTCAACATTACCTGATTTTACTTTTGTCCAGTCTGCTCCATTTTCAAGAACATCTCCGCCTGAATCAGCATTTAATTTTCCAACTACATCAGAATTCTCATCAGCAGCTGATCTTATGTTCAATGTGTCATCTACATTTGTCATAAATTTATTAGCATATTCAGGATCAATCTCAGGCTGTGTCTGAACCTCTTCTGTCTCAGCTTCAGCGACTTCCTGCTCATTTACATCTGCTGTACTTGCAATACCAGCTGTTCCCATTACCATCTCATGGTCAAGAACTTCTACCGATACTGTTTCTCTTACTGTATTATTTTCTGTTTTAGTTTTCTTTTCGTTTACTTTATCGGTAGGAATCACTCCTGCAACAATTGTAGCAAGTATTCCTGTTGTTACGACTACTGCTAACGATGTCGCTATTGTCTTTTTTCTACTTCTTAGTTTCATGAAAACCTCCATAATTTACAATTCTAATTCATATTTGTTACAAATTTGTTACAACTTGTTACGAAAGTGATTTTATCAGAGTTTTCCATATTTGTCAAGTTTCAGGGATGTAATATTGGCTTAATATTATATACACATGACATTATTCGACTATTTTTTTGTACGAAATATGCCCATTTTTTGTGTGTTTTGCAACATTTTAAATTTGATATTCTAATTTATTGTACAATTTTTATAAAATTCGAACAATTGTATAAAAAAAGGCAAAACCTTAATGGTTTTGCCTATAGAATTCATACATCAGTACGGTAGATGCGCATGCCGCGTTTAAAGATTCAACCTTGCCCATCATTGGTATTTTTATTAACACATCTGCCATAGATGAAATCTTATCGGATAATCCATTTCCCTCATTTCCAATAAGAAATGCCACGTCCTTCTTTAAATCCTCTTCATAATGGAAAGATTTTCCACCAAGATGAGCTGCGTATAATGTAACCTTATTTTCTTTTAATTTTAATAATGTATTTTCTAAATTGTCTGTGTATACAAATGGTACTCGAAATATTGTACCCATTGTAGATCTTACGACTTTTGGGTTATAAATATCTACAGTACCTCTGCTCATAATCACTGCCGATACCCCTGCTGCCTCTGAAGTTCTTAAAATTGTACCTAGATTACCAGGATCCTGAATATCTTCTAATATCATGTAAAGATTGTTTTTATCTGATTTATTCCCCAGTATAGTTTCAATAGTGTCATCATTTTTCCTCACAATAGCGAGTATTCCCTGTGGCGTCATTGTATCTGACATTCTACCAAATACATTATCTGCTACACTTTCATGCTCATTTCTGTCAATTCTTTCTCTTACAGACTGATCACATGATTTGTAAAATGATTCCGTAAAATAAATCTTCACTATTCTGTCATCAGGTATTTCACAAAATATCCTCAATCCCTCTACGATAAATGCATTCTGCTTATTTCTGATTTTACTCTTTGTCTGCAATGCAAGAATATTCTTAATCTGGGAATTAGCTGCTGAAGTAATCATATTATCTTGCTAAGTTCTTGCTTATGTTGTATTCATACTCGCTGATTGATTTTTCCATAGAAAGTGCCTCATCAACTTCAAAATCAACATATTTGCCATCTTTATATGCAACAACTCTGTTTGTTTTTCCATCTGCTAATAAGTCAACTGCATAAGCTCCCATTATTGAAGCATATACTCTGTCTTTACATGTTGGGCTTCCACCACGCTGTAAATGTCCAAGAATAGTAGCTCTTGTCTCCATTCCAGTCTCTTTCTCGATTCTCTCTGCGAGTTCCTGTGAATGTCCAATTCCCTCTGCGTTGATTACGATATGATGTTTTTTGCCTTTCTTCTTTGTTTCTTTGATGTGCTCTATGAGTTTATCTACATCTCCGTCATATTTTTCAGGAAGTAAAATATCCTCTGCTCCATTAGCGATTCCACACCATAATGCAATATATCCTGCATTTCTACCCATTACTTCTATAACGCTACATCTCTCGTGAGAAGTTGATGTATCTCTAATCTTATCAATTGCTTCCATTGCTGTGTTAACTGCTGTATCAAAACCAATTGTATAATCTGTACATGCAATATCAAGGTCGATTGTTCCTGGAATTCCTATTGTGTTAATTCCTAAGTGAGAAAGTCCCTGTGCTCCTTTAAATGAACCATCACCACCAATAACTACTAATCCATCAATACCATGTTTTTTAAGAATGGCTGCACCCTCTTCGTGACCTTCGTCAGTTGCAAAATATTTGCTTCTTGCTGTGTAAAGTATTGTACCACCACGTTCAATGATATCTGCAACACTCTTTGTATCCATATCAATAATCTCTTCATTTAAGAGTCCTGCATAACCTCTTAAGATACCTTTTACATTAATTCCCTTGGCTATTCCTGTTCTAACTACAGCTCTGATTGCTGCATTCATTCCAGGTGCATCACCACCACTTGTTAAAACTGCTATTGTTTTTACTTCGTTACTCATATCTATTCATGTCCTTTCATAATGTATTTTATATAAATCTGTTAGATTGTTTCTCACACATACATAAGATTATTATATGCCTTTTTTCAGCTTATTTCAATAGATTTTTATACAACCTTTACATTATCTTCCCCATATTTTTGTATCAAATTAAATACAATTTTACCACTTACACATATTTTCTTATCTTCAGGGTAGATTTTTTTCATATTTTCATTTTTAACATATATTATCAATCTGTCATTTCCCATATTTTCTGCTATTAGATTTTCAATATAATCTTTTTCTTCTGCATACTGTCTTAAATTATCAAATCTTATCCACAGATTTTTTACTTTATCACTAAAAAGTCCACTAAACTCAATTCCCATATACTCATATTCCATTTTTCTTTTTTCAGCATCAGTGTAATCTGCTATTTTGTCCTTATTTTCTGACAATGAATTGTTATCCGAATCAAACAACGACATTTGCCCCATGATATTTAAGGAACTATATTTTTCAGTACAATTCTCTCTAATGAATTCCTCCGAAAATTTTCTGTTTCGCTCCAGATTATCCAAAACTCCAGATTTCACCAGGGATATAATCATATTGCTGTTAATTTTATAATTTGAAACTCTGCTTATAAAATCTGACAAATTCAAATAGTTTCCATGTTCTTCTCTGTCCTTTATAATTTCATCAACATTATTTTTGTTTAAATTACGTATTGCAGATAATCCAAATCTGACCTGCCCATCTTCTAATGAAAAGTACGAAAAACTTTTGTTGATATCTGGTGGAAGAATTGTAATATCTGACCGCATGATTGTATCAAGATACTTTTCCATTTTTACCTCATTCTCAATGTATGAATTAAGTAATGCAGTCATATACTCTCTTTTATAGTAGTATTTTAAATATGCAGTTGTATAAGTAATCATCGAGTATGCGGCAGCATGGGACTTATTGTATGCATATTTACCAAAATCCATTATCTCAGTATAGATTTTTTTTGCGGCTTCACTGGATATATTATTTTTGACACATCCCTCAACGAATTCTGCTTCTACATTAATTACTTCGTTTATTTTTTTCTTTGAAATATATAGTCTGATTCTGTCACTTTTACTTAAATCAAAACCTGCAAGTTTCTTCATTATTTCCATTACCTGCTCCTGATAAACTATACATCCATACGTCTCACTCAGAATATCTTCCAACATTTGTACGCTGTATTTAATTTTGCCATTTTTTCTTCCTGAGAGATATTTGTCTATAAAGTCTATTGGTCCTGGTCTGAATAGGGAAATTCCAGCCATAAGTTCAGAAAAATTCTCTGGTTTTAATTTCATCATAAATTTCTTCATGCCTTCGCCCTCAAGCTGAAAGATTCCTTCTGTATATCCCTCCCCAATGTATGCGTATACATTTTTATCATTATAATTAATTTCCGATAAGTCAAAAGTTTTATCTATATTAATAAGTTTTAAAGTATCTCTTATTACAGATATTGTTCTTAACGGAAGCAGGTCAATCTTTAAAAGTCCCAGATTTTCAAGCACAGAAGTTTCTAATCCAGCAACGAGATTTCCCTCTTCTGTCATTGAAAGCGGAACCATATTAATTAATTCATCTCTGCTAATTAATAATCCGCATGGATGAAGTAATGTACCTTTTCTTAGCCCATTTATTTTATTTTCAATTGACCTGATTTTTTTCATCTCATAAACACCAGTCTGAGATTCATCGTCTATTCCATAAATTTTCTCTATCTCTTTGTCAGAATTACCATTTGTATAATTATTATATGTTATAATCCTTGAAACCTTGTCTTTACCATATTTTCTTATTAAATATGATATTACTTCTTCTCTTCCCTCTATTTCAAAGTCAATATCAATATCTGGCATAGATACTCTGTCCTTATTTAGAAATCTTTCAAATATAAGGCCATATTTCAATGGATCTATCTTTGTGATATCAAGACAATATGAAACAATACTTCCTGCTGCAGAACCCCTTCCTGGTCCTGTAAGAATATTTTTAAGCTTTGCAAACATCATTATATCCCATACAATTAGAAAATAATTCACGAACCCCATTTCCTTTATTTCACAAAGTTCCTTCTTTAGTCTTATTAATGCCTCTCCACTTTTATCATCCGGGTATTTTCTATAAAATCCCTCCATGCATAATTCTTGAAGATAAGAAAAAGTATCGCTTCCCTCCGGAGTATTATAGTCTGGAAGCGAATTATGGAATTTTTCAATTGTAACATTACATTCATTTGCAATATTACTTGTATTTAAAATTGCGAACTCATCATCGCAAATACTTCGAATCTCTTCTTCTGATTTTAAATAATGTTCACTTTCATCATAATTATCCCTGTAATATTCATCAATATTTTTTCGCATATTTATGCAGTTAACTGTATCCATAACTGCCTTGTCTTCTCTCAGTACATAGGTCACTTCATTTGAAGCCACAAACTGGGCGCCTGTATCAAGTCTAATTTTCTTTAAGAGATTATTATATTCTATATTTCCATTTAAATCATACTCCATATAAAAATCATCATTTCTGAATATTTTCATATATTCCTTTATGGATTTTAACAACTCATTATAGTCATTTTTCTCTATTGTCTGTATTATCCCTGTATTACATGGGCAGATTGCAATTATTCCACTACTATATTGTACAAGAGTGTCTTTTCCCACATATGGATATTCCACACTGTTAAAATTTCCCTGAGATATTATTTTTTTCATATTATCAAATCCAGTATTATTCTTTGCTAGTAAAATCAGATTTGACGATACTTTATCTTTTATGGAGATTTCACATCCAATAATTGGCTTTATTCCTGACATTACACAGCAATTATAAAACTCATATATACCTGATATATTATAATAATCAGTTATTGCCAGAGCACTCATATTTAATTCACAAGCTGTGTGTATTAGTTCTTCTATTTTGCATACAGCCCTGTTAATACTGTAATTTGTATGTACATGTAAATGTGTAAAGCCCATGATATTCTCCTTATTAATATTCTTTAGTAATTTCTCCATCAATTCCATACATTGATTTAAATTTTGCTAAATCTGTCTCGTTATTTATCAGCATAATTTCTTCTATGTGTCCCGTATTTATGTCCTTAAATCCAGCTACCTGCTCACCATTGCATATACTTGCCTTTATTACAGGTATTTTGTTCTCTTTGTCGTATGATAAATGTTGTTTATGGGTATTAAATAACTTCATTTGAACCTCCTTTTTGAAAGATATTCCACATGGGACAAATGCGTGCATTTCTCATTAACTATTGATAGTTATATAATATCATAATTTTTCATAAAAAAAAGCTATCACATATACGTTTAGAATATGCGATAGCCAAAGGGGCATCCACCAGACTTCGTCTGGTCCCCCTTCTTCTTTTCTATCTCTATATATGACAACAAACCAGTTGAAAATCAACTGGTTTGTCGCCTTGTCTTAA
>OMVN01000018.1:12533-59933 GCA_900314525.1 uncultured Eubacteriales bacterium
CTTCTTTTCTATCTCTATATATGACAACAAACCAGTTGAAAATCAACTGGTTTGTCGCCTTGTCTTAAGGCATCCACCAGACTTCGTCTGGTCCCCCTTAAGACATTTATTACATCATGCCCATGCCGGCACCGCCTGCTGGCATTGCTGGAGTTTCTTCTTTAATTGAAGCAACTACTGACTCTGTAGTGAGTAATGTTGAAGCTACGCTTGTTGCGTTCTGTAATGCACTTCTTGTTACTTTTGCTGGATCAAGGATTCCTGCGTCTACCATGTTTACATATTCACCATGGAGTGCATCAAAACCTGTTCCTACTTCTGATTCTCTTACCTTATTTACAATTACTGATCCTTCAAGACCTGCATTGTATGAGATTGTGAATAATGGTGCTTCAAGTGCTTTAAGAATAATATTTGCTCCTGTCTTCTCATCTCCATCTAAACCTTTAACAAGTTCTGCAACTTTCTTAGATGCATGGATATAAGCTGATCCACCACCTGAAATGATACCTTCTTCAACTGCTGCTCTTGTAGCATTTAAGGCATCCTCCATACGAAGTTTTCCTTCTTTCATTTCTGTCTCTGTTGCAGCACCTACACGGATAACAGCTACACCACCAGCAAGTTTAGCAAGTCTTTCCTGTAATTTTTCCTTATCAAAATCTGATGTTGATTCTTCAATCTGTTTCTTAATCTGAGCAACTCTTGCTTCGATATTATCTTTATCGCCTTTACCCTCAACGATTACTGTGTTTTCTTTCTGAACCTTAACAGATTTAGCACGTCCTAACATATCCATTGTTGTCTCTTTTAAATCTAATCCAAGTTCTTCTGAGATAACCTGGCCACCTGTTAAGATTGCAATATCTTTAAGCATTTCTTTACGTCTGTCACCATAACCTGGAGCTTTAACTGCAACTACATTAAATGTACCTCTTAATTTATTAACAATAAGTGTTGTAAGTGCTTCACCTTCAACATCTTCTGCAATTATAAGTAGTTTGGCACCTGACTGAACGATCTGTTCAAGTACTGGTAAAATTTCCTGAATATTAGAGATTTTCTTGTCTGTAATGAGAATGTATGGATCATCTAAGACTGCTTCCATTTTATCCATATCTGTTGCCATATATGCTGAAATGTATCCTCTGTCAAACTGCATACCTTCTACAAGATCAAGTTCTGTCTGCATTGTCTTTGATTCCTCGATTGTGATAACACCATCGTTTGAAACTTTTTCCATTGCATCTGCTACCATGTTACCAACTTCTTCATCACCTGCTGAAATAGCTGCAACTTTTGCAATCTGATCTTTACCTGTAACCTGACTTGACATTTCTCTTATTGCCTTTACTGCCTCATCTGTTGCTTTCTTCATACCTTTTCTTAAGATAATTGGATTTGCACCAGCTGCAAGGTTCTTCATTCCTTCATTAATCATTGCCTGAGCAAGAACTGTAGCTGTAGTTGTTCCATCACCAGCTACATCATTTGTCTTTGTAGCAACTTCCTTAACAAGCTGAGCTCCCATATTTTCAAATGAGTCTTCAAGTTCGATTTCTTTTGCAATTGTAACACCATCATTTGTAATAAGTGGTGCACCATATGATTTATCAAGAACAACGTTTCTTCCTTTTGGTCCAAGTGTAACCTTTACTGTATTTGCTAATTTATTAACTCCTGCTTCTAATGATTTACGAGCATCTGCTCCATATTTAATTTCCTTTGCCATTTTTAATTACCTCCAATTATTATTCTACGATTGCAAGAATATCGCTCTGTCTTACAATCACATATTTTTCATCGTCAACTTCTACTTCTGTTCCTGAATATTTAGAGTAGATTACTTTATCTCCTTCCTTGACTTCCATCTTAACTTCTTTTCCATCAACAAGTCCGCCTGGTCCTACTGCAATAACCTCTGCCTGCTGTGGTTTTTCTTTTGCCTGACCTGGTAAAACAATACCTGATTTTGTAGTTTCCTCTGCAATTAACTGTTTTAATACAACTCTGTCATTTAATGGTACTAACTTCATTATAAAATTCCTCCATTCTATTTAATCTAATTTCTTTTTTCTTTATCTATTAGCACTCATTTACTTCGAGTGCTAATCACTGTTAAATATAATACTTGCTTATAAGTATTTTAGCAAGGTTAAAAATTCATCTATTTTTACATTTTTTCTCTATTAAACTAATTTTTTCTTATTTTTTCATTAATTTTCTTGTATTTTTAAAAAGTGTATTATTTTTTTAGATTCTCTCTTGCATAGAAAAATAAATATTGCTGAGCATATCCGCCAAGTTCCCCAAATTTTTCCTTGGCAAATTCCATTATTTTATTATTATCTGTAGTTTTTCCAAAATACATTTCTTCCATTATTCGTTTTATCCACACATCTACTGGAAAAGAGTTTCTATATCCCAATGAAAATAGAAGAACACAATTTGCAACCTTATCACCTACTCCCTTTATCTCTTTTAACTTCTCCTTTGCTGTTTCATATCCTAAATCAGAGAGTTCCATTCCAATGTTTTCCTTACCTCCAATCCACATAGCTGCTTCAAAAAGATATGGTGCCCTGAAACCTGTTTTACATTTCCTGTAGTCTTCAATCTGTATATTGCCCAGCTGTCCTACATCAGGAAATGAATAAAACTCTTCTCCGTTAATTGCTCCCAGATAATTACCATATTTTCTTGATAAATCCTGAACTATTTTCTTGATATGAGGTATCTGCTTATTCTGTGAGATAATAAAAGACATTAGTGTTTCTGTAAAATCCTGATTCAGAATCCTGACTCCATAATTCTTATCTATAACTTCTCTTAATCTTTCATCTGCCTCTATCAGTTTTTCTTTTATAGATTTATAATCCCTGTCCAAATCAAAATAGTGTTTCCAGATTTTTTCAAAGTCTGAAATACTGGTGTCTTCTAATATTAATTTATCTCCCTCTTGTTTTATATGCAAAAGGTTATCCTTATATACCAGACCGTATTCTAAATCATCAATTTTCTGAAAATGAAAACACTGGCCACATTCCATTGTCTGCATAATATCAAAATCTGTTACTCCATTTATAATCAGATTATTATTATCTTCCGTATAATTAAAATGCATCTTATATCAATCCAAACCTCCTAAGTGCTTTGGATATTCCTCCTTTGTCATAATCTTCCGTTACATATTTTATTTTATTCTTGAAATCTTCACTGGCATTTCCCATGGCCACACCATATTTTACATATTTAAGCATTTCATAATCATTCATTCCATCTCCAAATGCATATGTATCTTCTATAGGTATTTCTAATTTTTCTATGAGGTAGTCAATTCCTCTTGCCTTTGAAAACTCATTCGGTATCATCTCAATAAATTCTTTGCTATGAAACACAATATTAAACCTGTCTTTGTATTTCTCTATAAATTTTGCACCTAGATCTAAATCTGTCATCATTCCACTTAATTTTGAAACATTTAGTTCAGTCACCTCATCAATATCCTTAACATGTTCTGGAATTTTCTGGATATAATGATCATACAATTTCCTATATTCAGAAGGTATATTTTTTTTATCAAAAAAGATATTTTCTATTCCTTCTGGGACAGGAATAATTTTATTTTTTTTCATGTCAGAAACAACAGACCATGAAATTTCTTCTGGAAGTATATACTTATAAAAAGCTCCCTGGCAATCCACATATGTTCCTGCTCCAGCAATTATTCCGTCAAAACCAATATCAAGTATTTCAGGAAAAATCATGTTTTTTGTCCTTCCTGTGCAAATTACTGCAATATTACCGTTTTCCCTGAATTTTTTAATAGAGCTTTTAGTATCATCAGGAACGCCCTTTCCATATAAATAAATTGTCCCATCTATGTCAAAAAAAGCAATTTTTGTGTTATTTGTATTCATTTTTCACCTGTCCATTTTTATTTTTCGATACAGTCATTATATAGCCTGCATCTTTTATTTACAATTATTATTTTTTTGCATTTTATTGATAATTTTCCTTTATTTTTTCCACAATAAGTATTACAATATATATATTCAAAAAAAGCATTTTTTACGTGAAAGGAGTATGAACATGGCTAAAAAATTTGGAAAAGCTGTAGTATTTACAGCAGTTGCAGCAGCTGTTGCCGCTGGTGGAATGGCAATTTATAATAAGTATAAGGCATCATCTGATGATTTTGATGACGACGATTTACTTGATTTCGATGATGACGATGATGATGATTTTGACGACCTTGATTTAGATGACGATGAGGACGAGGACGAAGAAGAAGTAAAGACAGAGGATAACAATCGTGATTATGTAACAATCCCTAAGGATACAGAATCAGATGCTCCAAAGGTTAATTTAAACGTTAAAATTGCAGACGACAAAAAAGACGAAGATTAATTCATTTTACTTTTATTAAAAAAGAGGTTTTAAACAATGTTTAAAACCTCTTTTATATTTTGCGTAATTATTACTTAGGTAATTTAAATGAACTCTTTAATGAAACTATTCTGTTAAATACTAATTTATCATCAGTTGTATCTTTTGTATCTACACAGAAATAACCATTTCTTACAAACTGGAATTTATCTCCAGGTTTTGCTTCGTTAATATTTTCTTCAACATAGCAATTATTTACTACTGTTTTAGAATTTGGATTAAGATTTAATGTTCCATCTTCATTGAGCTTGCCTTTTTCCTCATCCACAATATTCTCAAATAATCTTGCCTCTACCTGAACAGCCTTAGCTGTGCTTACCCAGTGAATTGTTCCCTTTACTTTTCTACCTGTAAATCCATTTCCATTTCTAGTCTCAGGATCATATGTTGCATGTACAACTGTTACGTTTCCATCTGCATCCTTTTCACATCCTGTACATGTTACAAAATATGCATTCATAAGTCTTACTTCATTTCCTGGGAATAATCTGAAATATTTCTTAGGTGGTTCTTCCATGAAGTCTTCTCTCTCAATATAAAGCTCTTTTGAAAATGGAACTTTTCTAGTTCCCATTTCCTCATTTTCAGGATTATTAATCATTTCAAAGTATTCAACCTGATCCTCAGGATAATTATCTATTACAAGCTTTACAGGATCTAATACTGCCATTACTCTCTTTGTCTTGCTCTTTAAATCCTCTCTAATGCAATACTCAAGCATAGCGTAATCAACTGAGCTGTTGCTCTTTGATACACCAACAAGGTCTACAAACATTTTTATTGATTCTGGAGTAAATCCTCTTCTTCTAAGTGCTGCAATAGAAACAAGTCTCGGATCATCCCATCCATCTACTATACCATCTTCCACAAGTTTCTTGATATATCTCTTTCCAGTAACTACGTTGGTAAGATATAGTTTTGCAAATTCTACCTGTCTTGGTGGATTTTCAAATTCTAATTCATTTACAACCCAGTCGTAGAGTGGTCTGTGATCTTCAAATTCCAATGTACATATAGAATGAGTGATTCCTTCAAGTGCATCTTCTATCGGATGTGCAAAATCATACATTGGATAAATACACCATGTATCTCCTGTTCTATGATGTGTCATATGAGCTACTCTGTAAATAATTGGATCTCTCATATTAATATTTGGTGATGCCATATCTATTTTTGCTCTTAATACTTTCTCACCATCTGCATATTTTCCGTTTTTCATATTTTCGAACAATTCTAAATTCTCTTCTACTGTTCTGTTTCTGTATGGACTCTCTTTTCCTGGTTCAGTAAGGGTTCCTCTGTATTCTCTGATTTCATCAGCTGTAAGGTCACAAACATATGCTTTACCTTTTTTTATAAGTTTGACTGCTGCCTCATACATTTTTGGAAAATAATCTGATGCGAAAAATAATCTGTCTTCCCATTCTGCGCCTAACCATTTTATATCTTCTTTTATTGATTCTACAAACTCAACTTTTTCTTTTGTTGGATTTGTATCATCGAATCTCATATTGAATTTTCCATTATATTTTTTAGACAAACCATAATTCAAAAGAATCGATTTAGCATGTCCAATATGTAAATATCCATTTGGTTCAGGAGGAAATCTTGTCTGTACATGGTCAAATCTTCCCTCACTTAAATCTTTATCAATTATCATCTCAATAAAATTCTTTGATGTATTTTCGTTTTCCATTTCAAACTCCTCTGTCAGTTATGACATTTCTTTCTATAGATTCTTTTTACTCGTCTGTGTAATATAATACCCTAAGAGTAATAACCTGTCAAAAACTTTTCTAAAGTTTTTTCATCTTCTGTCCCCATAAGTTCACGTGCAGAGTGCATTGCTAATACTGCTATTCCAATATCTATTGTTCTGATAGGCATAACAGTCTGGAATATTGCTCCTAAAGTCTGTCCCCCTGCCATATCTGAACGATTGACAAATATCTGATATGGTATGGATTTTTTTCTGCATATTTCTTTTACAACGGCAATACCTATTCCGTCATTTGAATATGTCTGTGCAGCTGCGACTTTAACTACAATTCCTCCTCCAAGAATTACCTTGTTTGTAACATCGGATTTTTCCGGATAATTAGGATGATAGCCATGTGCAACATCACAGGAAATCATTATTCCATTAATTATATCATCTGTCATTCTTATCTTGTCAAATCCCATCTCTTCATATATTTTTTCAAGCATCATAATAGATATTGCAGATGCTGCTCCCTGCTTTGTTCTGCTTCCAATTTCCTCATTATCAAAGAAAAATGCTACATTCAGCGAATCGTCATTCTTAGAATTAATGATGGCATTCAGTTGTGCATAGACAGATGAGAGATTATCTATTCTCGGTGCTGAAAACATCTCTCCATTAACTCCAATTGTCTGACCATCATCTTTATTGTATAAATAAAGTTCGTAGTCCAATATATTTTCCTTGATAATATGTGCCCTGTTTAATTCCTCTTTCAAAATAACATCAATTACGTAATCCTTAACGTTATCATGAAGTTCATCACTTATTCCTGCAATCGGTATCAAATCTTTCTGCTTATTTAACTCTATACCTTTATTTATATTTCTATTAAGGTGTATTGCTAGATTAGGTATAATTAGTACAGGTTTATCTACATTTACATTCACTGACTCTGGACTAAATTCGTCTTTTCCTCTGACTATAATCCGCCCTGCAATACTAAGCGGTCTGTCCATCCATGTGTTTAATATCGCCCCGCCATACCCTTCAGTATTAACCTTGATAAATATTTTTCCAGACTGCTTATCCTTAATAACACTATCTGGTTTTATCTTAAATCCCGGGAAATCGGTATGACTGGATGTACATCTTAATACTCCTTTTTTGCTCCAGTTTCTATCCAAAGTGAAATTCTTTCCAACAGTAAATGCCATAAGTGATGAATCATAAATATCAATATAATATTTTTCACCTGCACGGATATCAAAATCTTCTCCTGCTTTTAGTTCCTTAAAACCTTTTAATTTCAGCCTTTTTTTAGCTGACTCGGTTGTATGGAATGGTGAAACTGCTTCTCTAATAAATTTATTAAAATCCTCTATATTTGAATTTTCTAAAATATTGTTCATTTAAATCTCCTGATTAATAACTCCTGATATCATCAGTTCCGTCGTCTTCTGTCTGTATAATTTTCTTTATTACTGCATAGTAACCATAATCGTCAGATACTTTAATATGAACTCTGTCTCCTACCTTATGTCCCTTTATAGCTTTACCTAATGGTGAATCTATGCTTATTTTTCCTGCCATAGAATTTCCCCTGATTGAAGTAACAAGTTTTACTTCCATCGTATCATCATCTTCTTCTAAATAAAGTGTTACCACAGAATAAAGCCCTACTTCATCATCTTTCCTGTCTTCACTAATGATTCTGGCATTTTTTAGCAGTCCTTCTAAATACCTGATTCTGCTTTCATTTCTATTCTTATCCCTTTTGGCTGCATAGTACTCGAAGTTTTCACTTAAATCTCCCTGAGCCCTTGCCTCTTTTACTGCTTCAAGTGCCTCTTTCCTGACAACAAGTTTTCTGTGTTCTATTTCATCCTTTATCTTCTGAATATCTTTATCTGTCATTTCATTTGCCACAAATATCACCTCCGAAATAATTTCCGTCACACAATTTAGAAAAACCCAGCCGCTGTTGCAGCTGGGTATATATTTATTCTTAAACTAATTATGCATCAATGCTATAGTTTGGTGCTTCTTTTGTGATGTGGATGTCATGTGGATGACTTTCCTTAAGTGAAGCTGCTGAAATCTTTACAAACTTCCCTGTATCCTGAAGTGTAGGAATATCCTTTGCTCCACAATATCCCATACCTGCTCTTAAACCACCTACAAGCTGGAATACAGTATCTTCTACTGTTCCCTTATAAGCAACTCGTCCTTCAACACCTTCTGGAACAAGTTTCTTAGCGCCTGCCTGGAAATATCTATCCTTGCTACCATTTTCCATAGCTGCAATAGAACCCATTCCACGGTAAACTTTATATTTTCTTCCCTGATATAACTCGAAATCACCAGGTGCTTCATCACAACCTGCAAACATGCTTCCCATCATACATACATCGCCACCTGCTGCAATTGCTTTTGTCATATCTCCTGAGAATTTGATACCACCATCTGCAATTATTGGAACACCATATTCTTTTGCAACCTTGTATGCTTCCATAATAGCTGTAACCTGAGGAACACCAATACCTGCAACAACTCTTGTTGTACAAATAGAACCAGGTCCTATACCTACTTTAACAGCATCTGCACCAGCTTCTATTAAAGCTTTTGTACCTTCTCCTGTTGCAACATTACCTGCTATTACCTGTAAATCAGGATATGCTGTCTTAATCTTTCTGATTGTATCTATAACATTCTTTGACTGACCATGTGCTGAGTCAACAACGATAACATCAACCTTAGCTTCTACTAAAGCTGCAATTCTGTCCATAACGTTAGCTGTTATTCCAACTGCTGCACCACAGAGAAGTCTTCCTTGAGCATCCTTAGCTGATAATGGATATTTAATCTGTTTCTCAATATCCTTTATTGTGATTAATCCCTTTAATACATAATTATCATCAACAATTGGGAGTTTTTCTTTTCTTGCGCTTGCTAAAATCTTCTTAGCTTCTTCAAGTGTGATTCCCTCTTTAGCTGTAACAAGATTCTCTGTAGTCATAGATTCCTTGATTTTCTTTGAGAAATCTGTCTCAAATTTTAAATCTCTGTTTGTTATGATTCCAACTAATTTCTTATCCTCTGTTACGATAGGAACACCTGAAATTCTGAATTTTGCCATCAAGTTGTTGGCATCTTCTAATGTATTTTCTCCTGATAAATAAAATGGATCTGTTATAACTCCATTCTCTGAACGTTTAACTTTATCTACCTCTTCAGCCTGAGCCTCAATAGACATATTCTTGTGAATAATTCCTATTCCACCCTGTCTAGCCATAGCAATTGCCATTCTGTATTCTGTAACTGTGTCCATTCCTGCACTCATCATTGGAATGTTAAGTTTAATAGACTTGGTAAGATGTGTAGATAAATCTACCATGTTAGGTGTAACTTCTGAATATGCTGGTACTAATAATACGTCATCAAATGTTATTCCTTCGCCAATAATCTGTCCCATTTTATTTTCCTCACTTTCTCATTGTAATTGCATAATTCTATCAGATTTGAATTTACATGTCAACACCAATAAATTAAATATTATTCAAATACCTTTCTTGGTGCGAATGTCTTCATATCATTGACTATTTCTTCATTTGGTTCAAAAATAATCTTTACTAATTCCTTATCTTTTCTCTCAAATACAACATATCTTCTGTCTGTATCTTCTAAGGATGAATAGTCTTTATATTTGTAATTCTGTCTCTCAAACTGTTCTAGCTCTGGTGAACCTTCCTTTGCAACAGCCTCAACCTTATTCATCTCAATCTTGTAGCAGGCTTTTCTTCTGGCTTTCCCACATATTCTGTCGATTTGAAGTTCCCCGCTTAAAAAACTGTATTCATATTCAACATCAGTTCTCTGGAACATATATCTTGTAAGATAAGCAAATGCTATCGCAAGTATGAAAAATATTACTCTTGACAATGTACCAAAAAATGATAAAAAGAACGTAGTAAGTGTTAGAAGAATAAATAATATTCTTATAAGAATATCTATTATAGTTCTTCTTCTCTTTATCAGCCATTCGTGATAAACATCACCCATGCTATCCCTCCATTCATTTCTATTTTGTAAAATTATAATATATATTAACTCACAATTCTGAAAATAACAAGCCTTTTAAAAGTTAATCAAGCAAAAATTCTGACATCACAATATTGCTAACATTAATGCCCTTATCTGTCAATAAAATATACTCATCATTTTCGTCGATAAGATTTATTTTCTTGTATTTTTCAATAACATTTCCATAAACCTCTGAGATATCTTTAGCAAATTCATTTTTAAATTTTTCTTTAGATACACCATTTATTTTCCTGAGTCCTAGAAACATAAATTCTTCCATTGCTTCTTTCTGTGTTAAGTGTGTAACCTCTTCTCTCACTTCATCCGGATTTCCTTTTAATGAGATATATTTTTTTGTATCAGATATATTTCTATATCTCCGATTATTTACAAATGATGCTGCACATACTCCAAAGCCATAATAATTCTCTCTGTTCCAATATTTTAAATTATGTCGGCACTCAAATCCTGGTTTTGAATAATTAGATATTTCATATCTAAAGTAACCTTTTTTAGCAAGAGCTTCTTTTGTATAATAATACATTTCTCTTTCGGTTTCCTCAGATGGAAGTCTTTCTTCAGCTGGAAGTTTTTCATTGTCAATATTGTATTTATCATAAAAGAATGTACCTTCCTCAATTATCAGACTATATGCTGATATATGCGCTGGATTAAGTCCTAAGACTTTATCAATTGTATCCTTATATGATTCTATTGTCTGCCCTGGCAAAGCCGACATTAAGTCAATATTTATATTAGTAAATCCTTTATTTTTTGCTAATGAATAACTTTCCAAAAATTGTTCATAATTATGAATTCTTCCAAGTTTAGCAAGTTCCTTGTCATCAGCACTCTGAAGCCCTATGCTAAGTCTGTTGATTCCACATTTCAAATAAGATTCCAATTTATTTTCATCTATCGTACCAGGATTTGCTTCTATAGTTATTTCACAATTTCTGTCAAAATCAAATTTATTATTTAGCGTTTCAAAAATCTTTTCCATTAATTTTCCAGAAAGTATGGATGGAGTTCCACCACCAACAAAAACCGAATCAATACATTCTTCTATATAAGTATTATTGATCTCATTAACAAGAGAATCAACATACATTTCCATGTCTTTTACGGTGCCTTCTCCAGATACAAAATCACAATATAGACATTTTCTAACACAAAATGGTATATGAATATATATTCCTGCCATAATTATCTCCAGTTTCTGGGTATACTTTTCTAGTTCTCATCTAATTTAAGCACACTCATAAAAGCTTTCTGAGGAATTTCCACATTACCTACCTGGCGCATACGTTTCTTTCCTTCTTTTTGTTTCTCTAACAGTTTCTTCTTTCTTGATATATCTCCACCATAACACTTGGCAAGAACATCTTTTCTCATTGCTTTTACAGTCTCTCTTGCAATTACTTTGCTTCCAATGGCAGCCTGGATTGGTATTTCAAAAAGCTGTCTTGGAATTTCTTCTTTTAATTTCTCACACATTTTTCTTCCACGCTCATAGGCTGTGCTTGCATGAACTATAAATGAGAGAGCATCAACTTCTTCTCTGTTAATCAGGATGTCTAATTTAACCAGTTCTGATTTTTCATATCCTTTAAGTTCATAATCGAAGGATGCATAACCTCTTGATCTTGATTTTAATGCATCAAAGAAATCATATATTATTTCATTTAAAGGAAGGTCATATTTTAACAGAGCACGTGTACCCTCAATATATTCCATTCCTTTATATTCTCCCCTTCGTTCCTGACATAATTCCATAATGGATCCAATAAATTCTGTTGTCACCATTATCTCTGCCTTGACAATTGGTTCCTCCATATAGTCAATTAATGAGGAATCAGGTAAATTCGAAGGATTTGTAAGTTCAATTACATCACCATTTGTCTGATAAACCTTGTAAATAACACCAGGTGCTGTTGTAACTAAATCAAGATTATATTCTCTCTCAAGTCTTTCCTGAATTATTTCCAAATGAAGCAATCCAAGAAATCCGCATCTAAATCCAAAGCCCAATGCTAATGATGTCTCCGGTTCATAATTAAGTGAAGCATCATTTAACTGGAGTTTTTCCAATGCATCTCTAAGTTCTGGATATTTTGCACTGTCTGCCGGATATATTCCACAATATACCATTGAATTTACTTTCTTATAACCTGGAAGTGGATCACTGCACGGATTTTCCGCATTAGTTATTGTGTCTCCGACTCTAGTCTCTTTCACGTTCTTTATGCTGGCAGTAAAATATCCAACCATTCCTGCTGTTAATTTGTCG
This sequence comes from uncultured Eubacteriales bacterium, assembly GCA_900314525.1. Lineage (GTDB taxonomy): Bacteria > Bacillota > Clostridia > Lachnospirales > Lachnospiraceae > Bovifimicola. The sequence goes on from OMVN01000018.1 coordinate 25,058, forward strand.
CAAGGTATATACTGTCCTGCACCGAAGTATCCAACTTCAACAACATTAAATGAAGCATTTGTAGCCATCATTTTAACTACATCTCCAGCTTTAATGCTTCCATCAAATATTCTGAAGAATACAATTACTCCCTTATATGAATCATAAATACTGTCAAATACAAGTGCGCGAAGTGGTGCATCCTCATCCCCAGATGGTGCAGGTATCTTATTTACTATCTGCTCTAATACTTGGTCAATATTAATTCCGCTTTTTGCAGAAATAAGTGGTGCATCCTCCGCCTCAATTCCTATTACATCCTCAATTTCCTCTATTACTCTCTCTGGATCTGCACTAGGAAGATCTATTTTATTTATTACAGGCATAACATCAAGATCGTGATCTAGCGCCATATATACATTTGCTAAAGTCTGTGCTTCTACACCCTGGGCTGCATCTACAACAAGCACTGCTCCATCACATGCCGCTAAACTCCTCGAAACCTCATAATTAAAATCTACATGTCCCGGAGTATCAATCAAATTGAAAATATATTCCTCTCCATCCTTTGCTGTATAAACAATTCGTACTGCCTGAGATTTTATTGTAATTCCTCTTTCTCTCTCTAATTCCATATTATCAAGTACCTGTGCCTGCATTTCCCTGCTTGTCAGTGTACCTGTCATTTCTATTATTCTGTCTGCAAGAGTAGATTTGCCATGATCTATATGTGCAATTATGCAAAAGTTTCTTATATGATCCTGATTTCTTGACATTTCCTGCTCCTTTCCTATTCTAATCATAAAATTTGTTACTTTATTTTACTTTATTTTGTCAGATATTTAAAGGTATTTTGCATTTTTTTCCCAATTTTTAATAAAATTATGGTATTATATTATGGTGTATTTTGAAGTTTACTAGAAAGTGGTGGTTATTTTGTCTATTTTTAATTTTAAAACAAAGACAATTAACAAAAGATATGAAGAGCATTGTGAAGAAGCCCGCTCTTTTATTCAGGTTCATTATGTAAGAGAACGAGGCAGTGATAGATATGCATTCAATACACTTACAATAAAATCTGATCCTGAAAGAGAAAAGTGTGATGAATGGTATGAGTCCCATGGCAATCCCAATACGTTTCCTGAGATTGCATCAATATATCTAACAGATAAAAAGAAAAAGGATTCTGTTATATGCAAATCCTTTGGACTTGATTCAAAAATATTTTCTTCTGATAAGAAAGGAAATGTAGAGAAATGGGAGGCATTAGCCGTCTGTTTCGGTCTCAACTTAAACATAGCTGAGTCAAGAAGATTACTCAAATCAGAGGGATATGCCCTCACAAATTCATCGATTTCAGACCTTGTAATTCGTTATTGTATTGAAAATACAATTTACCAGTTGGCTGAAATTAACTATTTATTGCAAAAAATATGCAGCAGAAATCTTAACCAGCTGTAGAAGAACAGATGCGGTCGCATCTGTTTTTTTTGGGGGACCGTTGTGAGAGCGCTGGTACTTAGCGATTGACTGCATTGCTGGCAGAGCTTAGTATCCACTGTCGCCCTCACCGAACGGGAGTGTGTACCCCGAAAGCACGTCCGAATCGTTCTTTTACTCCGAAATAAATGCCTCGTATGCCTTCAGTGCTTCATAAACATCGGCTTTACTTACAACTTCGTGTGGTGCATGCATATTGAGTACCGCAACTCCGCTGTCTATTACATCCATTCCATATAATGCCATTATATATGCGATTGTTCCACCGCCCCCCTGGTCTACTTTTCCAAGTTCGGCAGTCTGAAATGCTACTTTGTGTTTATCAAATATTCTTCTTATTTCTCCAAGGTATTCTGCATTGGCATCATTTGAGCCAGACTTTCCTCTGCTTCCTGTATATTTATTTATTACAATTCCTTTTGAAAAATATGCTGCGTTCTTTTTTTCGAATACTGATGCATATGTTGGATCAAATGCAGCACTTACATCTGATGATAGCATCTTTGAATTAGAAAGTACTCTTCTTAATTTCAAATCGCTGTATTCTCCCATTCTGTCTAACAATTCCGCAAGAATATTTTCAAAAAATTTAGATCTCATTCCAGTTGCTCCAACACTGCCTATCTCTTCCTTGTCAACTAACAGTGTACATGAAGTTGTTTCAACTTTATTTTTGTTTAACATTGCAGCTAATGAGGTATATGCGCATACTCTGTCATCCTGTCCATATGCTAAGATCATACTTCTATCAATTCCAGCTTCTCTTGCTCTGCCTGCAGGGACAACTTCAAGTTCCGCAGACATAAAATCTTCTTCTTCAAAATCATATTTTTCTTTTATTAATTTCAGGATATTCTTCTTAACTGCTTCCTTTTCTTCGTCCTTAACTGGAAGATTTCCTATAATTACATTAAGATCTTCTCCCTCTACTACTTTTGCACCCTTTTTCTCAAGCTGAGTCTGTGCAAGGTGTATTAATAAATCCGAAACAAATACAACAGGGTCACTATCTTCTTCCCCTATAACTATATCAATAACGGAGCCATCTTTTTTTGCTATCACACCATGAATTGCCAGTGGAATTGTGACCCACTGATATTTTTTAATTCCACCGTAATAATGTGTATCAAGATATGCAATTTCTGTATCTTCATATAAAGGGTTTTGTTTTATATCAAGTCTTGGTGAATCGATATGTGCACCCAGAATATTCATACCATTCTCAATAGGATTCTTTCCGATATTGAAAAATACTACTGCTTTATCCATGTGTGAATAATATACTTTGTCACCTGTTTTTATTTTCTTATCCTTTTTTATGATTTCCTTTAAATCCTTGTACCCAGATTCTTTAGCAAGTTCTATTGCTCTCTTTACACATTCTCTCTCTGTCTTCCCCTTATCCAGAAAATCCATGTAATCTTTATTTAATACTTCAAGTTTTTCTAAATCTTTTTTTGTATATGTTTTCCACGCATTTGGTCGTTCCATTATGTTACCTCCGTTAAATTTGTTCTGATTATATTATATCTCAGTTTCTAATTTTTTAAATCTGTGATGAAAAATTTTTAATCACAGCTGAGTTAATCTATTCCCGTAAAATCAAATTCTGGTGTATATTCTTCCGACTGACTATCTCTTCCCTGTATATAGGTATTGTCAAATCCTAGTTTTATGGCATGATTTACAACGCTGTCGTACTCAAAGGTAGTTACTGTTCTGTTTATCTCCTTATGCTTAAGAGCCCTATAACTAGGTGTATACTGACTCATGAGGCTGAGTATATAATTTTTATTATCATATTTTTCATTCAGATAATCCAGTATCTTAATTGAATCTTTTCTCAGACCTGGCATAATCAGATGTCTGATTATTACACCGGATTTTAAAATTGCAGATTCATCATCAAATTTCTTATTATCATAAAAATTTAGTTTTCCCTTTTGATTCATCATCTCCATTAGGGCTTCCGATGTGTTTTCAAAATAATCTGGTGAACCAGAATATCTCATTGCAAATCTGTCATCATAATATTTAATGTCAGTAAGGTATATATCAACATAATTATTTAACAGTCTAATTGCATCTGCTGATTCATATCCGCTGCTGTTATACACTACGGGTATTCCAAGTTTATCTTTAACTTTATCAAGTGCCTCAATTATTCCAGGTATGTACATTGTCCCAGTGACTAGGTTAATATTTAACGCACCTTTATCTCTCAAATCAATCATAATCCTGGCCAGTTTTTCAGATGATATTTCAACTCCAAAATTTTCATGAGAAAGTCTGAAATTCTGACAAAACTCACATTTTAAATTGCACCCGCTGAAAAATATTGCCCCACTACCTGATTTTCCACTTATGCAAGGCTCCTCGCCAAAATACAAATCTGCCCTTGCAACTTTTAACATATCACCTGCACCACAAAAGCCTGTGCAAATATGTCTGTTTACATGGCATTTTCTAGGACATAAACTGCATTGTTCGTAATAATCCATTTGTTTTTCCTCTGCTTAAACTGACAGTAATGAGTACTCTTCAATATTCCAGATTTTATCAACAATATCACTATAAAACTCTGGCTCATGACATACTAATAAAACTGATCCTCCATATTCCTTCAGTGCTCTTTTCAATTCATCCTTTGCATCTGTATCTAAATGATTTGTAGGCTCATCAAGTAACAATATATTTGTTTCCCTATTGATTAATTTACAAAGTCTTACCTTCGCCTGCTCGCCTCCACTTAATACCCTTACCAGACTTTCTATATGCTTTGTCGTCAGACCACATTTTGCAAGAGCTGATCGTACTTCATACTGTGTATATGAAGGAAATTCTTCCCAAATTTCTTCTATACATGAATTGTCACTCATTTTACTTTCCTGCTCAAAATATCCAATTGAAAGATAATCTCCAAGTGTTGCTTTTCCACTTACCGGTTCTATAATCCCGAGTACACTTTTTAGGAATGTTGATTTACCAATTCCATTTGTTCCAATTACAGCAATCTTTTCTCCTCTTTCCATTCTTAGATTAATCGGTTTTGAAAGTGGCACATTGTCATATCCTATAACTAAATCATTTGTCTCAAAAACAACTTTTCCTGTTTTTCTGGCTTCCTTAAAATTAAACTCAGGCTTTGGCTTCTCCCTCTGCAATTCTATAACATCCATCTTATCAAGTTTTTTCTGTCTTGACATAGCCATATTTCTGGTAGAAACTCTAGCCTTATTTCTGGCGACAAAATCCTTTAAATCATCAATTTCCTTCTGCTGTCTCTTATAAGCAGCTTCTAGCTGGGATTTTTTCATTTCATATACTTCAAGGAATTTGTCATAATCTCCAACATATCTGTTTAATTCCTGGTTATTCATATGATAAATGATATTCACAACGCTATTCAAGAATGGAATATCATGTGAAATCAGAATAAATGCATTCTCGTATTCCTGTAAATATCTCTTTAACCACTCTATATGTCCTTCATCCAAATAGTTTGTTGGCTCATCAAGCAGGAGAATGTCTGGTTTTTCAAGTAATAATTTTGCCATGAGTACTTTCGTTCTCTGTCCACCACTTAAATCAGTCACATCCCTGTCTAATCCTAAATCCATAATTCCTAACGCACCTGCAACTTCTGCAACTTTTACATCAATGTTATAGAAATCATGGCTCATAAGAGCCTCCTGTATAGTTCCAAGTTCCTCCATCATTTCATTCATTACTGATTCTTGAATAGATGTGTCACCAAGTTTATCACATATCTCATTCATATGCTTTTCCATATCAAAAAGATAAGCAAATGCACTTTTTAATACATTTTCTATAGTCATCCCCTTTTCAAGTACTGCGTGCTGGTCAAGATAACCCACTCTTACATTTTTATTCCATTCGACTTTACCCTCATCCGGCTGTAATTTTCCTGTAATAATATTAAAAAATGTAGATTTACCCTCTCCATTTGCTCCAACAAGTCCAATATGTTCTCCCTTAAGCAATCTGAAAGATACATCATTAAAAATTGCTCTGTCACCAAATCCATGACTCAGTCCTTTAACATCTAATATCATTAATTTCTCCAATCACTATTTTATTTACTGCAATTTATATATCGCTTCTGTAAAAAAAACTGCCGCAAATAATGCGACAGTTTTATATTCTATTGTGCTGTTGTCTCTTCCTGAACTGGAGGCTTTTCTTCAGCCTCTGTAGGATTTTCTTCCACAGGTTTTTGTTCCTCAACGGTTGTAGCTGGTTCCGTAACTTTCTCAGTTGTCGTTGCTTCTGTAACCACCTCTTTTGTAGTTGTAGGCTGCTGCTTCTTTGTGTACACCTCTGTCGTCTGCTTTTCTTCAACGTATTTCTTTGTAGTAGTCTGTCTCTCTGTCTCTTCTTCCACTACATAGTCATCACCTGTTACTCTTACAGTCTTAGATACTGTACATGTTCTTCCATTTGCATCTGTAACCATATAAATAAGTTTTGCATATCCGCCTTTGCTTGGGCTGTAAGATAATGTATTTTCTGATAACGAATCCGTATCATTATATATTGTTGTTTCCTTAATATAATTCATCTTACTGTCATATGTCTTTACTACAAGTTTCCATGTGTTATTGTTACTTCCTGTAACCACACCTTTAAGATTAATTGTTGAATTAACTGGGATTGCAATATCACCCTCTGATGCTGTGGAATTACCCTCTTCACTGTATCCAGCTTTGTATGAAACTTTACCATATGAACTCTGTCCATTATCACTTGTCATTGTAACTTCAAATGTCAACTCTCCAAGTGCCTCAAAGTTACCAAAGTTTTCCATTGAACTTCCTACATCATCAGTTGTATATACATCTGAAACCTGACTGAATAGTTTACAGAATGAAAAATACTTTGGTGAAGTGTTCTGTTTTGTTTTAAGTTTAGCAATCTTATCCTGTACATCTTCTGTTGCAGCTTCTTTTTCAGTCATCTCTGTTTCGGCTGCTGTTGTTACTTCTTCTTCAACCTGAGAGTCACTAAGTAATATTGAATCATAAGCAGGATCAAATATATATTTCTGTCCTCCAATAACTACAATTGCATAACCATGAGATTCATAATCTCCATCTTTATTATATATCGCTCCATCAATATAGTAAGATTCAAGTCCATATGCTCTTGTTAGTACTGTAAATGCACATGCAAAATCATCTGGGGAACCCTGATTATTCTGAAGTGATTTATTTGCTCTGTATATAATCTTCATATCAAGTGTTGCAACGTAATTTACCCCAGAAACTGTACTATATACTGCATCATCATCTACATAGGATTTTGCCTGATATTTATAATTAGCCATAAGGTAATCATAGATATTTCTAACATTTTCGTAATTAGTCTTGGAACTATCCACTGTCTGGTCTAAAACTGTCTGTACATTATTATCCAGTTCAGCAAAATTAGTCTTTACTGGAGATAACTGTGCACTGTTTATAACATTTTTGACATCTTCTTCAATATTCTCATCAGAATATGGACTTACAAATTTTCCTGCCTGGGCTGCATCTGTTGTTGTCTCAGACTCTGCAACAACTTGATTATTTCCATCATTTTTGTCTTTATGGAATATTCCATATGCAGCAACACCGTAAAATATTGTAAATCCGGCTATAGCGGCACCCATACCTATCATAACCCTATTTATAATCTGCTCTTTTGTAAGTTTTTTCTTGACTGAGTCTACATTGTCATCCTCATCATAATATGTTATTTCATCGTCAAGTGAATCATCTTCGCTTTCTTCGTCATTGTCAAAATCCTCTAAATCAATATCATATTTAGAATCTTCATCGATGTCTAAAAAGTTTAATTCTGTTTCGTCATCTAAAAAATCTAATTCAATATCATCATTATTCTTGTTATCGCTCATTTTTCTTTCCTTTTCAATACTACATGCTATGATTAACTAATTCATTTTATTATATTTTCATTAACAAATCAAGAGATTATTATAATTCATGAATAAAAAGACCACTTCTCAATTTTGGCTCGAACCATGTTGATTTTGGTGGCATGAGTTTTTCTGCATCTGCGACATCAAATAATTCTGAAATTGATGTAGGATACATTGAAAATGCAACTTTCATATCACTTCCGCATCTTCTCTCTAATTCATCTAATCCCCTTATTCCACCTATGAAGTCTATTCTATTGTCCGTTCTAGGGTCTTCTATTCCTAATATCGGATATAAAAGATTGTCCTGTAGAATTGAAACATCAAGGCCTTCAACTGCATCATCAGACATAATATCTTTATGTGCCTTTAAGAGATACCACTCATTTTCAAAAAACATTCCATAAGTTCCCTTTTCCACTGGCTGGATTTGCACATCTCGCCTATTTTCAATATCAAATTTTTCTGAAATTCTGTTCAAAAATTCATCTTTTGTCAATCCGTTTGTATCTCTTACAACCCTGTTGTATGGTAATATCATTAATTCCTGCTCCTGGAATAATACAGAGAGAAAATAATTAAATTCTTCATTTCCTGTATATCCCGGATTTTCTTTTCTTCTCTTTAATCCTACTTTCACTGCCGAAGCAGCTCTATGATGACCATCAGCAATGTAAATTTCATTTATTTTATCAAATTCATTTTCTATAGTTTTTATATCGTTTTCTTCATCAATTATATAGCCGACATGTTTTATTCCATCTTCTGCAGTAAATGAGAAAATTGGGGCATTTTTCTTTACTTTTTCAATTATTTCCTTTATTATATCATTCTTTCTGTACGCAAGAAAAATAGGTCCTGTCTGAGCATTACATGTATCTACATGTTTAATTCTGTCTATTTCTTTCTCTTCCCTTGTATTCTCATGTTTCTTTATCACATTATTAAGATAGTCATCAATACTTGCGCATGCAACTATTCCTGTCTGAACTCTTCCATTCATTGTGAGTTCGTATATATAATAGCATTTTCTGTCTGACTTAACATATATCTTATCCTCAATCATTTTGTCCAATAATTCTTTTGCTTTTAAATATACGGCTTCATCATATGTATCTACTGATGAGTCAAAATTTGTCTCTGCTCTGTCTATTCTCAGAAAAGAATATGGTTTATTCTCTACTGCCTTGCAGGCTTCTTCTCTGTTATATACATCATATGGCAGGGCTGCCACTTCCTCTGCCATCTCTTTTGCTGGTTTAATACACTCAAATGCTTTTATTACTGCCATCTATCATTCCTCCTATTTTAAATTACATTCTATAATAGATATCTCTATAAAGTCAAGCTATACATTCCCTCTAAATCACAAAAAAGGCTTTTGCAGTATTATACTGCAAAAGCCTTTAATATTCTTATTTTAACTGAATTTATTTGATTACTCTTACTCTGATAACTCCATCGATGCCTTCAATTGATTTAATAACATCTTCTGTTGCAGATCCGTCAAGATCTAACATTGTGTAAGAATATTCACCTCTGCTCTTATTTACCATGTCAGAAATATTTACATTTGATGATGCAAATACTGCTGCAAACTGGCTTATCATATTTGGAATATTTTTATGACAAATTGTTACTCTTCCTGCCTTATCACATACGCCCATATCACATGCAGGATAGTTTACAGAATTCTTGATATTTCCGTTTTCAATGAAATCAGCAATTTCATTAACTGCCATAACTGCACAATTATCCTCTGATTCCTCTGTAGATGCACCAATATGTGGAGTTACAATTGCTCCATCCATATTTATTGACTTTGGATTAGGGAAATCTGTCATATATTTCTTTACTTTACCAGCTTTTAATGCTTCAGCCATTGCATCCTCATCTACAAGTACGTCTCTAGCGTAGTTAAGAACTACAACTCCGTCTTTCATCATATCGAAAGCTTCTTTGTTAATCATTCCCTTTGTACTATCTAATGCTGGAACATGAATTGTGATATAATCACATGTCTTATATATTTCTTCTGGTGTATTAACATGTTTTACACTTCTTGATAAGTTCCAAGCTGCCTTAACTGACATATATGGATCATATCCGTATACTTCCATTCCAAGAGAAATTGCTGCATTTGCTACCATAACACCAATTGCTCCAAGTCCAATTACACCAAGTTTTTTGCCCTGAATTTCAGAACCTGCAAATTTTTTCTTTTCTTTTTCTGCTGCTTTCGCAATATTTTCGTCATCTTTGTCTGATTTTGCCCAGTCAATACCACCCTTGATATCTCTTGCTGCTAAAAGCATACCTGCGATTACAAGTTCTTTTACACCATTTGCATTTGCTCCAGGTGTATTAAATACAACTATACCTTTATCTGCACATTTATCAAGTGGAATGTTATTTACTCCAGCTCCAGCTCTTGCAATTGCTTTGAGTGAAGAAGGCATTTCAAGGTCGTGCATTGCAGCACTTCTTACTAATACTGCATCTGCCTGTGCGAAATCATCTACGATTTCATAGTTATCTGAAAATAAATCAAGACCTACCTTAGCAATAGGATTTAAGCAATTAATCTTTGTCATCTTTTCATTTTCCTTTCAATTCATACTGATAATCAGTTATTAGTTCTTAGCTTCGAAATCTTTCATAAATTCTACTAATGCTTTAACACCTTCGATTGGCATAGCATTGTATATACTAGCTCTCATACCACCAACTGTTCTGTGTCCTTTGAGGTTTTCAAGTCCTGCAGCTTTTGCTTCAGCAACAAACTTAGCATCTAAATCTTTATTTCCTGTTACAAATGGTACATTCATTAAAGATCTATCTTCTTTAACAACTGTTCCCTTGAATAAATTACTCTGGTCAAGATAATCATAAAGAATCTTTGCTTTAGCTTCATTATTAGCTTTAATAGCTTCAAGTCCGCCCTGTTTCTTTAACCATTTGAATACTTTTCCACAGATATAAATAGCATAGCTATTTGGTGTATTGTAAAGTGAACCTGCATCTGCATGTGTCTTAAACTGTAACATTGTTGGAACATCTGCAAGTGGCTCTGTTGGGATTAAGTCCTCACGGATAACAGAGATTACAAGACCTGCTGGTCCCACGTTCTTCTGAACACCACCGTATACAATACCATATTTTGAAACATCAATTGGCTCTGATAAGAAACATGATGATACATCTGATACTAATGTTTTACCCTTTGTGTTTGGTAATGTCTTATATTTTGTTCCATAAATTGTGTTATTCTCACAAATATATACATAATCTGCGTTATCATCTATTGGAAGATCTGAACAGTCTGGAATATATGAGAAAGTCTTATCCTCTGAAGAAGCTATCTTATTAGCTGTTAAGAATTTACCAGCTTCCTGATATGCTTTTTTAGCCCACTGTCCTGTAACGATATAATCAGCTACTCCGTTTTTCTTAAGATTCATTGGAATCATAGCAAACTGCTGAGAAGCACCACCCTGTAAGAATAATACTTTGTAGTTTGATGGAATTCCCATTAAATCACGAATATCCTGCTCTGCTGTATCAATGATATCCTGGAATGCCTGTGATCTATGGCTCATTTCCATAACACCCATTCCTGTACCATTGTAATCGAGCATCTCTGCTGCTGCTTCTTTTAATACTTCCTCTGGTAAAACAGCTGGACCAGCTGAAAAGTTATATACTCTGCTCACTTTAAAATCCTCCTTGGAATTATATATCATATTATTTTATGTTTAGTGTCATAAATTCTAACACTAAACTATTCTATCTTGATAAATATTAACAGTCAAGCCCTTTAGCTGCCAAATCCTCTGCTGAGAATGCTTCTGAAATCGCTGTTCCAGGTGCAACCATTGGGAATACCTTATCATCTGAACCTATCTGACAATCAATAACAACTGGAATATTTAAGCTTATTGCTTCCTTGATTGTTGGCTCTACTTCTTCAATTTTTGTAATTCTGTATGCCTTTGCTCCCATTGCTTCAGCAAGCTTTACAAAGTCAACATGATCTCTTAATGTTGTATTTGAATATCTCTTTCCATAGAACAATGTCTGCCACTGTCTAACCATTCCTAAAACTTCGTTATTAATAACTACCTGTATAATTGGAATGTTGTACCTTGTAGCTGTAGCTATTTCATTCATATTCATTCTGAAGCAGCCATCACCTGCTATGTTTATTACAACTTTATCTTTATTTGCAACTTTTGTTCCAATTGCTGCACCAAGACCATATCCCATTGTTCCTGCACCGCCTGATGAAATAAATGTTCTAGGCTCTTTATATTTATAGAACTGTGCAGCCCACATCTGATGCTGTCCTACTTCAGTAGTAATTATAGCATCACCATATGTAGCTTTATAAATCTGTTCCATTAAGTATGGTCCATTTAACTCGTCCTTTGGATATGTAAGTGGGTATTTTTTCTCAAGTTCATCGATATGAGCTAACCACTCTTTATTGCTATGCTGTTCAATCTTATCATTTAATCTTGTGAGAACTTCTTTTACATCTCCAATAACGCTTGCAGTTGTTGGGATGTTTTTGTTAATCTCAGCAGGATCAATATCAATCTGTAATATCTTAGCATTCTTGGCAAACTTCTTTGTATTACCTGTTACTCGGTCACTAAATCTCACACCAACCGCTACTAATAAATCACATTCTGTAACACCAAGATTTGATGTTTTTGTACCGTGCATTCCAAGCATACCTGTGTATAAAGGATTTGTCTCATCAAATGCTCCTTTTCCCATAAGTGTGTTACATACTGGTGCGTCTAATTTCTTTACAAACTCTGCTAATTCATCTTTTGCTCCGGATATAATTGCTCCTCCACCAACAAATACATATGGTTTTTTAGCTTTCTTTATGAGTTTTAAAGCCTTTTCAATGTCTTCATCTTTAATATTTTCTGTAGATCTCTCTATTTTCTTTGGCTCTTTATATTTATAATCACATTTATCTGCAGTTGCATTTTTTAATACGTCTACAAGTACAGGACCAGGTCTTCCTGATTTTGCAATATAAAATGCCTTTCTGAGTGTCTCTGCAAGATCCTTAACATCTTTCACCATAAAATTGTGTTTTGTTATTGGCATTGTAACTCCAACAATATCAATTTCCTGGAAAGAATCTTTTCCAATAAGTGGCATTGGTACGTTTGCTGTTATAGCTACAAGTGGAACCGAATCCATATACGCTGTAGCAATACCTGTTACAAGGTTTGTTGCTCCAGGACCCGAAGTTGCCATACACACACCAACTTTTCCTGTTGAACGTGCATATCCATCTGCCGCATGAGCAGCACCCTGTTCATGTGATGTAAGAATATGTGTAATCTCATTTGAATGCTTGTACAATTCATCATAAACGTTTAAAATTGTTCCACCTGGGTATCCAAATACTGTATCAACGCCCTGTTCTTTTAAACACTCTATTATAATCTGCGAACCTGTTAATTCCATCTCTATATCACCTTTCGTTTATATTTTTAATTTCCACTTTTAAGGATTGCTCCTGTATTTGCTGATGTTACCAATGATGCATATTTTGCAAGATATCCTGTCTTAACCTTTGGTTCTCTTGGTTTCCATTCTTTTCTTCTTGCTTCCATCTCTTCATCTGTAATATCTACATTTATCTTATTTGCATTTATGTCGATCTTGATAATGTCACCTTCTTTTACAAGTGCTATTGGACCGCCAACTGCTGCCTCAGGAGAAACATGGCCTATAGATGCTCCTCTTGATGCACCTGAAAAACGTCCGTCTGTGATAAGTGCAACACTTGATCCAAGTCCCATACCAGCAATTGCTGATGTTGGGCTGAGCATTTCTCTCATACCAGGGCCACCCTTAGGTCCCTCATATCTGATAACAACAACATCACCTGCTACAATCTTTCCTCCTCTGATTGCTGCAATTGCCTCTTCTTCGCTATCAAATACTCTTGCTGGTCCTTCATGTACAAGCATTTCAGGAACAACTGCTGAACGTTTTACTACACAACTGTCTGGTGCAAGATTTCCGCGAAGTACTGCAATTCCTCCAACTGGGCTGAATGGATTGTCAATTCTTCTGATTACTTCGTCATTTATTATAACTGTGTCCTTGATGTTCTCTCCAACTGTTTTACCTGTTACCGTAATAAGATCAGTTTTAATAAGATTCTTCTTTGTAAGCTCGTTCATAACTGCGTAAATACCGCCAGCCTCATTTAACTCCTCAATATACGCGTGTCCTGCTGGTGCAAGATGACAGAGATTTGGGGTTGCATCACTGATTTCATTAGCAATATCAAGATTTAATTCAACACCTGCTTCATGAGCGATTGCTGGAATATGAAGCATTGTATTTGTACTTCCACCAAGTGCCATATCTACTGTAAGTGCATTTCTAAATGCATCCTCTGTAAGAATATCTCTTGGTTTTATGTCTTTCTCAATTAATTCCATAATCTTCATACCTGCATGTTTTGCAAGTTTTAATCTCTGAGAATAAACGGCTGGAATTGTACCATTTCCTCTGAGTGCCATACCAAGTGCCTCTGTCACACAGTTCATTGTATTTGCTGTGTACATTCCTGAACATGAACCGCATGTAGGACATGCATTCTCAACAAAATCTTCTACATCATCCTCTGTCATTTTTCCTGCTGCATAAGATCCTACAGCCTCAAACATACTTGAAAGTGATGTTTTGCATCCTTTAACATGACCTGCAAGCATTGGTCCACCACTTACAAATATTGTAGGGATGTTAAGTCTTGCTGCTGCCATTAATAATCCTGGTACATTCTTGTCACAGTTTGGAATCATTACTAATGCGTCAAACTGATGAGCAAGAGCCATACACTCTGTTGAATCTGCAATAAGATCTCTTGTTACAAGAGAATATTTCATTCCAACATGTCCCATTGCAATACCATCGCAAACTGCGATTGCAGGAAACATTATTGGTGTTCCTCCTGCCATTGCAACTCCCATCTTAACTGCATTTACAATTTTATCAATATTCATATGACCTGGTACTATTTCATTATATGAACTTACAATACCTACTAATGGTCTGTCTAACTCTTCCTTTGTCATACCCAGTGCATTAAATAAAGAACGCTGTGGGGCTGTGTTAACACCTTTTGTAACACATTCACTTCTTCTTGCCATATATATATCTCCTTTTAACGTTATTTTTTATAAATTATATTCTTTCACAGACTGCATCGCCCATTTCTTTACATCCAACCTGTTTCATTCCGTCAGACATAATATCTACAGTTCTTATTCCGTCTTTTAAAACCTGTTTAACTGCATTTTCAACTGCATCTGCTTCTTTATCAAGATCAAATGAATATCTGAGCATCATTGCTGCTGATAATATTGTAGCAAGAGGATTTGCCTTATTCTGTCCTGCAATATCAGGTGCAGCACCATGACTTGGCTCATATAATCCCATCTTGTTATATCCTAAACTTGCTGAAGGAAGCATTCCAATAGATCCTGTAATCATGCTTGCCTCATCTGATAATATATCACCAAATGTATTTTCTGTAAGAATAACATCAAATTGTTTTGGATCTCTAACAAGCTGCATTGCACAGTTATCAACTAACATATTCTTAACCTGAACTTCAGGATAATCCTTTGCTACCTCTGCAACAACCTTCTGCCATAATCTTGATGAATCCAAAACATTGGCTTTGTCAACACTAATAAGATTTTTTCTTCTCTTCATTGCAGTCTCAAAACCTGTCTTTGCAATTCTTCTGATTTCTTCCTCATTATAAACTAATGTATCAGTTGCTGTTACAACACCATCTACTGTCTCTGTCTTCTTATCTCCAAAATAAAGACCGCCTGTAAGTTCCCTTACAACTACCATGTCGAATCCTTCTTTAGCTATTGCTTCTTTTAAAGGACATGCCTCGTTTAATTCCTCATAAAGATATGCTGGTCTTAAGTTTGCATATAATGATAAGGACTTTCTTATTTTTAATAATCCGGCCTCAGGTCTTAACTGTGGGTCAAGTTCATACCATTTGTCCTTTCCCACGACTCCGCCGACAGCACCTAGTAGGACTGCATCACTGTTTTTGGCAATTTCTATTGTTTCATCTGTTAGTGGAACACCATTTGTGTCAATAGAAATTCCACCTATAAGACAATCATTAAAATTAAATGTATGACCAAATTTCTTGCCAACTGTTACTAGTACTTTCTTTGCTTCTTCAACAATTTCCGGTCCTATACCGTCACCGGACATAACTGCTATGTTGAACTCCATGAAAATTCCTCTTTTCTATAATGTTGATTTCCTACCGGCTTCCCAATTGTAAAAAGGGTATAAATCGACAGGTAAAAAAAATATTAGCTATTATTTTATATTATTTTTAGATTTTTTTCAATATATATGTAGTATTTTTTTTAATTTACCATTAATTACATGCACAAAAAAACGTCATACAAATGCATGACGTCTTAAATGAAGCTCCCCGAGCGGGGCTCGAACCTGCAACAACTCGGTTAACAGCCGAGTGCTCTACCATTGAGCTATCGAGGATTACTGACAAATGCTATTATACAACTATTTAGCAAATTGTCAACATATTTTTATAACAAAGAACACAAAAATGTTCTTTGTTATATTTAATTAACTATGCTAATTTAGATTTAGCAAGATCTGCAAGTTTTGTAAATCCTTCTGCATCATTAACTGCCATTTCAGCTAAGATCTTTCTGTTGATTTCTACTCCTGCAACCTTAAGACCATACATAAATTTGCTGTATGAAAGTCCGTTCATTCTTGCTGCTGCATTAATTCTGGCAATCCATAAACTTCTGAACTGTCTCTTCTTCTGTTTTCTTCCAGCATAAGAACTTGTTAAAGCTCTCATAACTGACTGTTTTGCTACTCTATACTGTTTTGATCTAGCGCCTCTATAACCTTTAGCTAATTTTAAAACTCTGTTATGTTTCTTTTTAGCATTTAATCCGCCTTTTATTCTTGCCATCTTGGTCTTCCTCCTATTTTAATCTATCTTATAAATATGGTAAAATCTTCTTCATGTTCTTTACATTAGTTGCATCTGTCATAGCAGCTTTTCTAAGATTTCTCTTTCTCTTAGAAGACTTCTTTGTAAGAATGTGGCTCTTATACGCTTTCATTCTCTTTAACTTTCCAGTACCTGTCTTTTTAAAACGTTTAGCAGCTGCTCTGCTTGTCTTTACCTTTGGCATTATATGTTTCCTCCTTAAATTCATGTTTTTGTATAAATAAACAATAATAATATTGATTATCTCTTCTCTGCGAGATACATCTGAATACTTCTTCCTTCTAATTTAGCTGGTTTCTCAATTACAGATATATCTGAAAGCAATGCAGCAAAATCATCAAGAATATGTTTACTGCTTGACATATGTGCCATCTCTCTTCCTCTGAATCTGAGAGTAACTTTTACTCTATCACCTTTTTCAAGGAATTTTCTGGCCATATTTGCCTTTGTGTTCATATCATTTGCTTCAATGTTTGGAGATAAACGAACCTCTTTTACATCTATTGTTTTCTGCTTTTTCTTTGCTTCTTTTTCTTTTCTAGCCTGCTCATACTTGAACTTGCCATAATTTATAATCTTGCATACCGGTGGTTTTGCATTAGGCGCAATCTTTACTAAATCAAGCTCTGCTTCTCTTGCGATTTTCAAAGCCTCTTTAGCTGACATAATTCCATACTGTTTACCATCATCACCGACTACACGTACCTCTTTGTCTCTGATCTGTTCGTTAATACTTAACTCGCTAATAGTAGTACACCTCCAAAATTTACTAACTGTTAATTATATGCAAAAAAAGTGGATAGCTAGACTATCCACATAAATTACAAACTATAAACCATATGTCACGCAATTGTGCATAGGTGAGAGTGGATACTCTGCTTTTCTTTTATTCACAATATCAACATTTTATCATTAAAATCAGACAATGTCAACCCTTTTATTCTTCATTCTCAAGGAATTTTTCTATTTCATCAATTGCATCCTGCTCATCGTTGCCATCAGCACTTACTTTTATTTCCTCTCCTGCTGGAAGTCCCAGTGTCATCATTCCCATAATACTCTTTGCATTAACTCTCTTATTATCATATTCTACGTAAATAGCACTGTCAAACTGACTTGCTTTCTGAACAAAAACTGCTATTGGTCTGGCCTCAAGACCTGTACGTATCTCAATTTTCATATTTTTTGTTATCATAACAAATACACCATGCCTTTCAAAATATCTTGCAACAAATTATGTTGTTTTTATTTTCGTAAATCGTCTGCTATTCCACTAATTTTTCTCAATCTATGGTTAACTCCCGATTTACCTACTGGAGATGACAACATTTCTCCGAGTTCCTTTAGAGATGAGTCTGGATTCTCAAGTCTTAATTTTGCTATTTCCATCAGTGGTCCAGGTAAATGTGACAGACCCACAGTATCATTTATATACTTTATATCTTCTATCTGTCTCACTGCTGCCGATACCGTTTTGTTTAAATTGGCCATTTCACAATTAAACTTACGATTGACGGAATTTCGCATTTCTTTAAGAATTCTGACATTTTCTAATTCCATTAATGAGATATGAGCCTCCATAATATTTAACATATCTACAATACCAGATCCTTCTTTAACGTATACGACAAAATGTTTCTTTCTTTCTATAATTTTGGCTTCTACGTAAAAACATGAAATTATATTTTTTATCTGCTCTGCTTTTGCAAGTGCGCTACAGACAATCTCAAAATGATAAAATTTATTTGGATCACTGACTGATCCAGCAGCAAGAAAAGCCCCTCGTATAAATGCTCTCTTACAACATTCCTTCTGAATAATAATATTATCAGAAACCGATAAGTTCTCACTTATTTCACCATATCTGTCAATTAATTTCGATGCCCTCAAGATCTTTATTGCATCATCATGATGCTTCACAACCACCGAGTAAATACTCACATTTGCATTACATCGAATGGAAATCTCCGTATCTATACTATATGTTTTTTTCAATAAAGTAAAGTATTTTCTTGCAACTGCAATATTTTCTGTATGTATCTTTACCATGTATTTGTCGTCCATGGATATTATTATTCTGCCGCACATACTTATAATTGCTGCTATTTCAGCTATTTGACAATGCCTGGCATTTGACCAGTGTCTTGATAATTCGTCTTTTACTTTTCCCGAAAATGACATATCTAAAACCATGCCTTTCCAATTTCTATATCATTTTGGCACACTTATGCATTTTAACGCAAAATGTCACGATGTGCAACCTTTATTCCAAGATTTTCATCTTTTGAAAGTTTTTCATATATTTCATTGGCAACTGTAACTGACCTATGCTTACCGCCTGTACATCCAATTCCAATTAAAAGCTGGTTCTTTCCTTCTTTAACATAATTAGGAATTAAGAACTTTATCATGTCATTTAATTTCTCGATAAATTTCTCAGAAACCTCTGAATTCATTACATACTTCTTTACATCATCATCATTTCCAGTTTTGTTTTTCAATTCCTCAACATAATAAGGATTTGGCATAAATCTGACATCAAATATAAGATCTGCATCAACCGGTATCCCATATTTAAATCCAAACGAGAGAATAGTCACAAATAAATTTTTGTATTTTTTATCTGCGATAAATATATCTTCAATTTTCATTCTCAAATCTCTTGTCAGAAGATTGCTCGTGTCAATTATGTAATCAGACTGTTTTCTAATAAATTCCAGTTTTTCTCTTTCTTTTTTTATTCCCTCATCTACTCTTCCCTCTAATGCAAGTGGATGTGCTCGTCTTGTTTCTTTAAATCTCTTAATCAGAACGTCATCGCTTGCATCAAGAAAAAGTATTTCATATGCATATCCATATTTTCTCATTTTTGACAAGGTACTATCTAGTTCAGAAAGTCCTTTACCACTTCTGATATCAATACCCAAAGCTACATTTCTTCTAGTTTTCTCACTCTCCGAAAATGTAATTTCTGCAAATTTCAAAATAAGTTCAATAGGGAGATTATCAACACAAAAATAATTATTATCTTCTAGTGTTTTTAAAGCACTGCTCTTTCCTGCTCCTGACATTCCGGTAATTATAACAAATTTCATATTTTTCTCCAATTAATTCAATATCATGCTAAATAATTTTTACTTCAGTTTCTAATCTGACTCCAAATTTTTCAAACACAATATCTGAAACATTCTCTATTAACTTTATTATATCTGAAGCTGTTGCATTTCCTTTATTTATAACAAATCCGCAGTGCTTCTCTGAAACACATGCATCACCTACGCTATAGCCTCGAAGTCCTGCATCCATAATTAGTTTTCCTGCAAAATATCCTTCTGGCCTTTTAAATGTACTTCCTGCACTTGGAAATTCCAATGGCTGTTTTTCTTTTCTCGCAGTCATTAGTCTGTTCATTTCTTCTAAAATTTCAGTCTTGTTTCCATTGCGAAGTTTTATAAGGGCACCGGTAACTATGTAATTATTATTTTGTATTGCGCTTGTTCTGTAGCCAAATTTCATCTGAGAATTATCAAATTCTACGTTCTTTCCATCACTGTCAACTGCAAATACTTTTACAACTACATCTTTGAATTCTCCTCCATAGGCACCTGCGTTCATTGCTACAGCACCGCCTATAAATCCGGGTATACCCGCTGCAAATTCAAAACCTGTTAATGAGTTATCATATGCAGCTGATGCCACCTTTGAAAGCAGTGCTCCGGCGCCACAATAAATCTCATCACCATTTACTCTTATTTCAGAAAATGGCTTTCCTATCTTAATCACAACTCCGTCAAAGCCCTCATCCTTAAATAACAAATTACTTCCATTTCCCATAACAAAGTATTTTATGTTATTGTTACTTACATATGATATCAGTTTTCCCAGTTCTTCATTGCTCTCAGGTGTTACAAAATATCTTGCCTTTCCCCCAGCTCTGAATGTAACATGACTTTTCATATCCTCATTCTCATATATGTTTTTTTCATCTGTAAAATTACATAATTCTTCATAAATTGAATTCATGTGGTACTCCTTTTACCTTTTATTTATATGACGTCCACTTTTAAGATATTAGGCAATTATTAAAGCTGCAGCACCGTACATTCCTGCATCATTTCCAAGAGTTGCAAGTGCAAATTTTGCATTCTTTGTTGCATGGAAAGCATTGTTGCTAAAATTATCTTCAATTTTATCAAGAAGGAATTTACCGGCTTTACTTACTCCTCCGCCAATAACAATAACCTGTGGATTTGTAACCGCAGCTATACCTGCAATAGCATTTCCGAGGTAATATGATAACTGATCAACTTCTTCAGATGCAATCTTGTCCCCTTCCTTTGCAGCGTCAAAAATATCTTTGCATGTTATTTCTTCAAGACTTCTGAGTGTTGAATCCTCTGAAGATTTAGCAAGTAATTTCTTTGTTTCTCTCACGATTCCCGTTGCAGAACCTACTGTCTCAAGACAGCCTTTTTTGCCGCATCCGCAAATTTCTGCATTTTCATCGTATACTGCAGGAATATGTCCAATCTCACCAGCTGCGCCGTTAGATCCTGTGACAATCTTTCCTCCTATAATTACGCCTCCTCCTACTCCTGTTCCAAGAGTTACGAGTACAAGGTCCTCAAAACCTCTTCCTCCACCCTGCCATGTTTCTCCAAGTGCAGCGACATTGGCATCATTTCCAGCCTTAACCTTAACCCCACCTAACATCTGTGAAAGTTTCTCTTCTACATTAAACATTCCCCATCCTAAATTTACGCAATTTAAAACAGTTCCATCCTTTGTAATTGGTCCTGGTATACCAATTCCAACTCCAATTAGGTTGTCTCTTGTTATTTTCTTTTCTACAAGTTTTGCCTCGATTGATTCACAGATATCTGGAAGAATATGACTTCCCTCGTCTTCTTTTCTTGTAGGTATTTCAAAGCTGTCTACTAATTTAGCATCATCTGCTGTAAATAATCCAATTTTTACTGTTGTTCCTCCGACATCTATTCCAAAACATACTTTTTCCATAATATTCACCTATTTATAATATTCCCTTTCGTTTATTTTTATTTTTCTGCCATAGCTTTTCCGATATTCTCCTGAACTCTTCTGTACAATTCCTGAGCAGCATTATATCCCATCTTCTTCTGTCTGTGGTTAACTGCTGCTGATTCTACAATAATTGCAAGATTTCTACCTGGACGGATAGGAATAGAATGGCATACAACCTTATTTCCAAGAAATTCTGTGTATTGTTCTTCAAGACCTAATCTGTCATATTCTTTATCTTTATTCCAGTCCTCAAGTTTTATTACCATATCTATGGCCTGAGTTTCTTTTACACTCTCTACACCAAATAATGTCTTTACATCAATGATTCCTATACCTCTAAGTTCAATAAAATGTCTTGTAATATCTGGTGATGTACCTATTAATGTTTCATCACTTACTTTGTGAATTTCTACAACATCATCAGTTACAAGTCTGTGTCCTCTCTTTATAAGTTCAAGTGCTGCTTCACTTTTACCTATTCCGCTCTCACCCATGATGAGAACACCTTCACCATAAACATCAACTAAAACTCCATGAATAGATATTACCGGTGCAAGTTCAACGTTTAACCATCTTATAATTTCAGCCATAAATGCTGATGTTATCATCTTAGTCACAAGAATTGGAACACCATATCTCTTGCCTGCCTCAATTAAATCTGCATCTGGCATAAGTCCCCTGCAGAAAATCACACATGGAAACTTTGTACTCAGAAGCTGATCATAAATGTACTTTCTTCTTCCATCATCCAGAGTAGATAAATATGTATGTTCTACATGTCCGATTACCTGGACTCTGTCTGTAGGAAAATGTTCAAAAAATCCCGTTAACTGCAGTGCCGGTCTGTTAATATCGGTTGAAGTAACTTCTATTCCTTCCACATCAATCTCAGGTGTAAGGTTATCAAGTTGCATTTTTTCTATTATCTTTGATAAAGATACTGATTGCATAATTTTCTCCTCGTTCACTGAATAATTTTATTGTACAATTATATCATATCAGTGAAAAAAATCATAGACCTTTTGGGCGGCCCTTTCATTCATGGAATCTACATTTTTGAGTCTTGTAACGCTGGCATTTTTTATATCTTCAATTGAATTAAATTCTCTCAGAAGAGCATTTCTTCTTGCTTCTCCAATTCCTTCTATATCATCTAAAATTGAGTGTACCTGTTTTTTGCTTCTTAAATCCTTATGAAATGTAATTGCAAATCTGTGAGCCTCATCCTGAATTCTTGTAATCAGTCTGAATCCTTCACTATGAGTATCAATAGGAATTTCCTGATTTTCAAAATACAGACCTCTTGTTCTGTGGTGATCATCTTTAACCATTCCACAAACAGGAATATTTATACCAAATTCTTCCAGAACCGAAAGTGCAATGTTCACCTGACCTCGTCCTCCATCCATCATAATAAGGTCCGGAAATCTAGTGAAACTGCTATATTCTTTTCCATTTGAAGTTTCTTTCAATTCCTCAATCTCTTCAAGTCCGTGTCTGAATCTTCTTGTTAGCACCTCTCTCATGCTGGCATAATCATCAGGTCCTGTCACAGTTTTAATCTTAAATTTTCTGTAATCACTGCGTTTCGGTTTCCCATCTTCATATACAACCATTGACCCAACTGAATCGAAACCATTTGTATTCGAAATATCGAATGCTTCAATTCTCTTTGTATAATCAAGCCCCAGAAGCCCATCTATCTCTGCAATGGCCCCTCTGGTCTTTCTCTCTTCACTTCTCAGTTTGTCAATATCTTGTTCAAGTACAATCCTAGCATTTCTTGCAGCAAGTTCTACAAGTTTTTCTTTATCGCCCTTCTGCGGATTCTTAACTACAACTTTTGAACCTCTTTTTATAGACAGCCATTTTTCTACTAATTCCAAATCATCTATTTCTTCCTGAATAAGCAATTCCTTAGGAATAAATGGTGAACCACCATAATACTGCTTAATGAAATTAGTCATTACTTCTCTGCCTGTCGCAAGTGGTGCCAGCTCTATATGGAAATGTTCTCTTCCAAGTACTTTTCCATTTCTTACAAAAAATACCTGTACCACAGCATCGTTGCCTTCCATAGCATATGCAATAATATCCCTGTCCATGCTTTCATCTTTTGTAATTTTCTGTCTTTTTGATGTCTCATTTACACTTTTTATCAAATCTCGATATGCTGCGGCATCTTCAAATCTCATTTCGTCCGATGCTTTATACATTTTTTCCTCAAGCATTTTAATTACATGCTCATATTTACCATTCAGGAAATCCAGTGCTTTTTTTATATTTTCACCATATTCCTTCTGGGAAATATAGCCCATACATGGTGCATCACATTGTTTGATCTGATAATTAAGACATGGTCTCTGTTTATTTATATCTTTCGGAAGATTTCTGCTGCATGTTCTTGTTTTGTATAATTTTGATACAAGTTCAATTGTATTTTTTACAGCACCAGCACTGGGATATGGTCCAAAATATTTTGCTCCGTCTTTTTTCATCTGTCTCGCAAAAATTATTCTTGGAAAAGGCTCATTTACTGTAACCTTGATAAATGGGTATGCCTTATCATCTTTCAGCATAGTATTATATTTAGGTTTATGTTCTTTTATCAGATTACACTCAAGTATAAGCGCTTCTAACTCTGAATCTGTGACGATGTACTCAAATCTGGAAACCTGAGAGACCATCTTATTTATTTTAGCGGTTCTCTTTCTGCTAATCTGAAAGTACTGTCTAACCCTGTTTTTTAGGCTGATTGCCTTTCCTATATAAATAATTTCATCATTTGAACCATGCATAATATAAACTCCCGGTGATGCCGGGAGTTTCTTTAATTCTTCTTCTATTACAAACATAATATTCTCCATAAAATATTATTGAATATTTTTATCATCAGTCTCACCATTATAGTGCTCGTCTAACTTTTCGCCTGTTACTCTCTCAAAAATATCTAAAAATTCCTGACCTGTAAGTGTCTCTTTATCATATAAATATAAAGATATCTGTTCGAGTACATCCTGATGAGTAGTTACAATTTCTTTAGCTTTTGCATAGCATTCTTTAAGAAGTTTGTTAACCTCTTCATCAACAAGTGTTGCTGTCTGATCTGAACATGTAAGTTTTGCTCCGCCATCTAAGTACTGGCTCTGTACCGAAGCAAGTTTCATCATTCCAAATCTTTCTGACATACCAAATCTTGTAATCATATTCCATGCAATATTTGTTGCCTGTTCCATATCATTTGCAGCACCACCTGTAACTGAATCAAAAGTAACCTCTTCTGCTGCCCTACCTCCAAATAAGGTGACAATCTCGGAAATCAATTCATCTTTAGTCTGCAGATTCTTTTCTTCTTCTGGATAATGCATAACATATCCCAAAGCTCCGCCTGTTCTTGGAATAATTGTTATCTTCTGAACTGGTTCTGTATGATTCTGGAATGCTGATACTATTGCGTGTCCAACTTCATGATATGCTACAATCTTCTTTTCCTTCTCTGATAAAATCTTGTTTTTCTTTTCTTTACCTGCAATTACAAGTTCAACTGCATCTAATAAATCCTTCTGGGAAATAGCTTTTTTCCCGTTTTTTACAGCATTGATTGCAGCTTCATTTACCATATTTGCCAAGTCAGCTCCAACAGAACCGGCAGTTGCAAATGCAACACCTTTCAAATCTACTGTTTCGTCCATTGGTACATTTTTCGTATGAACCTTTAAAATATCTATTCTTCCCTTTAAATCAGGTACATCTACTATTATTCTTCTATCAAATCGTCCTGGTCTTAAGAGCGCCTTATCTAGAACCTCTGGTCTGTTAGTAGCACCGAGAATAAATAATCCTTTTGATGAGTCAAAACCATCCATTTCTGAAAGCAGCTGATTTAATGTCTGCTCTCTCTCATCATTTCCTCCGCCATATTGTCCATCTCTGCTCTTACCAATGGCATCAACCTCGTCAATAAAAATAATACATGGTGCAGACTGCTGTGCCTGTTTAAATAAATCTCTTACTCTGGATGCTCCTACACCAACAAACATTTCCACGAAATCAGATCCCGAAATTGAGAAAAATGGAACCTTTGCTTCACCTGCTACTGCTTTAGCAAGCAATGTCTTACCTGTACCTGGAGGTCCTACAAGAAGTGCTCCCTTTGGAAGCTTAGCACCAATACTGCTATATTTTCCAGGATTATGAAGGAAATCAACAATTTCTGTGAGTGATTCTTTTGCCTCTTCCTGTCCTGCTACATCCTCAAATGTAACGCCAGTCTCTTTCTCCATATATACCTTGGCATTTGATTTGCCAACTCCCATCATTCCCGAACCTTTGCTTATCCTTCTGAATAATAAAGACATTATGATATATATGATTCCTAATGGAAGTAAAAATTCAAAAATAAATGATTTTATACTTGATTTTTCGTCAGATACTTCGCCTTTAAATTTAACATTTTTCTCTTCTAATAACTGAATAATGTTCTCATCGTCAAGCCTTGTAGTCCATTCTGTATATCCATTTCCAAAATATTTGCTTCCCAAAGCAAAATTTACATCGTCCCGTTCTTCTTCATCTTCAACGTTCTTACTATCCTTTGGTGTAATAATAATCTTCTGTCCAGAGAAAACAACTTTTTCAATCTCGTCATTTTTAATCTGCTTTACAAACTTGTCATAAGTTATCTCTTTTGTTGTAGCCTTCTCTAACAGTTCCGACATAACTGTTGATGCAATTAATGTAACTAAAACAGCTACAACCAGAATTATAATTGTTTGTTTTCTCTTATTTCCGTTGTTCCCATTTCTATTACGATTACCGTTATTGTCTCCGCCATTCTGATTGTTATATCCGTCTCCACCACCGTTGTCATAATTATTTATCGCCATATATATACCTGATGTCTGTTAGACTTCCTTTCTTAGTTATTGCTTTAATTGCTATTATACTATTAAAATAATAGTCTTTTTAGTGTTGTTTAAATATATCTTCTTATTATAAATTTAGTCTTTCCATAAATCAATACCATTATCAAATTTTTATTTATTTTTCATATATAATTATCTTGCATTCTACAATTCTTGGATGTATAATTCTGTCTGTGTTTTGTGTAAAAATACTTTTATTTTTGTGTCACTTTTTATGACAGATATAGATCTAAAATTATACAAAAGATACTAAAATTGAAAGGCACATTTATAATTATGAAAATAAAAAAATATTTTACTGATAATTATCAGCTTATAATTGCAATTATTATTTCAGCAATTGTTCTAATTTATGCTATTTCAGGAAGTTCTGCTCTTAATGGAAAAAAACAGACAAATAAAAAAAGTAGTTCTTCGAAAGAAAGTTCAATCAGTGAAAATGAGACAACTCTGTCAGATCTTGAATTTACACTTCCAGAAGATGCTTCAGAAGAAACGGCAACCACTCTTGAAAGTGGCGACTATGTATATATGATTAAAGTAAACAGAATTGCCAACTGCGTTACTGTCTACAGACAGGATGAAAATGGTAATTTTACTATTCCTTACAAAGCAATGGCCTGTTCTTGTGGTAAGGAAATAGAAAATACTCCTCTTGGAAATTTCAAAATTTCATCAACATATAATTGGAGATTAATGGTTGACGATACTTATTCTCAATATGCTTCAAGAATTTACAATGGTATATTATTTCACTCAGTTCCTTGTTTTACTGCAAATAGTAATGATCTTGAGTACAAAGAATTTAACAAATTAGGTACTAGTGCTTCACTTGGATGTGTAAGACTTACAGTTGCTGATTCAAAATGGATTTATGACAACTGCCCATATGGAACAAAGGTTGAAATATATGATGATAAAAGTAACCCAGGTCCTCTTGGAAAGCCTGAAGTAATTAAAATTCCAGATGACAGCCCTAATAAAGGATGGGATCCTACAGACCCCGATCCAAACAATCCATGGAATTTATGTGAACCTTCAATTGAAAGTTCTGACATAACTGTTCCTCTTGGATATAAACTTGATTTGATGTCTGTTGTAAAGGCAACCGATACTTGTGGAAATGATATATCCTCAAATGTAAAAATTACAGGTACTGTTGACACTAAGGTGTCTGGAACATATCAGATAAGATATTCTGTTACAGATTTGCTTAACAGATCTGCGAGCCTAGATATTAAAGTGAAAGTAGTTAAATCTTCTTCAAAGAAATTAATAGAATCTGAAAAGAAGTATTCTGCAAAATCAGGTACAATGCCAGCTACTGAAGCCTTTCCTAATGAGTTTGGAAAGAAAAATAAACACAATAATAATACAACAGAAAGCTATACAAGAAAACAGGTTCAGGAAACTACAGTTCCTGCTACTACTGTAGAAACTACTACTCAGGCTCCCACAACAACCCAGCCTGTAACTGCTGCTCCTACAACAACTCAGCCTGTAACTCAACCTGTAACACAGCCTTCAACAAAAGAAACTGTTCCGGTCACTGCAGCACCTACTACAAATCAGGCAAGTACATCATCCGCACCGACAGAAAAAGTCGAAACTTCCACTACTGCTGCTTCAGCAACTACATCAAATGATAACTTACCTCAGTAATATATCATTTTGTATCTCAATAAAAAGTGCCCCCAAAGAGCATAAATAGCTCACTTGGGGGCACTTTTGTTTATAAAATATGTTATTAAATATCGCCAATATGTCTGATATTTATATCTATTTTTATAGTCTATTATTTTACCTATATACTACAAACGTTGACTTAGGCTTTACATTCTCTACTCTATCAGATTTTCTAATACCATTT
The DNA here is from genome assembly GCA_900314525.1 of uncultured Eubacteriales bacterium. Taxonomy (GTDB): domain Bacteria; phylum Bacillota; class Clostridia; order Lachnospirales; family Lachnospiraceae; genus Bovifimicola. The sequence goes on from OMVN01000018.1 coordinate 53,395, forward strand.
TCATTTACTGATTTATCTTCTGCTAATACTATATATCCATTTAAATCAGTTAATTCATAATCATTTTCAGTTGCATTAAATATGGTAATAACTTCATGACCATTCCTATTAATATGATATTCAATTACACCATCATTACCAGTCTCTTTAAAGGATATACATTTCTCTGCATCTGTTTTATTATCTATCCTAAACATGTTATATTTTTTTCTAAGTTTTACAAGACCCTTATAATAATTGTATACTTCCATATATTTCTCATCTTCAAGTTTACTATAATCTATTCCATTAACACTGTCATCCGATCTTACACTGTCACTTACATAACTTCCGTCAGAATCAGTTTTTGTTCTTAAAATTTCTTCACCTGCATGAAGTAATGGAACTCCCTGTGATAGCATTACTATCGAAATTGCAAGTAGATTTTCTTTTATAGCATCATCCATTGAAATATTGGGATTACAAAGTCTGATTTTATCAAAAAGAGTATAATTATCATGGCATGATGTATAATTTATAACATCTACAGGAGAACTGCTCCATTTTGGAAATCCCGAAATAGATTTTTTTAAATTATTTGCAAATTTAACATTTCCTGATATAAATCCTTTTTCTTCCTCATCAAACACACTGCCTTTAATGCTATCTCTTAAATCATCATTGAACATTGCAAATCTATCTAATAAATCAATATTTCCCTGTTTAGCCAGCTTTATATCTTCTTTAGTTGTTTCTGTTTCCAGGTCCCAGCCTTCTCCATATAAGAATATTTTGGGATTAATTTTATCAACTCTTTTTCTAATTTCATTTATCGTATCAACATCTATCAATCCAACAAGGTCAAATCTGAATCCATCTATATGATATTCCTTTGCCCAATATTCCACTGAATCAGCAATAAACTTGCTAACCATGCTTCTTTCTGATGCAGTATCATTTCCACATCTAGAACCATCTGATTTATTACCATCACTATCAATTCTGTAAAAATACCCAGGAACAGCTCTGTTAAAGCAAAATTCCTCGTTATATGTATGATTATATACAACGTCCATAATTACACTAATTCCATTATCGTGAAGGAACTTAACTGTATTTTTAAATTCCTTTATCCTTATATTTCCATCATTAGGATTAGTTGAATATGAACCTTCCAACGCATTATAATTTAACGGATCATATCCCCAGTTGTATTCTCTAGAATTATATTCTTTACTTTCATCTATTGTTGCATAGTCATAAATTGGCAATAAATGAATATGTGTTACTCCCAAATCCAGAATATGATCAATTCCTGTCTTTATTATGCCCTTATTGTATACTGTAGTGTTTTTTTCTGTAAGGCCCAGAAACTTTCCCTTGTTCTTTATTCCAGAACAGTCTAACGAAGATAAGTCTCTCGTATGAAGTTCATATATTATGTAGTCAGCTGGATTTAAATTATCATTTGGATAACTATCCTTATCCCAATTTTCAGGATTTGTTGATTTTAAATCTGTAATCATTGCTCGTATTCCATTTACACCACACGTTCTGGCGTAAGGATCACATATTTCTGCATCATATATACCATCGTATTTTCCATCAAACTTGACAGTATATGTATAATACAAATTCTTTTTATCACCACTTAAATCTAGATACCATGTTCCATAAGCTCCACGATTCATATTAAAGCTTTCAATCAAATCATCCTTTTTATAATCTCCTGATTCATACAAATTAATGATAACTTCTTTGGCAAATGGAGACCATAATTTAAATTGAGAATTTAACTCTGAATATGTACATCCTAAGTCAGTTCCATTATATGTATATTTATCCTCAAACTCTTTTTCAGAATATTGGTAATTCCAATCAGGATTAAAATTTCTAGTATATTTTTTTAAATTCATTATATCCTCCCTGTTTTCACTATGATGTACATATTTTTATTTATAAAAAATGCCTATGTACTCAATACCACAAAAGTGATATTAACATACATAGGCAAATTAATCAAACCATATTTGATTTATACAGAACTAATATTATTTTCTGTATTTGTGAATCTGCCCTTTGCTGAACTTAGCATAGCATGCGAATGATATTAATGCAAATAATATAATATCAAGTATTAATGCAACCGCAAAATTCACTTTTAAAGCTTTCGCTTTCTTTGTCTTTGGCACTGTAATTTCTGTTGAACTACTAGTAGAGCTATTGTCTGATGTTACTGAAGGTGAATCACTTGATGAATCAGCACTTCCAGTCCATGATGCAGGCTTCTCTGTTGTAAATGTATACTTATCAACTGCCTCCATTGTAATGTATATGTCCATTGAATTGCCAGAAGCAAGTTCTACGGAATCCTGTAATACTGATACCTTTAAACCGTCATCTCTCTGAACAACAAATGAAATTTCATTATCAACGTCATCCTCTGGGTCTCTGAAGAAATTAAATTTATAAAAACCTTCTCCGTCTTTCTTTTCAAATGCTTCAGCTTTTCCCTGATTTGAATTTGTATATGCCTTTATTGTTAATTGTGAAAAATCCTGACCATCATCTTTTACATGAAAGTTTACAGTATAAGCTTCATCTTCTGCTTTTGCTACAGTGGAATTTTCTACGACCATAGCGCCACCTATTACAGAAACTGCCATTAAAGCAACTGCTGCTTTTTTTAAAATGTCTCTAATCATATAAATCATTCCTTATTTTTTTAGTTTTCTTTTCTTTTTCTTAATACTACTAAAACTGATGCACAAATAATTAATGCTAATACTGTCATAGCTACTGCTAAATAGCTATCACCTGTCTTAACTGACTGATTAGCTGGTGTGTTATCAGACTGTGCTGCAGACTGTGAATCACTGCTTCCAGTTGCATTTACTAAATCAGAATTGCCATTTGCAGGATTGCTTGGATCAACAACTGCATTAGATGGCTGTTTAATTAATACCATTGCTGAAATTGCATCAACATTAACTGTTCCTGAAACTGTTCCAAGTACTGTTGTACCTGCCTTCTGTCCATTTACATAAATATCCCAGTTTCCTTCAGGTAATGTAACTTCCTGAATTTTAAGGCTTGGGTTGTAAACAACAATAATTCCTTCAGCTGAATCACCATTTGCTCCTGCTGCTAATTCATAAGCGATTGCCTGGTTTTCATTGCTTCCGTCTAAAATCTTAGTCCAGTTATTGTAAATATCATCATATGATGTCATTCTGAATGCTGGATGAGCCTTTCTTAATTCGATAAGTCCCTTGTAGTATTCATATGTCTGTGAATAATTAGAATCATTTAATGTATCCCATTTGATTGCATTCTCTGCACTTGGTGCATTGTAACTGTTTCCATCAAATGTACCGTCTTCTTTTACTTTTGTTCTTAAGATTTCTTCACCTGCCTGCATGAAAGGAACACCCTGTGCTGTGTAGAGCATTGCTCCAGCAAGATTGTTTTCTGCTACACGCATTTCAAATGAATCCTTTGGATTTGAAATTGCAATTCTGTCAAATAATGTGTAATTATCATGACAAGAGTTGTACTGAATTACCTGATCTGGTGAAAATGCCCATAATGAAGATGTAGAAGCATCAACATTATCAATTACCTTACCTACAGATGCTTTTCCTCTTGTAACATATCCTGGAAGTGTATCAAATACACCACCCTTAACTGAATCTCTGAATCCATCATTAAAGTATGCAAATCCAGGTGTTACATCTGCATTTGCCTGTGATGCTAATAATACATCTTTAGATGTATTTGTTGTCATTGACCATCCTTCACCGTAAAGAACAATGTTAGGGTCAACTTCATGTAATGCTTCTGTTAATGCATTAACTGTATCTGTATCAAATAAACCAACCTGATCAATTCTGAATCCGTTGATATGATATTCCTTTGCCCAGTAAACCATTGAATCAACAATGAATTTTCTGTTCATAAGTCTCTCAGTTGCTGTATCATTACCACATCCAGAACCGTTTGAGTTCTTTCTTGAGTAATATGAAGGTGTAAGCTGGTTGATTGAGAAGTTGTCGGCACTATTAACATGTCCGTAAACAACATCCATAACTACACCAATTCCGTTGTCATGTAATGACTTAACCATCTGTTTGAACTCTTTTACTCTTGTAGCTCCATTGTATGGATCTGTTGAGTAAGATCCTTCTGGTAAGTTGTAGTTCTGTGGATCATATCCCCAGTTAAAATGATCAGTTGCTAAGTCTGTCTCATCTATTGATGCATAATCATATGTAGGGAGAAGGTGTACATGTGTTATTCCTAAATCTTTAAGATAATCAATACCTGTAGACTGTCCAAAACTATTCTTTGTACCCTGTTCTGTAAATGCTAAATATTTTCCTCTGTTAGCTTCTGAGACTCCTGAGCTTGCATCATATGAGAAATCTCTGATATGAAGTTCATATAATACATCATCCTGGTAAACAGGTGTTTTACATGGATTTGTATCACCATCCCATCCTTCTGGGTTTGTAGAAGAAAGATCGATAACCATACCTCTCTGACCATTTACACCAGATGTTCTAGCATAAGGATCAATTGTCTCAACCTTTTTTCCTCTTACATCTGCAGAATATGTATAATATACTCCGTTCTGATCTCCATCAACTTTTAATACCCATGTACCGTTTTTATCAAGGTTCATTGGAATTGACTGAATTAAATCATCTGCACCTGGGTTACCACTCTTATAGAGATTAACACTTACATCTGATGCTAATGGTGCCCACACTTTGAAAGTTGTGCTATCTGCTGACCATGTTGCACCAAGATCATCTCCATTGTATGTATAAGCATCTTCGAAATCCTTTGATACATATACATCTGGCATACCAATCATGAATGACATTCCATCGCCATATTCAACCTGATAAGATCCCATTGCATCTAATGGTGTAGCTGTTGTAATTGTAAAGCCATTAGATCCGTCATCTTTAACATTGCTGATATCAACATATGTATTACCTACAGTATCTTTTACTTTAAAGAAAGTCTGTAAGTCAGCACCTGCTGGAAGAGATGAACCTGCTTTAATAGAAATATTTGTTAAATCTTCTGTTGATGCTGAAGCAAGCTTGAATCCTTTTGATGCTTTTGAGTCATCTACTGTTGGTGTAGCCTGTCCAGATACAAGATAGATATCTATCTGTCCTGAAACATAAGATGAAACATCAATTGATCTGTCTGCATCTACATCCTTTGTAACTCCATCCCATGATGGACCATCTTTTACGATGTAATTGATTGTTGTTGTACTTGAATTAATTGCAACTGTTGATGTTGAATTAAGTGTTACAGTTGCTTCAGTACCATTGTTAACCATAGGTACATCAACGCCGTCACCTATTGTCCAAATCCACATATAATAATTAGCATAATTATTATCATCTTTTGTGAAATGGAACACAACTGATAATTCGTCTGATGTATCTTTTGCTTTAGTTCTTATGTCACTGCCATTGAATGAAACAACAGTTGTTAATGTTAAAACTAAAGCAATAATCAAAGCTTTTAATTTTCTTCCCATAATTTCCTCCTTTTATAGCATTTTAACGGTTACAATCTATTCTAACACATAAATAAGAAAATTAGAAGTAGAAATTAGACATTTTTACTAATAAATAAAGTAATTACAGGATAAATTTCCTAATATTGCCTATATTTCCATCCTCAATTATATATTTTGCTTTAACATCATCTAATACAGTGTCTGAGGGCGATATGTCTGTATGTATATATATCGAATCTATTCCATAATCATAGGCTGATTTCATGTCTGCAATCCAGTCATTTCCTATCATTACAGATTTCTTCTTATCTAGTTTGTACTTATTAAATAGAGAATCAAAAAACATTGCAGATGGTTTCTTTACTGATTCATTTGATGAAATTTTAATTCCATCAAAATAATCATATATTCCAAGATATTTTAATTCATATGATGTAAAAATATTCTGTGCATTTGAAAGAAGATATATCTTCTTATTTTTTTCTTTTAAAAGTTTCAAGACATCTAATGTTTCATCATACAATTTTACAAACTTCGTTGATGTAACTCTAAAAAACTGTCCAATTAAAGTGCAGCTCTTATCATCCATTTTGACATTTTTCTCTTCAAATAATCTTTTAAATACTTTAAGCACATCTACTTCAGGGTAGTCAAAACCTATGATTTTCTGTTCTTCCTCCCTGCAAAGAGCAATATATCTTCTCTTTAACTCCATTGGTTTATATTCCGCACCATAAAATGCATAAATCTCTGTCATTTTTTCCCACAATGACCTTTTTGATTCATTTGTTCTTATATCAACTAGTGTTCCATATAGATCAAAAATATAATTTTCGTACATGTATTTTTCCTCTCAAGCCTTAAATTTTTCATATATGTTTATAATTATATCATTTTATATTATTTTTGAAAACAAAAAAAACAAAGGAATAAACCTTTGTTTTAATCATATGCTGTACCTTCAAAACTACACATCAAATCATCTTTCAAAACATCTTCCCAAACCGTTATT
>OMVN01000007.1 GCA_900314525.1 uncultured Eubacteriales bacterium
CACTCCTTTTAATTAATCGAACACATGTTCCTTAACATATTTATATTATATAATGCAAACATATGTTTGTCAATGATTAAATCAAACAAATGTTTGGAACATATGTTTGATTTTTAGACATATATATGATATAATTGTACAAATTAGTTTCGAAAGGAATAATAATATGGAATATGGTAAAATCTCTGCTAAACAGCAGGAAATATTAGAATATATTAAATCAGAAATTGTTAATCGAGGTTACCCACCCACAGTCAGAGATATATGTAATGCTGTTAATTTGAAATCAACATCATCAGTTCATTCGCATCTTGCTACTCTAGAGCGTGAGGGATATATAATCAGGGATAAGACTAAACCAAGGGCTATAGAAATAGTTGATGAATCTTTTAATACTACCAGAAGGGAAATTGTGAATATTCCGGTTGTTGGACGCGTAGCTGCCGGTGAACCTATTCTTGCTGTTCAGAACATTGATAATTACTTTCCAGTTCCTGCAGAATATCTCAGTAATTCGGTTACATTTATGCTGACTGTTAAGGGAGAAAGTATGATAAATGTAGGGATTTATGATGGAGATACCATTATTGTCGAACAATGTAATACTGCTTCTAATGGTGAAATAATTGTGGCTCTTGTTGAGGATTCGGCTACGGTTAAGACGTTTTACAAGGAAAATGGCCATATCAGACTGCAGCCAGAGAATGACACAATGGATCCAATAATTGTGCCAGACTGCAAGATATTAGGCAGGGTTATTGGCCTTTTCAGATTGATGAGATAAGAAAAAACCTGTATTGTGTTAATCACACAGTACAGGTTTTTATTTGTATTAAAAATTATGTGTTAATTATAAATTATCAATTTCTTCAATTACTTTGCCATCTTTCCATAATCTCTCAAGATCATAAAATAATCGGTCTTCCTGGTTAAAAATATTTACAATAATGTCGTTATAATCCATAAGTATCCATCCAGCCTGAGAATATCCCTCTACGTGACCTGGATGAATTGATTCTTTTACAAGTTTTTCAGTTATATTATCAGCTATTGCTTGTACCTGACTTTTGTTATTACCACCTGCAATAATCATATAGTCTGCAATAACAGAAATTCCCGAAATATCAATTATTGTAATATTTATTCCAAGCTTTTCGTCAATTGCATTGTAAATATCTTTTACTTTATCTTTTATATTCATATATTATGCTCCTAAATCTATATATTTAAGTTAGTTGTGTCTTATTTCTGTTATCAATAAGGTCTTTGTAATAAGTATATGCAATATTTGTATTATTATCTATGACATTCCCCTTAGAGTTAAGATAATTAATTGTATCCCTCATAATTACATAAACAGCCATATCGATATCTGTAAACGCAAGTTTTCTGACTTCTGTCAGGTTAGCCGCCTTGTATCTCTTTGGCTCTATATAGTCAGCAACATATACTATTTTTTCCAGCATTGTCATATTATCAGAACCTGTGGTATGTTTTATTATTGAGTTTAATATGTCTTGATCATCTACGTTATATTTGCTTTCTGCAATATATGCACCTAATTTGGAATGCAGAAGATATGGGTGTTCCATCTCTACATTTGTTATCTCAATGTTGTTTTCCAGGCACATTTTGATTTTCTTTTTATCAGGAATACATTTGGCACAGTCATGTAATAAACCAGCAATTTCAGCATTTTTTATATTTTCCTCATATCTCATTGCAAGACACATTGCAGTATATGAGACCCCAACTGTGTGATTATATCTGTCTTTATCTAATGTTTTAATCAGTTCTTTTTTTATGCTATTTATATTGATGTCCATAAACTGGTCCTTCTTTCTCACGGTTATTTATACAGATTATTTTTATTAATGTAATTTTCAACATCCACTGGTACCAGATATTTGATGCTTTTGCCTGAATTTACAAGTTCGCGTATTTCAGAAGATGAGATGTCGATATAAGGCGTAACCACATAAATAATATTGGCATCATATTTATTTTCAAATGATTTAATCTTATCTCTTACAGTTTCTCTATTGAAATCTCTGTCAGTTACCACAACTGTACATAATTTGAAAATTTCGCTGGGTTCATGCCAGCTTTCCATCTGAAGAAGGGAATCTGCTCCGATTATAAAGTATAATTCATAATCTTTGTTTTGCTGTTTCATGAGACTTAGCGTATCTGCTGTATAAATTATACCAGTTCTCTTTAATTCAAAGTCTGAGTACTCAAAATTCTGATTCCCATTGATGGCAAGTTTAATCATATCACCTCGTATTTCACCATTTAAGACGTTTTTCTTGTGAGGAGGATTACCAGAAGGCATAAATAATATTTTGTCCAAATTCAGGGCTTCTAAGCACTTCTCAGCTATAATCAAATGACCAAGATGTATAGGATTAAATGTACCACCTATAATTCCTATTTTCTTCATTATTGTTCTTCTCTTTTCAAAATGTAATTACAATTCAATTTTTGGGTTTTCTTTTGATCTTCTGTATAACACTATTTTTCTGCCCATAACATGAACTATTTCAGAATGAGTTCTCTCAGATATTGTTCTAGCAAGTGTCATTGGATCATACATGCAGTTTTTTAAAACACTTATTTTTATTAGTTCTCTTGCTTCAAGTGCTTCGTCAATACCTTTTGTGAACTCAGGAGTGATGTCACTTTTCCCAATCTGATATATAGGCTGGATAGTACTCGCTAAACTTCTTAAATGTGCTCTCTGTTTGCTATTCAATATTTTCTCCTTTCGAAGTAGACATAATATAATTATGTCTACTTATAATAATCAAATTCATGACCATAGATTTTTACAGTATCCCCGTCTGTAATTCCAAGGTCTACTAACATATCTAGTATTTTGTTGTCCTTCATGAATTTCTGGAAGAACATAAATCCTTTTTCTGATTCAAGATTTGTATATCCAAGCATTTTCTCTATTCTTGGTCCTTCAATAGAAAATACGCCGTCCTCAATTTTTAGTACTGTAAATGGATCATCTGGATTATCATTAAATTCATCTGGGAAATATTCCTGCTCAAATTCAACAGGCTCTCTATCCATAGTTTTAAGCAAATCATTTACAAAATATAAAAGTTCCTTAAGACCTTTTCCACTCACTGCAGAAATAGGGAATACTCGTATTCCTTTTGGTTCAAACTCATCCTTAAGTGTCTTAATAATACTATCTTCTTCTGAATAAATTGCGTCAATTTTATTTGCAGCTATAACTTGAGGTCTTGAAAGCAGATTTTCATTATAAGCTTTTAATTCTTCGTTTATTTTATTTATATCAGTTATAGGGTCTCTTCCTTCTGTAGATGCAGCATCAACAACATGAATTAAAACTTTCGTTCTCTCAATGTGTCTTAAGAACTCGTGTCCTAAACCAACACCGTCGGCAGCACCTTCAATAAGACCGGGAATATCAGCAATTACAAAGCCGTTTGAACCATCAAGATCTACTACACCGAGATTTGGACTAAGTGTTGTAAAGTGGTAATTGGCAATCTTTGGTTTTGCATTTGTAACTCTTGAAAGAAGAGTCGATTTTCCTACGTTTGGATAACCAACAAGTCCAACATCAGCAATTACTTTAAGTTCGAGTGTTACATAGAGTTCCTTTGAACTCTGTCCTGGTTGGGCATATTTTGGAACCTGCATTGTAGGGGTTGCGTAGTGCATATTACCCTTTCCACCACGGCCTCCCTTAAGTATGGTTACTTTTTTGTCAATCTTTGACATATCCGCAATTACTTTTCCTGATTCGGCCTCTTTTATAATTGTGCCAAGGGGAACTTTAATTATTAAATCTTCGCCATCTTTACCGTGCTGTCTCTTTTTGCCACCTTCTTCACCGGAAGTTGCAACATATTTTCTGACATGTCTAAAATCAGTAAGAGTATTTAATCCTTCATCTACGACAAAAATTATATCGCCACCTCGGCCACCATCGCCACCATCAGGTCCGCCTGCAGGTACATATAATTCTCTTCTGAAACTTACATGGCCATCTCCGCCTTTACCTGATTTTATAAATATTTTCGCTCTGTCAGCAAACATGATATCACCATGCCTTTCTATATAAAAATATGGCTCCAAACCATAATGATTTGAAGCCACAATTATTATTTTGCTACTGGAACGATAGAAACCTGTTTCTTGTCTCTACCCTTTCTTTCAAATCTAACAACACCATCAACTAAAGCAAATAATGTGTCATCTCCACCGATACCAACATTAACACCTGGATGGATCTTTGTTCCACGCTGTCTATAAAGAATATTTCCAGCTTTAACAAACTGTCCGTCTGCTCTCTTTGCACCTAATCTCTTAGATTCTGAATCTCTTCCGTTCTTAGTAGATCCAACACCCTTTTTATGTGCAAAAAACTGAAGGTTCATCTTTAACATAGTTCACACCTCCTTGATTTTTACAGTAATATACTTTTTATTTTCCTGTGCTATTTCCGATATACCTAAGTAAAGGGAATTTAGCAATAATTTTGACTCATTACTCAATTTTACATTCGGATGTAATTTAATCAATCCTGATTCTTCATCAGCATCACATTTAAAATTATCATCTGTAAACTTTTCAATAGAATTTATCGTATTAATCACTAAAACAGAAACTGATGCACAGACAATATCTTTGCCATATTCATCGTATCCTGCATGACCACTTAACTCAAATCCTACAAATTGATCAGAGGAGTCTTTAAAAAATGTTACATTAATCATAAATTCTAAAAATTAAGCATTGATCTTGTCAATCTTAACTTCTGTGTAGGCCTGTCTATGACCATTTTTCTTATGATAACCAGTTTTTCTCTTATACTTATAAACGATAACCTTTTTAGCTTTTCCGTTAGATACAACTGTTGCATCAACGCTTGCATTAGCTACTGTTGGATCACCAACTTTAACATCGCTATCGCTAACAAGTAATACCTGATCAAATGTAACTTTCTCGTCAGCTTCTTTACCAAGTTTTTCAACTCTGATAACATCGCCTTCTGAAACTTTGTACTGTTTACCACCTGTTGCTATAATTGCGTACATATGGCACCTCCTATTTCAATTACTCGCCAGTTACGGTATTGAAAAAATCAAATTTAAAACCTCACTGTGCGGCACACTAAGATAGTGTAGCATAATGAGGTTTTTATGTCAATTATTTTTCTATATTAATTTATAACTTTTTCATATTGCTCTACCAGTGAAGCTTTAGTTTTTTTTCTTGTCAGTTCTACAAGATCTAATTTAGTCATTTCAATATAATCTGTTTTAATTTTATCTTTCAGAATATATTCTTTTACTTTATCAATTAGAATAACTTTATCTTCTTCACTGCTCATATTTATAAAATCAATTATTATAATACCTGATAGGTTTCTTAAGGATAGCTGCAGTGCAATTTCCTTTGCTGCCTCAATATTGACGTTTAAAATGTGTTTCTTTGAATTATTCCCTTTTATGCATTTGCCTGTATTTACGTCAATTACAACCATAGCTTCTGTCTGCTCGATATATAAATATGCGCCTGATTTTAGCCATACTTTTTTATTCAGGGTATCGTTTAGAGTCTTTTCAATACTATGGAGCTTGTAGAGCGGTAGCAAATCATCCTCATACAAATTTAAAGAAATTTCAATATTAGTCTTTTCCATGTAATCAGATATATTCTCGTATAAATCACGATTATCAGTCACTATCTCGGAAACTTCATTCTTATAAAATCCTTTAATCCAGGTAAGATAATCTTTTGGTTCGTTGTGCAGAATACTGTATTTTGTCCTGTATTCTGATTTTGACAGAATTTCAGTCATTTTCTGTTTGAGCTCTGTAATCTCTGATTCTATATCAACTAGTCGGGCAGTCGTTGCATTAGTTCTGATGATAACACCAAAACTGTATCTGTCATCTTTTAACAGATTTGATAGCTTATCTCTGACTTCTGACTTAAAATTTTGATCTTTGATTTTCCCAGAGAAACCTATCCCTGTTTTATTATAGTTTAGTACACAGTATTTTCCTGTAAGACTTATGTTAGATGTAAGAACAGGGAATTTTGTTTTAATGGCATTTTTTGATATCTGTACAAGTACTAGGTCGCCCTGACATATTTTATCAGTATTTTTTTTATTTAAGAACACAGGATTTTTATTATCATTAATCGAAAAATATCCTGTTTTTCCATCCTGATATTCAATGAATGCGGCATCAATATTTTTAACAATGTCTTTGACATAGCCTACATAAACATTCCCAATCAGATCAGAATTATCTGGTGTATCTAGCGAAATTCGGTAAAATCCTGATTCATTTTTTATTCCGTAGAATAGTATATCTTTTTCTTTGTATTTAAATCTGGTAATTACATATTTTCCCATAGAAAACTCCTAATTTATCTCAGAACCAAAATCTAGCAATGGGATGATTTCGTCCTCTCTTTTACCGTATATTTCCAGACGTTCAGTATTAATATCAAATTGACTGAACTCTTCATTTAAGTAGTTATAAAAAGCATTTATTACAAGTTCAGGTTTTAAGTTATTTTCACTTCCAGTTTTTAATTTCATGAAAATTTTGTCATTGTCCAATGAATATTCAAGTATCATTGGTTTTATATCCAGAGACATCTCACTTTTCTTTGTCTTCTTTACAATGTTGATTGATTCCTGACTCATAAAATCATTAAAAGTATCAATCCTTGATAAAATTTTTTTATTAATAATTGTGACATTATAATCTGCTGCTGCAACAATTGACATAGCATTTTTAGAATTTTCATCAAGAAGTCTGTATCCAGTTACTTTCATGCCTTCAACCATTGTTTCATTCATTCGTTCAATCATTTTAGAAGATGAATCAGTAGAATTAACTTCAATATCAAAATATTCTGAGAGACTTGTAAGACCAACGCCGAGGGGTGCAGCAAAGGACATTTTCTGATGTGGGCTAAATCCTTCAGAATAACATATGTCCACATCAGCACGTCTCATAACTTTCTGGAAATATCTCATAATATCCAGATGACCGACAAATTTCATGCATCCCGTTTTCTCAAATTTAATTCTTATTTTCAAAGCACACACCTCCTCCAAATTTTGCAACACCACAGCCTGCGCATTTCATTCGGCAGTTTGGAGTGACTTCCTCATTTACAGCTCGTTTGTATTCATTTATAAGGAACTGTTTTGTGACACCTATATCAATATAATCCCATGGGAGAATTTCATCAAAATCACGTTGTCTTGTAATATAGAAATCCATATCTATTCCATTTTCATTAATAGAATCAATCCATTTACGGTTATCAAATGTTTCTCCCCATGCATCGTAAATGCATCCTTTTTTATATGCGGAAAGAATTACATTACAGATTTTTCTGTCACCTCTTGCTAAGAGGCCTTCAAGCACTGATACATCTGCCTCGTGCCAGTTATATTTGAGACTTTTCCTGTTAAGCATTTCTTTCATTTTAGCATTTACGATTTTAGCTTTGTCAAGGAACATTTCTTTCGTGTTCATGCTAACCCACTGAAATGGTGTAAATGGCTTAGGAACGAAGAATGAAGTACTTGCCACTACAGACACCTTTCCATTTCTCTGGTCTTTAGGAATTTCATCATAATAGAGTTCTGCAATTTTCTCAGACAATAGGGCAATTCCTTCGATATCTTCCGTAGTTTCAGTAGGAAGTCCAAGCATAAAATAAAGCTTGACTCTGTTCCAGCCACCGTGGAACGCAAGATTTGCTCCATTTAGTATTACTTCCTCTGTAAGGCCTTTATTTATAACATTTCGCATACGCTGGGAACCGGCCTCAGGAGCAAATGTGAGACTGCTTTTTCTGACATCCTGTACTTTACTCATTATATCTAATGAAAAAGCATCAATTCTAAGTGATGGAAGTGAAATATTTACACCCTTTCCTTTGAATTCATCAACGAGGAAATTAAGTATTTCACTCAGATGAGAATAATCACTTGAACTTAAGGAACTCAAAGATATTTCCTCGTGACCTGTGCTCTTTAACATTTTATAGGCCTTATCTTTAATGTAATCGATGTCTCGCTCTCTCACTGGTTTGTAAACAGAACCTGCCTGGCAGAATCTACAGCCCCTTATACATCCTCTCTGAATTTCAAGGACAACTCTGTCTTGAGTTGATTTAATAAATGGTACAAGTGGCTTTTCTGGATAATATGTATTGCTTATATCCATTACCAACTGTTTATTAATCTTGTCTTTGGCATGAGAATTATTTTTCCTAAATGATTTAATTGTATTATCATCATTATATTCAACATCATAGAAGGATGGAACATAAATACCTTCAATTTCAGCAGCTATTTCAAGAAAATCATGTCTACTCCCATTATTCCTTTTATTCTCTTTATAGCGGTCTAGAAGCTCATTATATACAGTCTCTCCCTCACCAATATAAAACAGGTCAAAGAAATCGGCTATAGGTTCTGGATTATACGTACATGGTCCTCCACCTATAACAATTGGATCATCCTCAGTTCTGTCTTTTGATAATAGAGGGATGTTACTAAGATCTAAAACCTGTAATATATTTGTATAACACATTTCGTATTGTAGTGTTATACCTAAGAAATCAAATAATTTTACGGGATCCTGCGATTCTAAGGCAAATAAAGGTATATTCTTCTCTCGCATAATCTTATCAAGATCAGTCCATGGAGAATATACCCTTTCACAATAAACATCATCTCTCTGATTAAACATATCATAAAGAATCTGTATTCCTAAATGTGACATGCCTATTTCATAAACATCAGGAAAACACATGGCAAATCGGATATCCACCTTGGATGGATCCTTTTTTACCATGTTTACTTCATTTCCAATGTATCTTGCCGGCTTATCGATACTTAAAAGTATTTCATCTGATAAAGCTAGTTTTCTCAAAAATTATACCTTGCCTTTCTTATTCTGTGATGTTTCTGTAAAAACATGATCTGTTTCCAGTGTGACATGCAGCACCAGTCTGAATGACTTTAGCTAATAATGTGTCATTATCACAGTCTATTGTTAATGACTTTACATGCTGGTAGTGACCAGAGGTGAGGCCTTTTATCCAGATTTCCTGTCTGCTTCTGCTATAATAGGTCATTATTCCAGATTCTGCAGTGATATTAAAGGCTTCTTCGTTCATGTAAGCAACCATTAAAACCTGGTTATTCTCGTAGTCCTGAACAACAACTGGAATCATATTATCAGAATTAAGTTTGAATTTGGAAAAATCCATTTTGCAGTTTAGACTGACAATTTCAAGACCTGCGTTTTCAAACTGTTTTCTAATTTCTTCTTTCATAATAAGTTTCTCCTTTTATAATGTTCCTTTTGTTGAAAGAACATCTGTAATTCTTGGGTCTTTAATTGTTGCCATATCAAGGGCTTTTGCAAATGATTTGAATATGCATTCAATCATATGGTGGTTATTGCCAGGTGACATAATTTTAATATGTAAATTCATGCCTGCACTATATGATACAGCGTAGAAGAATTCTTTTACCATTTCAGTATCAAAATAGCCCACTTTATCTGTTGTAAAATCTGCATCAAAGACTAAATATGGTCTTCCAGACAAATCAAGAGCACAAAGACACAGGGTCTCATCCATAGGAAGAATAACACTGCCAAATCTTTTTATTGATTTTTTATCACCTATAGCCTGTTTTATTGCAGTACCCAGAACAATTCCGCAGTCTTCTATTGTATGGTGACAATCAACATATAAATCTCCTTTTATATCGACATTAAGATCAAATAGACCGTGTCTGGCAAAGCTGTTTAACATATGGTCAAAAAATCCAATACCTGTATTTATTGAAGTTTTTCCAGTTCCATCTATATTTAACTCAAGGGAAATATCTGTTTCCCCGGTTGTGCGGTTTATTTTTGCAATTCTGTTATCTTCCATATGGACCTCCCGATATCTTTAAATGAATGTGTCAGATTATTTTTCAAATCTTACTTTTATTGAGTTAGCATGAGCTGTAAGATGTTCAGCATTTGCAAACGAAATAATATCTTCATGAATTGGTTCAAGAGCTTCTCTTGAATATGAAATTATACTTGATTTTTTGATGAAATCATTTACACATAATGCAGAGAAGAATTTAGCTGTACCATTGGTTGGAAGTACATGATTTGGTCCTGCAAAATAATCGCCTAAAGGTTCAGAACTGTATTCTCCGAGGAAAATTGCACCTGCATTTCTAATTTTAGTCATAGTATCAAAAGGATTCTTTGTAACTATTTCTAAATGCTCTGATGCAATTTCGTTTGCAGTAGCAATTGCATCATCCATATTATCAGCAAGGAGAATATATCCATAATTATCAATTGATTTGGAAATTATTTCACTTCTTGATAACTCTTTTAAGAATCCGTCAATTTCATCAGAAACCTTCTCTGCAAGTTCTTTGGAAGTTGTAATCAAAATAGCAGATGCCATTTCATCATGTTCGGCCTGTGAAAGTAAATCTGCTGCAACATATCTAGGGGTAGCAGTCTCATCTGCAAGAACTAATATCTCACTAGGTCCTGCAATTGAATCTATACTTACATTTCCGTAAACAGACTTTTTAGCAAGTGCAACATAAATGTTTCCAGGTCCTACAATTTTATCTACTTTTGGGATGGATTCTGTACCATAGGCAAGAGCTGCTATGGCCTGCGCTCCTCCAACTTTATAGATAATATCTGCACCGGCTTCTTTGGCTGCAACTAATGTAGCTGGATTAACTTTGCCTTCCTTGTTAGGAGGTGTTGTCATAATAACTTCATCTACCCCTGCTACTTTGGCTGGAACAACGTTCATAAGAACTGAAGATGGATATGCTGCTTTTCCGCCCGGAACGTAAACACCAACTCTCTGAAGTGGAGTAACTTTCTGGCCTAAAATGCTTCCATCAGGTTTTGAATCAAACCATGAATGCTCTTTCTGTTTCTCATGATATTCTCTGATATTAACAAGGGATTTTCTTATGATTTCAACAAGGCCTGTTTTTTCAACAATTTCATATGCCTCTTTAATTTCTTCATCTGTTACAACAATATTAGAAGCATTTATATCTGCTTTATCAAAATTCTTTGTGTACTCAAAAACAGCCTCATCTTTTCTTGTCTTTACATCTTCAAGAATACTTTTAACTCTTCCCTCAAATTCGTCATAGTTGTTAGGACTTCTCTTTAAGAGATTTTCAAGTATATTTTTTTTGTTTTCCTCGTTAAGATTTACAATTCTCATTTTTTTCGCCTTTCATTAAAGTATATTCTTTAAATCATTTATTAACTTCATTATTCTCTCATTTTCCATCTTCATGCTTACCTGGTTAACTACCATTCTGGCTGAAAGTGGACATACCTCTTCAAGTACAGTTAAACCATTTTCTCTTAAAGTGGAACCAGTTTCTACAATATCTACTATAACTTCGGAGAGGTTGACAATTGGTGCAAGTTCTACAGAACCGTTTAATTTTATAATTTCTACTGTCTGATGTTTTTTATTATAAAAATAATCTCTTGCAATATTTGGGTATTTACTTGCAACTCTGATCATTTCATGATGTTTTAATAATTCCCTTGCTGATTCAGGACCGCATACACACATTTTACATTTCCCAAATCCAAGATCCATAACTTCATAGAGATTTCTTCCTTCTTCAAGAATAGTATCTTTACCTACAACGCCGATATCGGCAGCCCCGTATTCAACATATGTAGGAACATCACCGGCTTTAGCTAAGAAAAATTTAATTTTTAACTCCTCGTTGACAAATATAAGTTTTCTTGTCTTCTCATCTTTCATTTCTTCACAGGTAATTCCGATTTTTTCAAACATTTCAAGTGACTTTTTAGCAAGTCTTCCTTTAGCAAGTGCAAATGTAAGGTATCTCATAACTTTTCCTTTCTGTTAAACATTAATCTGAGTTGTATTATTGTTTTCTACAAATAATATTTCATTGACTTTATATCTCTTAGCATACTCTTTATAATCTTCTAAGGAATGATTTGAACGCTTCCTTACCATTATTATTTTTTGTCCATTGTCACGAAGAGACTTAGCGTAACTGATAGCATATTCCCTGTCATTTTCTGAATATAAAACAATCTTTGAATCATTTATATTTTCTGACAAGAGATGCTGTCTCTCCATTGCCATCATAAGTCTGTCCAAATTAACAGCAAAACCAATAGCAGGGGCATTTTTTCCAAACTGGCTTAAAAGATTATCATACCTTCCACCAGTTACAATTGCGTCACCAGTACCATATGTATAACCTTTGAAAACAACACCTGTATAGTATTCATACATACTTAACATTGATAAATCAAAAGAAACATATTTTTCTAGTCCATAAACTGTTAATATATTGTATAATTTCTCAAGTCTTTCAAGTGCCTGTAAAGATCTGTTGTTTAAATCTAATTTTTTTAAATTTAAAATCATATCAATATTTCCAAAATAATCCTGGAATCCTACAAAGATATCAAAAAGTTCCTTGTCTATATTGGTATCCTCAAGAACTGTCTCTATTCCAAAATATTTTTTGTTATCAATTAATTCTCTAAGTTGTTCAGTCTTTTCTTCGCTTAATCCTGACTGCTCAATTAATCCCTTAAAAAATTCAGGATGACCGATTTCTAACTGGAATTCTTTAACACCTGAACTTAGAAGGGAATCTATTACCATTGAAATAACTTCTGCATCTGCGTCAGAAGTATCGTCTCCTATAAGTTCTGATCCAATTTGTGTAAATTCCTTTAATTTACCTTGGTACTCAGAATTATTGATATATGCATTTCCAACATAACAGAATCGTATTGGCATTTCTTCATCCATAAAATATTTGGCAGCAGATCTTGCTATAGATGGTGTCATATCTGGTCTTAATACAAGTGTATAGCCCTCTCTGTCAAAAAACTTATACATATTGTTAGATGCAACACTACCTCTTTCTTTATTAAAAATATCAAAATACTCAAATGTTGGAGTCTGAATATCATCATATCCATATGAATGGAAAACAGAATGAATCTTATCAAGAACATTTAATTTGTTCTTGCATTCATCTCCGTATATATCTCTTACTCCAACTGGTGTATGTAATAATTTGCTATTCATAAATATTATCCTTTCTGTCACTTTAACGAATTAAAGTGCTACCATAGTAAAACATGAAATTACAGTCAAAAATTATACTGTATTATATTATATATGTCAATCTCTGTTTTGTAAATCGATTGCTAATGTTTCCAAATAATGAACGGGAACTCCTTTGTCAGTATTTATCTGATACTGAAGATCAATTTCTTCAAATCGGAAACTTTTTCTACCTCCTGCGGCACTTCTCAAATAAAATTTTTCTACAAGATAAAATGGAAGGTAATACATTTCATTTCTATTTGTGTAATAAATTATCATAAAAGAAATTCCGCCTTGCTTTTCGAATTCCCTCATAAATTCAACCTGGTGTTTATGGATATTCTGCATGGGAAATGTGTCAGTATTACATTCTTTTGCGTCAAAACAGATGGGAATATTCTGTGCTACACCAATATAATCAACTGTACTCTTTTGTTCAAAATAAGCCAGAGTGATATGCCTGCTATTTTTATCTATGGACACTGGCTTTATAGGTGTTGGTATTTTCTGAACAAGAGCCATATGCAGTTCCTGATATTTATCATTTGTCATATTTATTAATTCTTCTAGTGAGGAACCTCTAAGGCCCCT
Source organism: uncultured Eubacteriales bacterium (assembly GCA_900314525.1). Classification (GTDB taxonomy): domain Bacteria; phylum Bacillota; class Clostridia; order Lachnospirales; family Lachnospiraceae; genus Bovifimicola. Next base: position 13,798 of record OMVN01000007.1, read on the forward strand.
TGAATTCCATGTACCCATTCTATAATTGTCCTTTTAACTTGTAATATTGTTTTCTAATCCCTCTGATTTAATAATTCTATCAAAAACCAGAGGAATTTCTGCGGTAAAGTCTTTATCGGTTAAATAATTCATATCTCCGTGCATCTCTTCAAATTTAAGTTGATATGAATGGAGAAGCTGGTGATTTAACCTATACTTTTCATTAAAATATCGGTTAATCTTATTGTCACCATATTTTGAATCACCGATAAGAGGATGACCAATACTAGCAAGATGAGCTCTGATCTGGTGAGTTTTACCTGTAATCAGCAATACTTTAAGAAGTGTCAAATTGTTATTAGAGAAAATCGGATAGTAAACTGTTTTTATAAAGTCACCATTCTGTTCACCAGATTTATCAATTTTCACAAGATTCTTTGTATTGTTTTTAGTTAGAAAACCTGTTATCTCACTGCTCTTAGTTAATTTTCCTTTTACAATACATAAATAATATTTGTGCATTTCCCTGTTTTTAAGAAGTTCAGAAAAATATTGTAATGCCTTCAAGGTTTTTCCAAATATGATAAGACCACTGGTGTTTCTGTCAAGTCTGTTACATATTGATGGTTTGAAAGTTTTTAATTCAGTATCACTTAACTGACCAGTGGCAGTCATATACTCAATTAAAATATCGTTAACGGATATATCCTCAGGTTTTGACTTCTGTGAGAGAAGTCCAGCATCCTTGTTATAAAGAATTATATTTTCGTCCTCATATATAATAGATTTTTTTATTTTGTTGACGTCTGCAGTGCTTTTTTTTGAAACAGCTTTTTCATCTGCTGTAAATTTATTTAAAGTATCATCTGAAAAGAAAATCTTAATGCTGTCGTTTAATGACAAAATTTCGTTACCTGTCATTTTTTTGTCATTTAGTGTTATGTTTTTTTTTCGAATCATTTTGTATATAAATCCACCAGTAGCATTACAAAGATATTTCTTTAAAAATTTATCAGATCTCTGACCGGCTTCGTTTTTGTTTATTATTAACTCTTTCATTTATATATATCTCCGTTCTACATGGAATAAATTAATAATAATTCCTTTATTCTGTCATCATATCTTCCAGATTCATTGCCGCTTAGACTATTCACTGCATTTCTATATGACTCCAGATTATCAAAGGATTTAACTGCTGATAACCTACACTGTTTTTCAAACATAAGTCTGATAAATTTTTCAATTTCAGCTTTGGTTTTTTTATGGTTCTTTGTGTATACATATATGGAATTGTCCTTTACTGCCACAACTTCTAAATGCATAATCTTTTCTTTTGAGGAGACAAGCAAATCATATAATAGAGTAATATCCTTGCATTGATTTAAATATTCATAGGATTTTCTGTCAATAACCTTATGAGGTGCCATTACGATGTAGCTAACTAGAAATCTTGCTGTTGGAATTACGGAAACTGCAGCAAATACAGTAAATATATTCTTGGTGTTTTTATATTTGATATAACCGGTATAAAAAATAATTAAAACCATGAGAATTAAAACAAAGGAAATTATTAATTCCCTAAGCTTTGCCTTATTTAAGTATCCATAATCACCTTTTTGCAATTTGTTTTTCATGTTATATATCTTCCTCTTTTGCTTCCTTTGAAATTAAGTTAATTATATTTAATATAACTTTGTGTGGAATGACCTTCGCAGCAAATCTGAATCCACGCATTGATAATCCATAAACGGATATTTCCTTCCTGTTTATAGAATCAGTAAGTGCTTTTTTAACAACATCCTCAGGTTTTGCCATGAAATATTTTTTGTACCACTGCTGCTTAGAACCTTTCTCTGCAATTGAGAAAAATTCAGTACTAACAGGACCTGGACATACAGCAGTTACATATATTTTTTTATCCTTAAGTTCAATATTAAGTGCCCTTGAATAACTTAAAACATATGCTTTAGTAGCGGCATATATTGCAAAATATGGCTGAGGCATAAAACCTGCAGAACTGGCAAGATTAATTATTCTGCTGTTTTTAGACATAAATGGGATTGTTACATTAGTAATAGCTGTTAGAGCTTTACAGTTTGTGTCAATCATACCTGTTTCTACTTCTATAGCTTCTCTTCCTGCTCTTCCCATAATTCCATAGCCTGCACAGTTTATAAGAAGTTTTACTTTTACATCTTCTTGTTTCAAGGCTTTTTTGTAAAAATTAATAAAATTAACGTCATTGATATCTTCACTGATTATTAGACATGGCTTCGAGATTCTGTCTTTTAGTTCAGTCAGTCTTTCATATCTTCTGGCTATTAGCCATATTTCATCAACTGACTTAAAAGTTTTATCTGTTAACAGTGCAAATTCCAGCCCCATACCAGAAGATGCACCAGTAATTATTGCTATCTTTTTCATTATTTAGTGTTCCTCCATCTTGGTGGATTTTTTAGTTTTTTTATCTCCTCGTCTGTTAGTCTTCTATACTCTCCAGGAGATAATTTTTCATCAAGACTGATACCAGCCATCGTAATACGTTTTAAAAATACTACTTTTTTATCAAGCGCCTGAAACATTTTCTTAATCTGATGAAATTTTCCTTCAGCAATAGTAACATATACCCTGCTTATAGAAGCACTTTCAAGAATTTCAAGGCATGCTGGCTTAGATATAGTATCTTTTTCAAATTCTATTCCATTTTCAAAACAAATAGCATCAGTATTTGTTACAGTTCCATCAATTTCTGCATAATAGGTTTTGGCAACATGCTTTGTTGGAGTTAAAAGATTGTGAGCTAATTCACCATCATTTGTTATAAATAGCAAGCCTTCAGTATCAATATCAAGTCTGCCTACAGGAAATAAATCCTTTCGCTTTTCACAGTCAATTAAATCTATAACAGTCTTGTAATGATTATCTTTTGTTGCACTTACAACTCCTGATGGTTTATATAACATATAATATTCAAATTCTGAATATACAACTTCCTTGTTATCATATAAAATTACGGTTTTTGAAGGATCGATTTTTAAATCTGATTTTTTTATTACCAAACCGTCAACAGAAATTCTACCAGATTTTACCGCATCCTTAATTTCTCTTCTTGTTCCGTAATTCATTTCGGAAAGAAGTTTATCTATTCTAATTTCACTCATTATTTTCCAGTCCCTGTGCCATGTATCCTTCTGCTATAATATCAAGTTCTTTTCCAAATTTCTCAAGTTCGTCAACTTCTCCAGTTTTATAGACTTTATAAAATTCATCCTGAATTTTAATAATTTCACGTTTGTTTGCTGCACTGTACAGATTCTGAATTGTATTTAAAATCTCTGCAACAACCTGAGCTTTTATCTGAAATGAATTCTGTGAATCCATAATTTCGTCACGGACAGAAGACATTTCCTTATCAAGGGCGATAACTGCTGCAGCTGCACCATTTAAACGCTCTCTGATATGTAATGGCATATTATGTTTGTACTTGTATTGCAGAGAATGTTCTATTGTTGCCCAGAAATTCATGGCTAGTGTTCTTATCTGGATTTCGACATTAATGCTTTTTGTTCCGTTAAGAGTTATAACATTGTACTTGATAATCAGGTGATAACTTCTGTAACCGCTTTTTTTGGGATTGTTAAGGTAATCTTTTTCCTTAATAATCTCCATATCACTTCTGTTTTTTATAATATTTACTACACTGTCAATATCTTCAACAAACTGACAGATTATTCTTATTCCAGCCAAATCATCAATCTTATTTTCAATGTCTTCAAATTCAATTTTCTTTTTGTGCATTTTTTCAAGAATACTTGAAATTTTCTTTACTCGTCCGTTTACCTCTTCAATTGGCGAGTACATACCTTTTCCCCTATATTCTCTAATAAGATACTGGAATTTGATAAGTAGTTCTTCAACCGCTATATGATAGGGTTCAAGTAAATCTTTCCATAATTGTATCTCCATAAATAACCTCCAATAAAATACCTATATGGTAAAATTTTACCATAAAATGCCCTAAAACTCTAGCAATTTTTGAATCTGCAAAGCTGTATCAGATAAATTACTGCTATTATCAATGACAATATCTGAGTACTTCAGAAATTTGCTCTTATCAAGCTGATTTCCTATAATTTCATCAATTCTTTTATCAGTAAGATTCCTGCTTTCTTTTAATCGCTTTCTTCTCACATCAGTATTAGTATCTATATACCATATCTGATCACAGAGTTTATAACATCCAGATTCAATTAGAAGTGCTGCTTCGATTACAAATTTATCTTCCCCATGATTTCTCAAATTTGCAATTCTTCTTTCTATTTCTTCAATAACTCCTGGATGAACAATATTATTTAACATATTTAATTTATCTCTGTTGTTAAATACAATTGAAGAAATTTTTTCACTGTTTAAAGAATTGTCATCATTTAGTATCTCTGTGCCGAAATATTCCACAATTTTATTGTATACAGCATTTCCCTCAGTCATAATTTCTTTGGCAATTGCATCAGCTTCAAATATATTGTAGCAATAATTGTTCTTCAGAATATTTAAAATAGTTGATTTTCCAGCGCCAATACCGCCTGTAATACCTATAATCATAAAATTCTCCAATCTTTACCTCTAATGGGCTTCAAGCCAGTTATAACCCATACCCATTCCAATCTCTAATTCTACTTTGAGAGGAATAACATTTTTCATTTCTTTCTCAAGGATTTCTTCTACCTCTTTTATTTCATCTTCATGACATTCTATAAGGAGTTCATCATGAATCTGAAGCACAATGTGAGACTTTAAATTTCTGTTAAACAGTTCTCTGTCTACATTTATCATTGCAAGTTTCATTATATCGGCAGCAGTTCCCTGAATTGGTGAGTTCATAGCAATTCGTTCACCAAAAGATCTCTGCATAAAATTGCTGGATGAAAGTTCAGGAATTGGACGTCTTCTGCCAAATAAAGTGGTTACATATCCGTCTTTTTTTGCATTCTCAACTGTTTCATCTAAGAATTTTTTGATATCTTTATATGTTTCAAAATATGACTCAATATATTCACTGGCCTGTTTTCTAGATATCATAAGATCCTTGGCAAGACCAAATGCACTGATGCCATATACAATACCAAAATTTACTGCTTTAGCATTTCTTCTCTGTAGCTCACTTACTTCTTCTAGCGGAGTGCCAAATACTTTAGAAGCAGTAATTCTATGAATGTCTTTCTTGGTTTTATAAGCATCTATCAGATTATTATCTCCAGATAGATGAGCAAGAAGTCTTAATTCAATCTGAGAATAATCAGCATCAATAAATTTATATCCTTTTTCGGGAACAAATACCTTTCTGAATGCCTTTCCAATTTCCATACGTATAGGGATGTTCTGGAGATTTGGCTCTGTACTGCTTATTCTTCCAGTGGCAGTTATAGTCTGATTGAATGTGCCATGAATTCTTCCATCATCACATATATAATTAATAAGACCATCAGCATAAGTGGATTTTAATTTGGAAAGCTGTCTGTATTCTAATATTTTTCCAACAAATGGATATTCAGGGGCAAGATTTTCTAAAACCTCAGCCGATGTAGAATATCCTGTCTTTGTTTTTTTGCCTCCCTTAATTCCCATGTCAGTAAATAATATTTCACCTAGCTGTTTTGGAGAATTAATATTAAATTCTTTGCCAACCTCATTATAAATTTCTGATTCCAGTACACTTATTTTAGAAGATAATTCATCTCCATATTTTTTTAATTCTTCTTTTTCAGCGATAACTCCATATTTTTCCATCCTGTCAAGTGCATAAATCAAAGGCATTTCAATGTTATTATATAGGTCAAATTCCTGCAATTCTTTAAGTCGGTCAAAGATATTGTCTTTTGCCATTAATGGAATGAGAGCTGTATAACTGCAATAATTTATAAAATTATCTTCATTGGCTTCGATTCCAGTAAAGTCATCATTTTTACCTAATAATTCTTGTCTGTTGTAAAGAGTGACTGATAGATAGTCTCTTGCAAGATCGTCGTAGTAATAAGTATCTTTAAGTGGATTTACCAGATAAGCTGCAATTGACAAATCATATACAGAAGGATAATATAGTACATCCATTTTGACATATTTAAGTATATTTTTCAGATTTGTGAGATATACACTAGTCTTATCAGAGAGTAGTACAGCACTTAGTTTTTCGCTTAATAAATCATCGGTAATAAACCATTGCTTTTTGATTACAAATATTTCATGCTCAGAAAATGCAACAGAAATAGCAGCGAATTCAAAGGAAACATTGTCAGCTTTTCCAAATACTCCAATACCTATATTGTCAGACTTGGCAGCTTTATCTAAAATCTTTACGGCCTCATCATAATCCTCTACGATAACAGGTTTTATATTAATTTCAGTATCAAGAGTTGATAACTTGTCTGAAAATTTCTTTATAATACTCTTAAATTCAAGTTTTTTTACCATTTCGAGAGCTTCTGTAGTATACATATCCTCAATAAGGGTGTTTGAAAAATCAAGTTCTACAGGGCTGTTTATATTAATGCGCGCAAGATCTTTGCTTAAAAATGCAAGATCCTTGTTTTCTGTTAATGATTCATGGAGTTTCTTCTTTGTAATTTTATCAAGGTTTTCGTATATTTTCTCAACACTTCCATATTCCTTTATAAGAGATGTGGCTGTTTTTTCACCAACTGATGGTACCCCTGGAATATTATCTGCAGTATCACCCATAAGGGCCTTTACATCGATAAATTCATCTGGTGTAACCTGATATTTAAGAAGTACATCGTTTGCAAGATAATTCTCTACTTCTGTGCCGCCTTTTTTTGTCTTTGGAATTCTTATCATTATATGTTCGGTTGCTAATTGGAGCAAGTCACGGTCACCAGTTATTATTCTTACTTCATATCCCTCATTTTCAGCTTTCTTAGCCAATGTACCAAGAATATCGTCAGCTTCGTAACCTGGAAGTTCCACAGTCTGAATGCCCATTTTCTGTAAAAGTTCTTTTATAACAGGCACCTGCATAGTAAGTTCGTCAGGCATCTTTTTTCTGGTACCTTTATATTCTTTAAACAATTTATGTCTGAAAGTTGGTTCTTTTCTGTCAAAGGCAATTGCTATGTTTGTAGGATTCTCTTCTTCTAAAAATTTAAACATAATGTTTAAAAAACCATAAACAGCATTTGTATGAAGCCCCTCACTATTTGTGAGATCAGGAACACCATAAAATGCACGATTTAAGATACTATGTCCATCTATTAATATTAATTTCATCATAAATTCAAACCTCCCATTAACATTAGTGCGAAAAAAAAGCCGAAAACCAATAATTGATGGTTTTCAGCTGAAGTTCAAAACTATTGGCTGTAAATCTACAGCATTAAATGCAGGTGGCGGGACTTGAACCCGCACGATGTTGCCACCGGCAGATTTTGAGTCTGCTGCGTCTGCCATTCCGCCACACCTGCGTTGCAACTCAATGCTTTATGATTTTATCATTTTATTGCAACAATGTCAATTGTTTATTTCTATTCAGTCCTTAGTGCAACAACAGGGTCTTTCTTTGATGCAGATCTTGATGGAATAATTCCAGCGATAAGTGTAAGAACTACACTTATAAATATTAAAATCAGAGCTGCAGAAACTGGAAGATTTGCACTTAAATTGTTTAATCCTGTAAGCTTGTGTATTATTATATTTGCAGGAATACACACTATGTATGTAACCACTACCCCAAGCATACCTGCACAAAGTCCAATTATTATTGTCTCAGCATTGAACATAGAAGATACATCTCTCTTAGATGCTCCCAAGGCTCTTAAAATACCTATTTCTTTTGTTCTTTCCTGTACAGAAATAAGAGTAATAACACCAATCATTATAGAAGATACTATAAGCGAAATTGCAACAAAAGCAATAAGAACATTTGTTATTGCATTGATAATGGTTGTGATTGAAGATAAAATCACACCAATATAATCTGTATATACAATTTTTTGCATTTCAGATTTATCTTTGTTGTATTTTTTTATAACATCTTTTATATTATCTTTTTCTTCAAAAGATGAGGAATATAGATTGATTTTTGATGGATTATCTAAATCAATATATCCAAGATCTTTTAGTCTGTCATCTCTGCTTACATCAGAAAACTCCATTACTTCATCATAATATTTAACGCAATCTGAATCAGACATATCCAAAGAATCTAGTAAAGCAGCTAATTCTTCATCTGATTTTCCATCAAGCTGTGCTGAAATATCAGCTTTATATTCTGATTCTAATTTTTTGGAAATAAGTTTTTTGAATGTATCTCTGAGATCATTTTCTTTCATATTTGTGAGATACTTTTTGATATCGTCTTCATTCATTCCCATCTGGTTACTTAGTCCCATTGAAATAGTTGAAATCATTGTTTCGGTATCAGTAGTAGCAAGTACCTGGTCTATTTGGGCATTAATTTTTTCAGCAGGTGGTAAGTTCATAATCGATTTATATATCTGTGCTTTTTTGCCAGTATCTGCATTGCTTATGAAATTTTTAAACAGTACTGCTTTGGAAGAATCATCTGTTTCACCTTCCGACTCGTCAAATGGAAGACCTGTTATTATGTCGGTATTTTCATTTGCAAGCTGTTCCTTTATCACTTCTGAATCCTGCATTTTATTTATAATATATCTTGTAAGTTTTGAAGTATAGGCGATACTTCCTTTCAACATTGAGGAAGTATTATCTTTGTTAGGTCTTATTATACCTGTAACTTTAATATTTAATGCATTGCCATACAAATACTGAAGTCCTGCCTCACTATTTCTCAAATCCTGATATGAACCTGTCTTTTCATCTTTTTTATAGCAGTCAGAATTTAATATTATCTTGTATTCTTTGTTGCAAATATCTTCATATGACCATTTTGAATCATCTATTTTAACTTCGGATTTAACACCATTCATGGCAGCTGAAACAATGTTTTCAACATCTGATTTTGGTTCTAACCCAAGGGCATACAAAGTGAGATCATCCAACTCATTATTTTCGTCCAAAACAAGAACAACTTCATTATATTCCTTTGGCCATTCTCCATAAACTACATCATATTGTTTTTTTATAAGATTATTTATGGTTTTTCCGTTTTCTCCCTCGAGCATTTCTTCCCATAATGAAGTAGTGGTCATCATCTGTGATGTGTCAATTCCAAAGAAAGACTGGTTCTGCCCCATCATTTTTGTCATGTCGGTACCATAAAATTCAGACAAAAGTTCAGTCATTATCTGTGTAGTGTCTGATTTGATAATATTTCCGTCATAATCCTTAGTATACATAAGCATATCAAGATCATATGAATACGAAACACCAGATAGAGATTTGCTTAACTTAGATCCTTTTATTTCCTTCTCTTTTTCTATAAATGACTTAAAAGATTTTAAATCGTTATGGGTTGTCTTCAAATTTCTGATAGCATTCATCATTTCATAAATTGAAGATTTTTTATAAACAGCATCATTGTCGTGATTACCCTTAGAATTATTCGCTTTCATAAATGTTTCCATGATTGCGCCAAGACCAGTGTGATTTTCTTCAATTGTAAGAGGATATGTTGAAAGCGCGTCCTCCTGCACATCATTTATATAGTTGGTAAAACCCTGTGAAATAGAGATTACAAGGGCAATTCCTATTATACCAATACTACCAGCAAATGAAGTAAGTATAGTTCGTCCCTTTTTTGTAAATAGATTTTTAAGAGAAAGAGAAAAAGATGTAGCAAAAGACATTGAAGATTTCTTTGTTTTCTTTCTATTAATCTGGATTTTATTATCTTCTTCTTGCTCTTTTTCAATTTCATCTTCAGACAAAGGATTTGAGTCACCAGTAATTAATCCATCAAGTATATTTATTATTCTAGATGAATATTTGTCCGCAAGCTCAGGGTTATGTGTAACCATAATTATAAGTCTGTCATTAGAAATCTTTTTAAGAATTTCCATTACAGAAACACTTGTCTCTGTATCTAATGCACCTGTTGGTTCATCTGCCAGTATTATGTCTGGGTTGTTTACCAGAGCTCTGGCTATAGCTACCCTCTGCATCTGTCCTCCAGACATTTCAGAAGGCTTTTTTGATAGCTGGTTCGAAAGACCAACATCTTCAAGTGCCTTTATAGCCCGTTTTTTTCTTTCTGATTTAGACACACCAGAAAGAGTAAGTGCAAGTTCCACATTCTGCAGAACAGTTTGATGTGGTATTAGATTATAACTCTGAAATACAAAACCAATTGAATGATTTCTGTATGTATCCCAGTCTCTGTCTTTAAAATCTTTTGTGGATCTTCCGTTTATTACTAAATCACCGTCAGTGTATTTATCAAGACCACCAATGATATTAAGCATAGTCGTCTTTCCACATCCTGATGGTCCAAGAATAGAGACAAATTCATTCTTTCTGAATTTAAGGTCCACTCCTTTTAGTGCATGTACACTTAAATCACCCGCAATATAATCTTTTTTTATATTTTTTAATTCAAGCATAAAATTATCCTTTAAAATTCTTATTTGTTAAACTGCAAAACATTATTTTCTTCAAATTCTATTTCACCGTTCATATTTTTTCTGGTTGTATATATAAAATCTATTAGATAATATACGATAGCAAAAATAATGATAAATTTGCCTAATTTAACTGGAATATAGCTTATCACCATAAATATTCCATTTTTAAGAAATGCCATATCACAGATACAATAAAGTCCCCATCCGATACTGCTCTCTAAACATAGTATCCCTTTATAATTAAAAGGTTTGTTTGTGTAATCCCACCACAGGCATCCAAATAATTTTATCATTACTATAGCAGTAATATATTCTACAGTTGTAGCCAAAATTGATCCAACGAGAAAAATTAATATATAATTTCCTGCAAAACGTTGTAGAATAACATGAATTAATGTCCCGCCAAAACCGTATATTGGACAAATTGGCCCTTTAATATAACCTCTGTTAGTTATCTTTTTATTACATAATGAGATATAAATAGATTCTACAATCCAGCCCATTACACTATATGTTAAAAACCATAATGCCACACCGTAAAAACTCTCATTAAATAAAGGTAATGTATAATTCCACATAATAAGTACTCTCCATTTTAAAACATATATTGAAATTTAGACTTTACTCTGTTTGCTGTTTCTATAAATCCGCAATATTTATCAGCATACATAACTACATATCCTTCGATTGATTTTGGAGGGATAACAGTTAGAGGCCACATATGTTTTACAATTATATCTCTTTCTAAATTGTTTAATTTATAGTATTTGTTTGCATTATGAAGTGCAACCACTGGATGAGTGAAACCATGAAAATGATTCCCAGTCTCTTTACAATGGGTGTGCCAGTCATATAAAAACAAATCATGAAGCAGAGCCCCTCTGGCTGCAGATTTGTAATCCAGTCCAAAGGCTTTGCTTATTTTATAACTAACATATGAAACAGAAATGCAGTGTTCCATTGTTGTGGTTGTTCCGTGCTGAATGTAATCATTCATTTTCTGGAATGGTTTAGAGTTCATTATGTCATATACACATTCCATATATTTCTTATCTTTTAGGCAGTCATTATTATCAAGCCAATCCTGTTTAGATAAATACTCAATTATCTCTTTTTTACTTACAGAATGTTCTTTCAATTTTATCTCCTTTTTTCTACCAACCTAATAACCAGTTATAGAGGTTTTCGTATTTATTAGCAGACACTTTCCAAGAGAAATCAGCTGCCATAGCTCTGTCGATAAGTTTATTCCATTCTCTCTTCTTATCATAGTAAATATGTTTTGCATATCTAATTGTTCCAAGCATTTCGTGAGCATTGTAATTAGTGAATGAAAATCCAGTACCAGTACTCTCGAATTCATTATATGGAATTACCGTATCCTTAAGTCCGCCTGTTTCTCTAACAATTGGAATAGTACCATATCTTAGAGACATAAGCTGGCTTAGTCCACAAGGCTCAAAGAGTGAAGGCATAAGAAGCGCATCACATGCTGCATAAATCTTATGAGACATGTCCTCTGAATAGTAAATATTTGCAGAAACTCTGTTTCCATATTTCCAATCATAATATCTGAACATATTTTCATACTGGTCATTACCAGTACCTAATACAACAAACTGTACATCTTCTGTACAGATCTCGTCCATTACGCATGCAACAAGGTCAAGACCTTTCTGATCAGTAAGTCTTGAAACAATACCAATCATAAATTTATTATCGTTTACTTCTAATCCTAGCTGCTGCTGAAGATCTCTCTTATTTTTGATTTTTTCTTTTCTAAAATTAATTGGATTATATTTATAAGGTATTCTGTAATCTGTTTCAGGGTTATACTCGTTGTAATCTATTCCATTTACAATACCACATAAATCAAAACTACGGGCTCTTAAGAGACCATCGAGTCCTTCTCCATAAAATGGAGTTTTTATTTCTTCTGCATAAGTTTCACTTACTGTAGTTACATAATCAGCATATGCAATACCACCCTTTAAGAGGTTTCCGTCTTCTTTAACTCTCATTTTGTCTATTGTAAAATAGTAGTCTGAAAGACCTGTATCCTCCTGAATTGTCTCTACATCCCATACACCCTGGAATTTAAGATTATGTATAGTAAGAATTGATTTCATATCTTTGTAGAAATCACCGCCTCTGAAACTGTCCTTCATATATACTGGAACCAGAGCTGTCTGCCAGTCATGACAATGTACAATATCTGGTTTAAATCCTACTACAGGAAGAATTGACAGAGCTGCTCTTGAGAAAAATGCGAATTTTTCCAAATCGTACTTAAGATCACCATAAGGCTTTGGACCTCCAAAATAAGCCTCATTATCTATAAAATAAAATGTGATTCCATCATGAACTAACTTAAAAACTCCAACATACTTACTTTTATATCCTATATCCATATAAAAATATGAAATAAATTCAAGCTTTTCAGTAAAATGCCAAGGCATACTTAAGTATTTTGGTAATACTACCCTTACGTCAAAATATCTCTTATCAAAACATTTTGGTAATGATCCGACAACGTCTGCAAGACCACCAGTTTTCATAAAAGGAACCGCCTCAGATGCAACAAATAATATGTTTTTCATAAATCCTCCAATCTACAATCGTTACCACTCTCATAAATACAAAATTTAAATTGAGAACAATATTTCTCGTCTAAAAAAATGAGCTATAATAGTTCATATCTATCCTATTATAACTCATTTTTATATTCTTTTAAAGCATATTTTTTATGATGCGTTGCACTTATATTCAAGCCTTATTTTGTCTGCAATTAGTGCTATAAACTCTGAATTAGTCGGTTTACCTTTCAGCTTGTTTACGGTATATCCAAATATTCTGTCAATTGTTTCAATTTCACCTCTTGTCCACGCAACTTCAATAGCATGTCTGATTGCCCTCTCTACTCTGCTGGAGGTTGTTCCGTTTTTCTTAGCAATTGCGGGATATAAAATTTTCGTAATTGAATTTAACATTTCAGGATCATTTATAGAAAACATAATGGCATCTCTAAGAAACTGATACCCCTTTATATGAGCAGGAATACCTATCTCGTGTATTATAATAGTAACATCGTTTTCGAGATTTCTCTCTATGTACTGTTCTTTGTTTTCAAAAGCCTTTATTTTTCTAGGCTCTAAATTACTTCTCTTGATTGTACTTTTTACATGTTTTACTCTGTTTAAAACCATTTCATTATCAAAAGGTTTCAATATATAGTAGTAAGCACCTAATTCAAAAGCGTCATCTGTTATTGTTTCCCTGCCAACGGCAGATAAAACGATAAAAATTGGTTTTTTCTTAAGTTCCTTTTTGTTGTTAATTTTTTCCATAACTGCAAGTCCATCAAATTTTGGCATAATAACATCAATAAGTGCAACATCTGGTTCTGTATCAGAAATCACATTTATGGCTTCTTCTCCGTTTTTTGCTTTGCCAACAACTTCAAGGTCTTCATCTGAAGCTAAAATGTCTTCTAGTAATTGTAAAATTCTTTCATTATCGTCAGCGATTACAACCCTGGTTTTTTCCATTTAATACAAAATCCTCCCCATTTATTCAATTTTTTATCAAAAATATTATATATTCTGTATAAATTTTATGCAATATAATTTTGTCGTATTGTTTCGACAAAAGATGACATCTACTCTTCATTTATCATTGTTTCAATAAATATTCCATATCCTCTGGTAGGATCATCTACAAATACATGTGTAAGAGCTCCTATGAGTTTGTTACCCTGAATGATGGGACTTCCACTCATACCCTGGATAATACCGCCTGTTTTTTTCAGAAGTATATCATCTGTCACATGAATAATCATTCCTTTTTCTCTTCCATTATTTGTGTGATCGATTTTTTCTATCTCAATTTCGAAATCTTGTATTTTGTTATCAATCCTGCACCTTATAACTGCTTTGCCTGTTTTTATCTCATCTTTCAGAGCTATACTCATATATTTTTTTTCTGTCATATCTAATAGTTTTTTATTTGCAATTCCAAAAATTCCAAAATTTGTATTGTGCCTTATTGTTCCAAGTTCATTTTCTTTATCATAATTAATTGTGCCAAGAAGTCCTCCTGGATTTCCTCGTTTTCCAGTTTTAATTCCCCAAATGTTAGCATTATATATTATTCCATTTTCTGAACTTAATAAATTACCTGTATCTACATCATTAATTCCATGACCAAGACCAGCAAATATTCCATCTTTTGTAATATAAGTAAGAGTACCTATGCCTTGGGAATCATCTCTGACCCATATGCCTGCCTTAAACTGATTTTTACCGGTGCTAACTGGTTTTATTTTTACCTCAAAATTACTTCCATGTCTGTTTATTCCAAGTGTTATATCTGAATTACCATATTTATTGATAAGAAATGTAAGCTGTGATTTTGAACTGACTTTTATACCGTTAAGAGATACTATATAATCATCTTTTTGGACAATATTATTGGCTGGGGAACTCTCATTCCCATGTATATCTTTTACGTTCTCTGTACCAATTACCATTACACCATTTGTGTGGAGATACAAACCTATTTGGAAGCCACAGGGTATTACACTTATTTTTGGAATAACGTTAATTTTTATGTTTTTAAGAGGAATCATATTAAATAACTTAGCTTCAACATTGTAGCTATCAGATTTTACTTGGTTAGAGACATTAACTGAGCACGGAAAATCTTTTTTTATAAATGAAACAGGATATCTGGATTTTATATTTAATTCGTCACCATAATATATTGTATACTGATCTGGAAGGCTGGATTTAATCTTTCCATAACAATAAAAGGATGCCATAGTAAATGTACATAGAATTGTGAGTATAGTTATTTTTCTGTATAAACTGTTTTTCATAAAATAATCCATCCTTCATATCTTTTTATTAATTATATGAAGAATGGATTTAATTTAATCTGTTAATTATTTACATTATTTAGTTTTTTTAATTCAATTGCATTCTGACGTACTGCATCAGTAATTTTCACACCAGAAAGCATTCTGGCCAATTCGTCAATTGATTCTTCTTCACTCAACTCCAAAATATTAGAAGTTGTGATATTGTTAACTGCACTCTTCTCTATCAGAAAATGCCTGTCAGCCATTGAAGCGATCTGAGGAAGGTGTGTAATACAGATAACCTGGTGTATTTTACTTAGTTCCTTTAATCTGATAGCAACTAACTGGGCAGTCTTTCCACTTATACCAGTATCAATTTCATCAAAAATAAGTGTATCAATTCTATCTTTTGATGCCATAATTGTCTTGATTCCAAGCATTATTCTAGACAACTCACCACCTGATGCAACTTCATTTAAAGGTCTTAGTGCTTCACCAGGATTTGTAGAAATCATAAATTTGATTTCATCTTTTCCGTTTGATGAAAATTCTTTCTTTGTATCAAATTTTATTTCAAATTTTGCATCAAGAAAGTTTAGACCTTTGAGTACTTCCTCGATTTTCTTTGAGAGATCATAAGCTTTTTTCTTTCGAATGTCAGTAAGCTTAGAACACAACTTGGTAAGATGTTCTTCTGAGTTTAAAAGTCTTTTATTTAAATCTTTTTTTCTTTCCTCAAAATTTAATAGATTTTCAAGGTTTTCTGACTGTTTATTCTTATAATTTATAATGTTAATTACAGGGTCATCACTTACTGTTTCTTTCTCGTATTTTTGTCTGAGCAAATTTAGTTCATTAAATCTGACTTCTGTATTTTTAGCATCATCTGCATCAAATGTCATTGTATCAATATAAGAGGAAATCTCTCTTTTAATGTCATCACACAGGTTTTCAACTGTCTGGAGCGAATCAGAAAGCTCATCAAATTCAGAGCCAAAATTTCTAAGAGTATTCAGTTCTCTTCCTGCGTCTGTAAGTCTGTCCATAACAGAGCCATTATCCTCAGCTAAATTATAATACACGGAATTTAGTTTGGTTATAATATCTTTTGAAGAAGAAATCATTTTAAATTTCTTTTCTGTCTCATCATATTCCCCTGGAATCAAATGAGCATTGTCTATTTCATTGATTTCAAATTCGCAGAAAGAAATTTCCCTCTGTCTACTGTCATTATCTATGTCAAATTCAGATAATTCATTTTTAAAATTCTGATAATTATGAAACTCTGTGTTAATTTCACTCTTAATTTTATCTATAGAATCCGAAGCAAAATCGTCCAGAATGTCAAGCTGTTTTGATACCTTTAATAAAGACTGGTGATCATGCTGACCATGAATATCAATAAGCAGTTCAGTGATTTTTCTAAGATTATTTATTGTAAAAGTTTCGCCATTAACTCTGATTGTACTTCGCCCATTAACTATTTTTCTGGAAATGACTAGGGTGTTGTCAGGGTCAAGTTCAATTGACATATCTCTTAATTTACTCACAACTTCCTCATCTGAAATCTGAAAAACCAGTTCTGCCAGGGCCGGCTTTTCAGGATTCCTTAAAATGTCTTTTGGTAGTTTTCCACCAAGAGCAATTAATATAGATCCTATAATTATTGATTTACCTGCACCAGTTTCACCCGACATAATATTCAACCCCTCAGAAAAATATACGTCGGCATGATCAATCAATGCCAGATTTTTAACATTTACATTTATTAACATATGTCCTCCAAATTAACTCTCTAGTAATTTGTTGATTTTATCCATCACTATAAGAGTATCATCAACACTGGAAATAGCACACATAATTGTATCATCTCCAGCAATACATCCTACCATCTCTTCCCATTGCATTGCATCGAGTGTAGCTGCAACCGCCATAGCAAGACCAACACCAGTTTTAATGACTAGAATATTTTGAGCCATTGCCATAGACACAAACCCTTCTTTTAATATACTTATATTCTTATTCATAGTGTTTGAGGTATTATTTTGATATACAGCATATTTATGTTTTCCGCCAACATTTTTCTTTATAAGTTTTAGCTGTTTAATATCTCTTGATACAGTTGCTTGTGTAACATTATATCCTTCTCTGTTAAGCATTTCAGCAAGTTCATACTGTGTTTCAATGTCATTTTTGTTTATTATCTCAATAATCTTCCTGTGTCTTTCAATTTTCAATGGTTTTCATCTCCTAATCCCTAATTCATTTTATTATGCAATACCTCTACAAAACTTCTTCGGTTTAATTTCATAATCCTAGTGCATAATTTTGACTTTCTGATTTTTATAACGTCCCCTTTAGCAAGTTCGAATAATGTTTCACCATCAAAGTACAGAGCTGTTTTATTATTCTCGTTATGTCTGTCCTCACATATTTCAATCTTAATGTTAGAATCCGCAGACAGGACTATACTTCTTGATCCCAGGTTATGATTACAAATTGGTGTAATAACTATAATATTTGCCCCTGGTTCCACTATAGGTCCTCCAGCAGATAAGTTATATGCAGTTGAACCTGTCGGAGTTGAAATAATTATTCCGTCAGCACTATATAAATTCAAGAATTCATCGTTAACGTATACTTTAAAATCAATTATTTTTAAGACTGACGATCTGGAACAGACAATATCGTTTAAAGAAATATCCTCATAAATAAGTTTTCCATCCCTGTAAATATCACCTGTGAGCATGATTCGTGATTCGATTTTGAAATTATTATTTTCAATCATGGAAATCATTTCGTCTATTCCATCTGGCTCGACTTCAGCCAGATAGCCAAGATATCCTAGGTTTATTCCTATAATTGGAATATCAATAACAGCAAGGTCTCTTGCTGCCTGTATTAATGTGCCATCTCCACCAATAACAATGATGCAGTCTGTATCCTTATCTATTTTACTGGCGTCAGTATATTTAAAATTATAGCTACCCTTTTTTGTACCAGTCTCATCTCTCAGATTATATTCCAACCCATGTTTTTTTAGTGATTTTATCAGTTTACTTGTAACTAAATTATCTTTATCTTTTACAGTATTAGAAATTATGTAAAATTTTTTCATGCCTCTTCCTTTTTATCAAGCTCTGAATGAGCCAGATTAACAATATTTTCAATAATTGACTCATCAAAATCACCTTCAGCATCCTTTCTAATATGCATAAGGTATTCGATGTTACCTTTTGGTCCTTTTATAGGCGAATAATCAAGATTTAATACAAGAAATCCAGAATTATTTGTAAATTCGATGATATTTCTTACTACCTCTTCATGAACTTTCTTATCCCTAACAACGCCGTTCTTGCCAACTTTATCTTTTCCAGCTTCAAACTGTGGTTTAATAAGACAGACCATCTCTCCGTTCTCCGATAATATTTCATGAATTGCAGGGAGAATCTTAGTGAGAGAAATAAAAGATACATCACAGGATGCAAAATCAATTGTGTCGTCAATATCCTCTCTTGTTAGGTATCTTGCATTAGTGCCTTCCATACAGACAACTCTGTCATCATTTCTGAGTTTCCAGTCAAGCTGACCATGTCCAACATCTACAGAATATACTTTTACTGCGCCATTTTGCAACATACAGTCCGTAAATCCTCCGGTTGACGAGCCTATGTCCATACAGACTTTTCCACTAAGAGTTACGTCAAAATTATTCATGGCTTTTTCGAGTTTTAGTCCACCTCGGCTAACGTATTTAAGAGTATTTCCATGAACCTCGATTATGCAGTCATCATTAAAACTCTGTCCAGGTTTATCTTCTCTCTGATTATTTACAAATACCTGTCCACTCATAATTATAACCTTGGCTTTTTCTCTAGATTCAGCCAGACCATTCTTTACGAGTAAAACATCAAGTCTTTCTTTCATTTAATTCATCTCACTTTTATATCTGTTTTTTATTTTTGTTACTATACTGTCACAGTCAATTCCAATCTCTTTTCTGAGAATAGATACATTTCCGTGTTCCACATATATATTTGGAACTGCAATATTAACTACATCTGTTTTTAAATTTTGCTCTAAAATAAATCTGTTTACTTTTTCACCAAATCCTCCATTTAGAACATTTTCCTCTAATGTAATTATAAGATTATGATTATTTGATAATTCCATTATGATATCTTCATCTATAGGTCGAATAAATCTGGCGTTTACAAGTGTAACATTGTAATTATCTTTCTTTAGTAATTCTCTGACCTTGACTGCTGTTTCTACCATTGAACCAATTGCAAATAATGCAATATCTTTTTCTTTGTAAATATACTCACTTTTTCCTAATCTGATTTCCTGCCTGAATTCCTTAAGACCTTCATATGCAGTTCCCCTTGGATATCTTATGGCAAGGGGATGATTGAAATCCACAGAAAAATTAATCATATCGTATAATTCAAATTTATTCTTAGGTGCCATGATATTCATATTAGGAATATTAGACATATACGACAAGTCAAATATTCCCTGATGTGTTTCACCATCATTTCCTACCAGACCTGCTCTGTCAACTGCGAAAACTACTGGCAAATCCTGAATACATACATCGTGCAGAATCTGATCATAACCCCTTTGCAGGAATGATGAATATACAGCAAAATAAGGTTTAAGACCTGCACTTGCAAGTCCGGCAGCAAATGTAACAGCATGTTCTTCCGCAATACCAACATCAAAAAACCTGTCGGGATATAACTTCTTAAATTTCTTCAATCCAGTACCATCAGGCATTGCAGCAGTGATGGCCACAATTTTATCATTCTTTTTTGCAGCAGTTAAAATGGATTTCGAAAAAGCATCTGTCCATGTTGGCTTATCTTTACGTGTAATCGGCTGACCAGTTTCAATATTAAAAGGAGAAACCCCATGAAATGCAGATGGATGTTTTTCAGCAGGAAGATATCCCTTACCCTTTTTAGTCATAACATGAATTAAAACAGGATGGTTTAATTTTTTTGCTTCTCTGATAATTTTAACCATGTCATTTATGTTATGTCCATCAACTGGACCTAAGTATGTAATTCCCATATCTTCAAATAGCATTCCTGGAATAACTAATTGTTTTATGCTACTTTTAGTTTTTCTTATTTTGCTTACAAGCTTGTCGCCTATTACAGGGATTCTGTTTAATGTTGCTACAACGCCATTTTTCATATCATTGTAGAATTCACCAGCTCTCATTCTGCTGAGATACGATGACATTCCTCCAACATTTTCTGAAATTGACATATTATTATCATTTAATATAATAATAAAGTTTCTCTTTAAAGTTGCTGCATTATTTAAAGCTTCAAATGCCATACCTCCAGTAAGGGCCCCGTCCCCTATAACAGATACGACAGCTGAATTATTTCCTGTCAATTCGTTGGCAGTTACAATTCCAAGACCTGCCGATATTGAAGTTGAGCTGTGTCCAGTGTCGAAAACATCACAGCAGTTTTCCCTTCTTTTTGGAAAACCGCTCATACCTCCATAATTTCTTAAAGAATCAAAATAATCTTTTCTTCCAGTTAATATTTTATGTGTATATGACTGGTGACCAACATCAAAAATAATTTTATCGTCTGGAAGTTCAAGTGCTAGATGTAATGCCATTGTCAGTTCTACTACACCCAGATTAGAAGCTAAATGGCCACCATGTTCACTAATCTTTTCAATGAGAAATGTTCGGATTTCTTCTGCAAGCACAGGATAATCTTCTTTTGGTATTTCTTTTATATCGTTTAATTTGTTTATCTTTTCAAGCACCATAAGTATACCCCTATTTATTTCTGTTAATTAGTTTCTCAATTAGAATAAATAAAAATTCATTTTCCCTTCCTAAAGATTTGAGACGTTCTATTGCATGGTTAGAAAGTTCTTCTACTTTATTGCCAGCCTCTTCGATTCCAAGAAGATTTACATAAGTTGATTTATTATTTTTTTCATCTGATAGAACTGGTTTGCCCAAAACCTCTGTAGTGCTGGTAACATCTAAAATATCATCCTGTATCTGAAAAGCCTGTCCAATCATAGATGCACATTCATTTACAAGAGTTATTTCCTCTTTGGATGCACCTGCAAGTGTTGCTCCCATCGTCATTGCAGCCTCTATAAGAGCACCTGTTTTAAGTTCATTTATGTAATCTAATGTATTGATATCAATCTTTTTACCATCATTTTTTATATCTACTACCTGTCCGCCAATCATTCCAAATACACCGGCTTTTTCAGATAAAATGGAAAGTGAATCAATAGCCAGATTTTTATCAGACGCCTTTTTAATTCCATCAAGCCCGATTTCAAATGCATAATTTAATAGTGCATCACCGCATAATACCCCCATTGCTTCACCATATACTGCATGTGTAGTCTTTTTGCCTCTACGATACTCGTCATTATCCATAGCTTCAAGATCATCATGGACAAGGGAATAAGTATGAATTAATTCAATTGCAGTCATAAACGGAAAAGTATCTTCATCTGCTCCGCCAAACAATCGTGAAGTTTCCAAAAGCAGCATTGGTCTTAATCTTTTTCCACCTGACATTACGCTGTAATTCATTGCCTCATATATCTGATACTGAAGGTCGTCTTTTTTTGAATTTTCATCTATAAGATTATTATTTATAATTTCTTCAATATAATTGATTCTATCGTTAAGTTCTTTTTTAAAGTCCATTTTAACTCTCGATTCCGTTAATTTCTATTAACTTTTTTTCTACTTCATCAATTGTACCTCGGCAATTATCCAATAGTATTTTGCCTTCGCTATACAATTTAAATGATTCCTCTAGGGAAACATCATCATTATCCATTTTGCTGATTATTTCTTCAAGTAACTTTATATTTTCTTCCAGTGAATTATTCTGCTCCATTTAAACTAAAACCTCCGGTATAATGTGTCAGATTTTATTATCAATATGTTCTTTTTCGATTACTTTTGCTTTGATACGACCGTCCATAAGGTAAATATCTAAAATATCATCAGAATTCACATCATCAATATTTTTTACTGAACGACCGTCCAATCTGCTTACATAAGCATAACCACCTGATAACTTGTTTAGAGGAGACATACCATGAAGTTTTTCGGAAAATATGTCAAGCTTATTCCTCCTCTGTTCAATCTTGTTGATTAAAACCTGTAGCATTTTATGTGAAATCAAATCTATTTTTTCTTCTCTTGATTTTAATTTACTCTCTGGAGAAAGTTTATTAATTTTCCAGTCGTAATCAGACAATTTAGTTTTATAATCCCTTATTCTTGAATTCATTAACTTTCTGAGTTTAGTGTCAATATCATTCATCTGACTTGAAAATTCATCATAAGAAAATACAGCAAGAGCTGCTGCGGCAGTTGGAGTTATTGCTGCAGCATCAGCTACAAGATCAGATATAGGTTCATTAATATTATGTCCAACTGCAGAAATTACAGGAGTGGTACAGTTAAAAATAGCTCTTGCAACTGCTTCAGTATTATATGCCGACAAGTCATCAAGAGAACCCCCTCCTCGTCCTACTATTATTACGTCAACACCGTAGTTGTCCAAAACCTCTATGCCGTTTGCAATGCTGTATTCAGCATTCTGTCCCTGAACTCTGGAACTATACTGAACTAACTGAATATAAGGGTTTCTTTTAAGTGCTGCCTGAACAATATCTCCAGAAGCTGCTCCGCCAGAAGATGCAGATGCTGTAACAATGCCAACGCACATGGCATATTTAGGCAAAGGCTTTTTGTACATCTCATCAAACATCCCCATATCCATCAGTTTCTCTTTTAATTTAAGATAATCGGCATATTTATCACCAGTCCCTTTTTCCTCCACAGAAGTAACCTGCATTTGGAATGAGCCATTTCTAAGATATAAGTCAATATGTCCCTTCAAAATTACCTTTTTACCATTTTCAATAGAAATATTATTTAGATTTCTGATACGATTTAGTACAACACATGAAAGTTTGGATAAATCATCTTTTATTGTAAAATAAATACCAGTGGGATGATTCGTGCAATTAGTGACTTCTCCGGAAACAGATATTTCTCTTCCAAGCAAAAAATCCTCTTTAATCAACCCACTGACATATTTATTAATTTCTGATACAGAAAAAATTTTTGACATATGTTTCACCTACAACAGTTTTGCCAATACTCCGTTTATAAATGAAGAAGACTCACTTCCTCCGTAAATCTTTGAAATTTCTACTGCTTCATTAATGGCAACAGCAGTTGGAACTTCATCATCGTATGCAATCTCATAATAGGCAAGTCGTAATATAGATAAATCAACATAATTAATTCTGTTTACTTTCCATCTCTCTGCCTTCTCATCTATTACACTATCAATTTCAGGGATGAGTCTGATAATTTCCTTAACGCGATTTTTGATAAATTCACTATCCTTAACATCAGCTTCTACTTCAGGATCTTCTAAATATAATTCTATCTGTTGATCTAACTCTTCTTCTGAGTAGAAAAATACTCTGTATAATAATTTAAAAATATGTGTTCTAAGTTCTCTTCTTGTCATATAAGGGGCTCCTATAATCTATCTAAATAAATTATTTTATTCACTGTGTCCAACTGTAATATTTGCAATTCGAATATCAACCTTTTCAACATTAAGACCAGTCATTGTTTCAATTGCACTTTTTACCTTTTCCTGAACTTTTAATGAAACTTCTTTGATACTGTATCCAAATTTAACATTTAAAGTCAGATTAACTAAAACTCCCTCTTCAGTTAATTCAGCTTTTACACCTTTAGAAAGATTTTTCATACCAAGTTTTGAAACAAGCTCGTTTGTTATGTTGCCATACATTGCTGCAACACCTTCTACCTCAGTGGCTGCTAAACCTGCAATTATTGCAACAACATCATCAGCAATACGAACTTCTCCGAGATCGTCATCATGTATAGTATGAATATTTCTATTATCTTCCATAATTTCCTCCAATCATGTGTATCAAAACACAATTTGCTATTTTGTACATGCTCATTACAATTATATCAAAATAAGTAATAATTGCAACTAATTTTCAACAGTTATGGGAGTTATAACTATTGCAGAAGCATCAAACCCTGTCTTTCTTTTTACAATATCTTCGATTTTTGCTCTCTGACTGTCGGACACCTCTGTCAGATTTAGTACAACATCAACATTTTCTTTACCTATACTTACAACTACATCGGTGAATCCTTTCGCTTCAATCAGTGTTTCAATTTCACTTTCTAGTTGTGCTGTCTCTGTAATATGTACCATTTCTCCTGAAATATCTGCCTTCTGTTCCTCAGATAAATTGCCACTGTTTAACATATTCATAAGTGTTTCTTTGTTTTTTGCACGTACCTGTTCTCGCTGGAGACGTGCATTTGCTGAGAATGTACCTGTATTTGTCAGTATGGCGGTACCTGGCTCTAAATCAGTTGATGATTCATCTTCAGGCAAAATGGTTTCTTTTGCTGATTCATTTTCTGATTCGACTTCTGTATTCTTTAATACTTTTTCATTTGCCGGTTCACTCTTTTCAGTTTTTGATTTAATTGTGATATCTTTAAGATTATTTTCACTGTAATTTAGATATCCTGCTACAGCTATAAGTATTGCAAGAGATGTAATGATTACCTGGTTTTTAAGTGCAAATTTTTTCATAAATTCCTCCGTTATTTTTATACTCCTATTACTGATATTTTATGCTGTTCTATTTGAAATAATGCCAGGAGCATGTTAGTAATTTTTAATGGTGTAAAAGAATCATATTTGCCTTTTATAATCACTGCAACTCCTTCTATTTCAGTATTTAGATTATCACTGGCTGAAATATGATCAGTCTTATCAGATTTTAAGGTAATCATGACATCAGCTGATTCAATCCCATCAAATTTCATAACAAGATTTTTTACTTTATCCTCAATACGTGTACAATAGTTGAAACTGTCAAATGAAGATGAATTGTCAGAAAAATCATTAGACAATTTGGAAGTACCTGAAGATTTTCCTGGCAGTGACAGACTAATAAGAACAATTCCACATACTGCAATAATAATAAGCTTGTCAAATCCTATATTTTTAATTATATCTTTCATTTATGCTCCTTAATAGCAATGTATTATTTCAGGGTCAATATTCAATTTTTTAGATAGTATCTGCTTTACATAATATTTCTCTGTCAAGATATTTTCCGAGCATTTTTCTTGATTTGAACTTTTGCTAGATGTTATGTAAACCAAAATGCTATTAATAAAATATTTATTATCATCGGTATCTATATGTACCTCTGCTCTCTCGATCTTGATACCATTTTCAGATAAAATTTCTATTATATATTTAGAAATTCTGCTTTCAGAAATCCGTATCTCTTTCAGTCTTGTTTCTTTACTAATATTTTTAAGAGAATAATTTTCACTTATAATTTCCATATCCATAATTTCTTTAATAAATTTATTTTCATAGGTTTTACCTTTCACAAATGAGTTTATTGGTGATATAATAAGAGTGACAGCAACTATTCCTGCCACAAGTTTCAAGTATTTTCTGTAATTTGTATTAACTATTATACTTTCAAGTAAATCACATATTAATACAAATATTAAAATTCTTCTGATATAAATCATATACCCCCTCTTCATATACATACAATAGCAATAGTAACAGTTAACATAATTAGAATTGCAAATACAAGTCTGATTATCATCTCCGAGCCATCACATATGAATGACAGACATTTTAATATTCTTTTATCAGAAACAGGCTGAATCACAGCAGACAGTATACGGTATCCAAGACTAAATACAATAAGTTTTATCATGGGTATAGATGACAGAAGTACCAGAATACATAATCCTGCTAGTCCAACTGTATTTCTTATCACTGTACCTGCGCCATATATAAGCCCCAGGATACTCTCCCCTGCCACTGGTGAAAACGAATTTATTATGTTTCCAGTAATGCTTCCATATCCCCCTGCTTTAATACCACCTGCGATTTTCTGTACAATATTGAGACCAATCACTGTTAATGTAATAATTTTCAACAAAAAGTTAATTGAACATTTTAAAAGCTGGCAAGTTTTTGAGAAATAATCTTCTAACGAAATATTATTAATAATTCCAGTTACAACATATATATGTATAAGTGGAAATATAAATTTAATGAGCAAATATTCTAAAATTCCTATTATCAGTACGGAAGTTTTATAATATACCTCCCCTGATCCGGTTTTATTTAAACCTACTGTAACTGAATATACTGGAATTAATGAACCCATAAATGCAAGAATTCCATCTGTCAGTTCTTTTGAAATCTTTATTATTATTTCGAATGAAGTTAATAAATAGGTTATTAAACAAATATATCCAATTGAAAATCCCACAGTCGATATATTGGATTTTTCAAATGATTTTGTAAAATTATTGATAACTGCCAAAAATAATATCAAGACAGCAGTTTTAAACATTATACTTTTATTTAAATTTATTTCGCTAAATAATCTCTGATAAATAAATTGTTTCATTTGTGTAATTACTTTACTCATATTTCCAGAATAGAAATCTTCTGCCACATCACCAAACGAAAGTGTTATATCATTTCCGGTGTCAATATCTGACATATCAATTACATCTGAAATATCGTCATCTCCAAATACATTTACATTATACGAGACAATAACTAATAAACTAATTAATATTGATATCATTATTTTACTCATATACTAAATCATTCCTGTCAGTGTATCGACTAATTTTATAAACACAGGAAGTCCAGATACAATTATTCCAACCTTGCCGAACATTTCTATTTGTGACGCCAGAGTAGACATTCCACTATCTCTTGAAATATCAGATGATATTTGACAGATAAAGGAGATTCCTGTTATTTTAAGAAGTAATTCTATGTAAGATATATCTATCATAGATTTTTTTCCAATGTCCTTTATTATGCTGATAGTGTTCATTAGTTTTTCGCTGCAAAAATAAAAAATTATTATTGTTGTTATTATCATAATTAACACGGTATATTCGCTTTTTACCTGTTTGAATTGTAACGATAGTATAACCGCCGCTAAGCTTATTACACATATTTTAAATATTGGCATTTTAAATCTCCTCTACAACGAAAATAATGATTTTATTGTTTCAAACAATTCGTATATACAGGGAATAATCCAGTATAGTACCAGTATAAGACCGGCAAGACTTGTAAGAAACGCATGCTCCTCTCTTCCACTTTGTTTTAATACCTGGCTAATTACAGACACTAAAATACCAACTGCAGCAATTTTAAATATAATATTTACATCCATGAAATCTTCCTCTTAATTAAATAAATATTAATACAATTAATAATCCTCCCATAAATCCAAGATACTTATACAATTTACAGTTAGTCTTCTGTTTTGTTAGATTTTCATTTATTTCATCATCAAGGTAAATAAGAAACAGGTTTATATTATTAACCTGCATTGATTTATCAAGAAATCCGAGACTTTTTCCAAAATCACTAAATCGCTCAATTTGATTTACGTTAAGTATACAAGGTCTGAAATTATTAAGGATATTCTGTTTCCATATCTCACCTAGTGTCTTGTCTGGTTTTTCCTGAATTTCATGTGCTATAATCCTATAAGTGCTTCCAAGTGGTTCTGCTATTTTATCAGATATGTCATATAATGCATCAGACAGATTAGTGATATTATATTCAATTTCACCACGGAGATATATGATTGATTTTTTTATTGACATAAGTTCATTATTCTGCTGATAAAGTTTGCTGCATAATTTAAGACCAATGCCGGTACTAGAGAATATAACAATAAGACTTCCTATAATTTTTAACATAACTCATATCCTATATTATTAAGATTTTCATTATATATTTGCACTTTTCTGACAGAATTGCTATTTTGAAGCACTATGAATCTTCTAAATATTTTTTCCGAAATCAATTTCTTCATTGATTCTTTTAATAAAACATCATTTATGCTATCTCCATGTATTGTTGCAATCATTTTGCATCCGCAGTTTATTGAATATATTATTGCATCAGAATCTGTTTTACTCCCTATTTCATCTGCAGCTATGACTTCTGGAGACATTGTTCGTATTAGCATCATAATGCCATTGTCTTTACTTGCCAAACTTAGTACATCGCTTCTGATTCCAAGATTATTTTGAGGAATACCGTTATATGATGCTGATAACTCACATCTCTCATCAACTACCCCTACCTTTAATCCCGGAATACGACTACCGCCACAAATTGTGTACCCATTGCTCAGATTTCTTATAATATCCCTTAACAATGTTGTTTTGCCAAACATTGGAGGCGAAACAATTAATGTATTATATATTGTTCTGTTTCCTGAATATAAATATTTCATTATATTATCAGAACAACCAATTATTTCGTGAGCTGCTCTTATATTAATTGATGCAATATTTTTTATTGTTTTTATCTTACCGTCAGAAATAACAACCTCTCCGCATATTCCAACTCTGTGACCACCTCTTACACTTATAAAACCTTGTCTTAATTGTTCCTCATATGCATATAGAGAATAATTGCTTACATAATCTATAGTTTGTCTAAGCTCTTTTTCATGAATATGTATAACACAATCAGTACTAAATACTTTATCTGAATCCTCAATTTTGTTCTTTGAAAGAAAATATTCTCTATTATCATATTCTATGATAATTGGCATATTGCACCTCAGCCTGATTTCCTGAAGTTTTTCAAAATCAAGAGTACAATGAACAAGAATTTCCCTTATATTATGAGGAAGAAGAGAAAAATAACTTTCACGTTTGTCCATATACCTCACCTCCTTGTACAATATATGAGACAAGATATATAAATATAACAAAAATACCTGATACATGTTTAGGAACTTAATTTGTTTCCAAAACATATATCAGGTAATATTAATTTCGGGTTATAAAATTGAAATTTTCATCAACACTGCATCCAGATGAGAGTGAATTTATGTAATCTCTGTATTTATTAAGTTCTTCCTGATTAGAAATCTTTGAAGTAGTAAATTCTGACTGAATTGTTGGAACAATCGACATATTTACATAACCATTACTGTTTATATCAAGGCTGATAAGACCATTATATTTTGTTTCACTATTAAACCAGAAATCCCCAAGACTATAAACTACTGGACATCCGTTTATATATTCCATTCCCTGGAGCACATGAGGATGAGCTCCAATTATTGCATCTGCACCATCATTTATTAATTCAGAAGCAAGATTATGTTGATCATTTGTATAATACTTGCTGTCTTCATTTCCCCAGTGCAAAAAAGCTATAAGATAATCACATCGTTTAGATGCGTCAACGCATTTGTTGATTAAATCGGTGTGATCATACATCAGAAAAATGCCTGGAGAATTTTCTGTTGCACCAGGAGTGAATCTGTTTTTTTCTGCGTTACAAGCAGAAATAAAACCAATTTTAATCCCATTTACATTTATGTATATTGGTTTTTCAGCTTCTTCTATATTAGCACCTGCACCAACATAAGGGATATTATGTGACGAAAGATTCAATAATGTATCAGAAAAAGCATCAACTCCGTAATCATATACATGATTGTTAGCAAGAGATACTATATCCGTTCCCAGCTGATCAAGAATAGATAAATTTGAAGGATTTGCCCTAAAAGTATAGAATTTTCCTTTTAAAGGTTCTCCTCTTTCACTTACTGAAAACTCATTATTTAGCATAAATAAATCTGCATTATTGGTTAAATCTATTATATTATTTCCAATACAGTCATATATATTATTGGTCTGTTTAAATCTGTCCATAACAAAAGTTGGGCTATCTGTAAGACAAATATCACCAGCAAAAACAAGATTAGCATTTCCGACAGATTTATTAATCTGTTTTGAACATTCATTTATTCCCAGAAATTCATCCATGAGCAGATAAATGGTAACTCCTGTATTAGTATATATATAATTTTTTAAATCGTCAGATTGTGACAACTTCTCAATAAACGAATAGCCATACTTCTTGTAAAGCCAGTCGGCAAATTCTAAACCAGAGTGATTATTTATTGCCATATATTCATTTATTTCACCCAAATTACTTAGAATCGTGTTATACATATTTTCATCAGGTGTTTTCTGAGTATCAGAAATATCTGTTTTTTTTACTAATTTATCATTAGTACTTTGTGTCTTATTTTTGGACGAATTAATTATTGATTTACATCCTGTGAGTGCAGCAGAAATTAAAATTATACCTGCAATGCACCCTAGAATCGTACTTATTTTTTTAGTCATTTTATGTCCTCCCACAGAACATAATGACCTTTTGTGTTCCTCTTCATATAGTATAACGCATTATCTGCTTCTTTAAGTGCTGTATTAATATTATCAAGTGAGCTATCTTCAGAAAATGAGATTCCAATTGAGCAGCAAACAAGTTTTTCAGTCGGAATGCTTATATCTTTTTTCAAATAATTTCTAACTACATCAACAAATCCATCTTTAATATCGGAATAAATCTGCTTTGCGCATTTTATTGTATAATCCCTGGTTACGTTTCTGAGCACAATCAAAAATTCATCTCCGCCATATCTGACAGCAAATCCTTTTTCCTTAGAAATATTATTTATAACATTTGCAAATGAACTTAATATTATATCACCTACATCATGTCCAAAAGTATCATTATAATATTTGAAATTATCTAAATCTGCGTATAAAATAGCGACGTTTTCATTGCTGTTTTTATTCATATCAAGCATTTTTGATAATCCCTGTCTGTTATAAAGAGATGTAAGCATATCGGTAATAGCCAGGTCATTTAATCTCTTATTCATCTCAATTATATCTTGCTTATTTTTAATTCTCTCAATAGCATTTTCAAGCTGAATAATTGCAGTTTTTATAATCATAATATTTCCTTCGTCAATTTTATTCCTTGAATGACGGAAGTTTTTATGAATTTTAATGAAACCAGCAAATATTCCAACAATTGTGTCATCTTCAATAAGCGGAATAGCCACCATAACAAGTATTTTATTATTTTTAAATAAGTCATTAAAAAGTTTATACTCCACAAAGGACTTGTCGTTACTATTAATTATATATGCTTTTTTATTATCTTTTATATAATCCTTTATAATAATAATGTCGTCGTCACTTAAATGTGTGTTGTTATAGATAATACTGTCATTATCTTTATTTATATTAATAAGAATTACTTCATCCAGATTGAAATTTTTCTGTAAAGTCATAATTGAAGTTGAAATAAAATCTGTAGTACTGAGATCATCTCTATTTAATTTTTCCTGCCATGTTGAAAGGAAACTGATATCTTTCTTGCTTTCATATAACTGCTTCTCTTTGCCTAAGCTGTAAGATAATTCAACGAGTTTTTCTACATCAATATCATTTTCTGATAAATCAAATGATATATAATTTTTATTATTTTTCTGACTTTCAGAAACAAGTAGAAGCTTCTTAAATTTATGGGTATATCCATTCTTTTTGTAATAATTAAGTCCATAATCCAAAATTTTAAAAGCGGATTTCTCGTCATTTATCTTTATAAAGTAATCATAATATTCTTTAAAAAACATATAATCACAATAAAATATTGTGGCGTAGCACGAATCAAAATAGCCTAATGCCTCTTTAAAATTTATTCCTGCACTTTCAAAATCTCCATTTTCTTTATCTAACATTGCCTGAATCATATAATAAAGAAATACATCTTCGTTCCATCTTCTGTAATCCGAAACCATTTTATTAGGATTTATAATGAACTGGTTTACAATATGTCGTGTATTTTCTAGTACTTTGAAACATCTGTAATTATTTCCAATACCATAATAAGAAATTGCCAAGAGACTATATAATTTCGAAGTGTTACAAATCTGTATGGTTTCAATTCCAATATTATCAAGAATTTTAAATATTGCGTTCATAAACAATAGTGAAGATTGGAAATCCTCGACACAAATACAATTTTCAGCCATATTATAAAGAGTTTCTGCTATCTCTTCTGCATTTTTCTCTTTATATAAAATTTTAAGTGCTGCAATAAAATTTCCGCTGGCCTTGTTGTATTCCTCATTAATCATATTATTGTATCCCATCCCCATAAGAAGATGAGCACGTCTTCTCTCATTATGTTCATTAGTAAGAATTTCAAGTTTTTTATCGTATAAAGACTGAAGATGTTTGTGAAAACCGTTTTCTGTGAACATAACAATATATTTAGTATATGCTGATAACAGAAAACAGGTATTACCTAATCTCTTACCAATAGATATAGCCTCATTATATGTGTCTGAATTAATACCAGAAACCATTCTTTCTATAGATTCATAATCATTATCATGACCATAAATTAAGTAATATGCAAGTGTATTATAATATTTGTGCTTTTTAAGTTTTTCAATCATGCTGTCATCAATTTTTAATTCGCTGAAATCAACAACAAAAACATCTCTCCATCCGCCAAACTGAGCTTCCTGATATAGTACTTCTGATTCAAAAATCAATTCATCATCTTCAAGTTTTTTTGCTATCTTTAAACAGTTGTTGGCAAAATTAATAGTGAGATCAGACTGTTCCCTGCTCATTTGAATTAAACCACAGACATAATTATACAAATATTCATGTTTCAAGTCTTTTTTTCTATCATAGAAATTCATAAGTCTCTCGCTAGTTACAAGTGCAAGATTTATATCCTTAGTGAGAATTGAACAAAGCGAACTGTAAAAATATAAATCAAATTTACTGTCGTTACTTACATTCATTTTATCTTCTACGATTTCTCGGTGAATTTTATTTATATAATACTGTGCATCTTCAATTGCAAGCATATTAAATAAATTTTTTATTTTCATGATATAGTTATCGAAATCATTAGCTACGATTTTTTCAGATGTTTTCTTGAATTTGCCACTTTGGTCTTCCCATTCATATAAAAAATTAGTATCATCTGACTTCTGCAATACATAATTAAAATCTTCAGAAATATAATTAATTGCAGAGTGATTTTCATTATAGATAATCAAAATCTTAAAATGAAGTTCGCTGATATTATCAAG
This sequence comes from uncultured Eubacteriales bacterium, assembly GCA_900314525.1. Lineage (GTDB taxonomy): Bacteria > Bacillota > Clostridia > Lachnospirales > Lachnospiraceae > Bovifimicola. Next base: position 47,299 of record OMVN01000007.1, read on the forward strand.
GATTGATTTTAAAACCTGAATGGTTCCAAGTTGTGCAAACTGAATATTATTTATCGCAACAAAAACATCTCTTTTTGTACTTATATAATTATAGCAGCTGATTATAGAATTAATAAATTTCTTCTTTTCAAAAAGATATTCAGAAAATATTATCTGCTCCGCTCTTTTCGAATTACCCTTTTCAATATATGATGAAAATATTTCCTTGTGTAAAGCATACACTCCAGAATTCTCCAGAAATTCATCAATAGAAATCTCTTCCTTTAAAAATGAATTATATAAATATCTAATTCCATCTATAAATGGTTCATAAGGATTGCATATTATGCCTTTTTTAAAATTAGTATATATTAAATTTTCTTTATAAGCAGGATCTAATGTATTAAGAAGCTTGTCCCTGTCTATACAAAATGAATTTGAATGTCTAATTAAAAATAACTTATCCCCGTCTTCATTCTTTAAAAATGAATTATATAGATTATGAATATATGATATATTATTCAATGGTTATTTCCTCCGTTACTTACTGATTTTGTGCCTGTATTTGCGATGGCATTTCTTCCATACTCTGACTCTCATTATTTTCTGAAATACCTGTTACATCAGTGCTATTATTATCTGTAGACACTTGAGCTTCCTTTTTATTAATTACTAAATTAATTGTTCTGGCATTATTTAACCCTTTATGATCATCTGTATAATATGTAATTCTATATGTTCCGTTCTGAATTGAATTATTTACTATAATATTTTCAAATCCACCGTATACTGCATCATTAATTACGATTTTATCAGAATATCCCTCAAATTTATCCCAGTAACATGAAGATATTTTTGAAGAAAAAATTCTTTTTATAATATCTAGATTACGCTCTGGAGTTAAATTATTGTTGTAATCATATGTAATTGTTCTATCGTTATAATCCGACCATGCTGCCCCGCCAAAAAATATCTGAGGATAATTTCTCACATACAAGTCTGCATTTGCAGTCACAGTATTAATATCATTAAGGGTATACGTTATTTTATATACTCCAGGAGTATTTATGGCATCCTGTTTTGAAACCTCATTTCCATTTGTATTTCTTATTGATACTGTCAGATTACTTATTGCATCATTTCCGTTTGAGTTGACTGCCGTTACCCCCTCTAGTAAATCTATATCTGACATCCAGTTTGTTATAAATTCGTTTTTGGAAATATTTATCTCAGGATCATAAACCTGACCACCCTGATCAAATATGAGATTCATATCAACTCTTGTGCTGATTCCATTAACACTTCCCTTACTAGAATACTGCCATACACTATAAGGAAAAGGAACGTCAGGAAGATTATCTCCATAAACAAACCTGTTAGATGCGTAATTATCTGATTTGTATTTATCAAAATACCATGCCAGCCAGATTTTATATTTTGCAGCCAATACAGAATAATATACCCTATTGTATAAATCGGATTTATTCATATAAACCATAGGAGTATATCCATAAGAAGCTACTGTATCACAGAAAACAGATACAATATTTGTGAGTTTATTCTGAGAAAGACCAGAATATGTTCTGTAATCTGAACTTGTTTCCCAGTCAATAACAACTGGAAGTGTAATATCATAATTTCTTATATAATTTAAGGTTACAGAGGCCTCTTCAAGAGCTTCCTGCTCAGTAATAGCCTGTGAGAAGAAATATACACCTACTTTTACTCCAGCATTAATTGCATTTCTCAGATTTTCTTCAAACTTCATATCTTTACCAATTTTTCCGCCTTCATAACCTCTGTAACCAACTCTTATAAAAGCATAATCAATTCCTGAAGCTTTTACTGCATTCCAGTCTATTGTTCCATTATGATGGGAAACATCGATGCAATTAGCAAATTTACCTGCGGCCATATCTGCAGATGAAACAAATGAACTTGGCTGTGGCTCGTAAGAGAGTTCTTGAGGTTTCTCTTCTGTTACAACATCATCTTCAAGCTGGACATTGCTCTCGACTACAATATTTTGAATAGGAATTGTTTCTCTTTCGATAATTGTAGTAGAATTATCGGTCTGAGGAATAGCCGGTGTTACAACGGCAGGTACAGTTTCAGGAGGAACAGTTATTATTTCTGTTGGTATCTCCGTTACTGTCTGCGTTTCAGGTGCAGCGGTTGTTGTTTCTTTTAACATAACCGTAGTCTGAACTTCATCACTCTCCTCTTCCTGTATAGAATATGAATCAGTATTTCCTGAAACTTTATTGTCAGAAAGTATTCCTCCAATTATTAATATTGCTATTATTGTAGCAACAAATCCGAGTGTTCCTGAAAATATTATTTTTCTATCCTCTGTATCATGAAATTTGTTTTTTATCTTTTCCGTAATTTTCAACAATTTTTTCCTCCTAAATAGGCAAAATACTATAAATAATTATACTATTATCTTTATTCATTTTCAATAAAATTGAAAAAAATAACTAAATATGCTATAACTTTTTATATAATCAGAAAGGATTCATATAAATGGGGTTTATTCACTTATATTTTGGAAACGGCAAAGGCAAGACTACAGCAGCTATAGGACAGTGCATACGTGCACTTGGTTATGATAAAAAAATAATTTTTGCTCAATTTTTAAAAGGAAGTCAGAGCGGAGAAATTAACTATCTATCAGATAAAGATAATATCATTATTCTCAGAAATTCAGAGGATCTTGGCTTCACCAATACAATGAACACACATGATATTAGGAGTATTACGGATTTTCATAATACTACACTTAAAGAAATCAGTCATATTTTAGATACTAAACAAATAGATATCCTTGTTCTGGATGAAATTCTTGATGCATACAATGAAAATCTCCTGGATAAAGATTTTTTAAAGAAAATTATTAATACTAAACCAGACAATTTAGAAATTATACTAACAGGCAGAACACCAGACAAATATTTCATAGAAATTTCGTCTTATATAACCGAAATGAAAAAAATAAAACATCCTTATGACAATAAGATATTAGCAAGAAAGGGAATTGAATATTAATTCAATTCCCTTATAAAACTTTTATATTCGTTTATGTTTTTTATTTTTTTAATTTTCTTAATTAATTTTGCATTGTTTTCATAGCTGTTTACCAAATATAGCCACACTTCTTTTAATTTAAATATAAGATTATTATCTTCTTTAATTATTTTTCTATAATTGTCAAAAAGAATATCAGCAAATAAAAGGTTTTTCTTGATATCAATTTTTTCTGTATTATTTCTTATCTGATTTATTAAATCTGGATTCATTAGAAGTCCCCTGCCAATCATTACAGATGATATTTTGCTATATTTAGTAATAATACTGTTATAAATTGATAAATTAGTTATATCGCCATTATAACACACGTCATTTTTACTATTGTCGTATCCATATTTAAAAGCGTCATAATTTATTTTTTCTTTATACAGATCATTTCTAGTTCTAGGATGAATAATTAATTCGTAAATTGGAAATTTATTATATATCTCCATTAATTCAAAAAATTCTTCAGGATTTTCATAACCTATTCTTGTTTTTATAGACAATTTAATATTTAATGATGTACATTTATTGAAAATCTCATATAAAAAATTTTCATATTTTTCTGTATCTATAAGGATTCCTGCACCTCTACCTTTTGTTGTTACAGTTTTAGAAGGACATCCAGCATTTAAATTCACTTCAGAGTAACCATATTCTGTGATTATTTTTGCAGCATCAAAAAATGCATCTGAATTATTTGACAGAAGCTGAGGAACAAGATTTATTCCCTCATTGTTTTCAGGGAGAATATCTTTTGTCTCCTTCATATTCCTAATTCCATTAGGTCCTGCATAAATAAAAGGAGCAAAATATTTATCTACATTTCCAAATACCTGATTATATGAATTTCTATATATATAATTTCCCACACCTTCCATAGGTGCAAAATAAATTTTTGTATTCATTATTTTTCAAAGGCCTGTTTTATACTGTCATAATGAAGGAAAATACCCTGTCCTGCAATTTCCTTTATTTCATCCAGTGAGGCAATTTTATAACCTAAAGTTTCTGATTTCTGATTTTTTATGTCAGCTTCATCAAAATCAAGTGTAAATCTATATACATCTACAAAATAGTTATCTCCTTTACCTGGATTCTCTCTGTGATATGTGAATAAATATTCACACTGTTCTTTTTTTACATCAAGCCCTGTTTCTTCTGATACCTCTCTAATTACAGCATCTTCTGATGACTCACCTGCCTGTGCAGCACCACCAGATACCTCCCACCATCCTGGTGCCCAGAGTTTTGTCATTACTCTCTGAGTGATAAGAAATTTTCCATCAGTTCTTCTGACAACTCCAAGAACTGTAAGATGATATTCGTCATCTTTTAAATTAAAATTATTTCTTTCCATCTTACGTCCTGTGATATTTTTATCTTTATCATATATATCCCAATATTCTGTTTCTTTATTCATAATATTTTCCTCTCTAATTACAACTTTAATATTTTTTCCAACATAGATACTCTGTTGAATGGGAATGTAAAGTAATAACCATCGCAAAAATCCGAAACTTTTGTAATAACTTCTTTTGCAATGGAGATTCCAATTTCTTCCCCATCTTCTCTTGTATCTGTATCTGAAAATCTGGCTACAATTTCATCTGTAACATTTATTCCAGCAATTTCATTTTTAATAAATAATGCATTTTTCTTACTTATAAGAGGCATAATTCCACAAAGAATTCTTGCACCGGTTTTTTCCTTAATTGTCCTCAAGTTTGTAACATCATTATCAGAAAACACTGGCTGTGACATAAAAAATGTAGCTCCTGCTTCCATTTTTTTTATAACTCTTTTTAATTCAACCTCTATATTTCTATCCTGATTTATTGCACCACCATATGTCATAGGATTTTCGCTAAATAACTCCTGATTCATGTCCTTAATTATTTTCATAAGTCCTACTGATTCAAAATTAAATACTGATTTTACATTTTGTCTTGCAACAGATGGAACAGGATCTCCTGTGATAATTAAAAGGTTATTTATTCCATTTATATAGGCACCCATAATCTGAGACCTCATAGCAATAGCGTTTTTATCTCTGCAGCATATATGAGGCATAACTTCTAATCCTGTCATATTCTTTATTTTTTCTGCCATTAGTACTGAATCAACTCTAGTTCTTCCGGAAGGCGAATCAGGAAGTGTAACAATATCCACGTTAGCTTTTTCAAGAATTTTTGCTGCATTTAAAATATTTCTATCATTTACATTTAAAGGAGGGGCAAGTTCTACTGCAATTAATTTATCCTTTTTAACATTTCCATCTTTGTCATAATAAAAACCTGACGATGATTTTACATCATGTATTTTTATGCCATCTATTTTAATTTTTATGCCCTTATTATTATCACTGCAGATATTATTAAGCATTTTAATAAATTCAGGATTGGTACCGCAGCAACCGCCTAAAATATCGACACCCATTTCTTTAATTTCTGCCATATTCTCACAGAAATAACTCTTATTATCTGAAAATACAATTCTATTTCTTATTTTTTTTGGATAACCAGAATTTGGAAGTACAATAAAATATTTTCCAAAGTCTGTTCCAATCTCTGATAGTATTTTTTTCATATGGGCTGGTCCTACACCACAGTTAAAACCAATACAATCGATATCTTTGCATTCTGAAACCTCAAAAATAAGTTTTTTGGCACTGAAAGACATATTACTATAACCAAACTGATTTACACAGAACTGAGTAATAATAAAAATATCACTATATTCCTGTTTTAGTTTTTTAGCAACATTTATTAAGATATCAGATTCAGAAAAGGTTTCAAAATTAATTATATTAATTCCATTATCGATAAATAACTTTGCTATATTATAATACTCTTTTTCTTTATCATCATCAGAAATTTCGCTTGACTCAATAGGCCCAATATCTCCTGCAATGAACAATTCCATTTTGTCTTGATAATTCTTTTTGACTTTTTTAGCTATATCTATTGAAAAAATAATATTTTCTATAAGATTAGATTTATTTGAAAATAAAATACTGTTTGATGCAAAGGTATTTGTTCTAATTAATCTAGCACCAGATTTTACATATTCCTCATGAATTTCATATACACGATCTGGATGAAGTATATTTGCATATTCAGGAGGTTCATTTGTATTATATTTTTCACAATAATAAGTTCCAAAAGAACCATCTGCAATTAGTCTGTTTTCTTTTATGTACTCTCTTATATCCATATAATTTCCTTTCAAAAAAAATACCACCTATTATTAAACCATAATAAGTGATATTTTTCTACAAAAAATCTAATTTATTTTACAATGCCTAGTAATTCTTCTGCTTTTTTGACTTCTTCCTTAGTTGGTGTCTTAACTCCTTCAAGAGGATAATCAATTTTTAAATTCTTCCATTTTTCGAGACCTAATGTATGATAAGGTAATATCTCTACTTTAGATACAGTTTTTAAATCATCGACAAATGATTTTAATTTCTTAAGACCTTCTTCGTCGTCAGTTATTCCAGGAACAAGTACATGTCTAATCCACATTTCTTTGCCGTTATCTGAGAGATATTTGGCCATTTCAAGTATATTTATATTTGTCCACTTTGTAAGCTCCTTGTGTTTATCGTCTTCGATTTCTTTAATATCAAGCATAAACAAGTCTGTAACTTCCATTAATTTATCAAACTTGCTCTTAAAAGGTTCCTCAAAAGTAAATGGATTTCCGCTTGTATCAAGTGTTGTATGAACACCCTGCTCTTTTGCAAGTCTGAATACTTCTGTTACAAAATCAATCTGCAGTAATGCTTCACCACCACTGATTGTTATACCGCCAGTAATTCTTCCTTTTGCTTTATCAAAATTTGATCCCCAGTAGTTTTTATATCTCATTACCTTTTTGAATGCATCTTCTGCCGAGATTTCTTCACCACCATTTAGACTCCATGTTTCAGGATTATGGCAGTATTTACATCTCATATGACATCCCTGTAAAAAGATAACATATCTAAGTCCTGGACCATCAGCAGCGCCAAATGATTCCCATGAATTTACTTTTCCCATTATTTTTTCTGTACTCATCTATCATTTCCTCCTTGAATATACAAATTTAAATTTTTAATAGTGATTTTGCACTTTTCTATGTATAAAAACAATTTATGGTTTTATATATAGAAAAATGCTGGTTCCCATAATAACTAGTATTACAGAAACCAGCACCTCCTATTCTAATAGGAAACAAAGTTTCCTAATTAACTGCTCGTTTAATCAGTTATTATCTTACAAAGATTCGTGGCATGTTCTTGCGATAACGTCAAGCTGCTGTTTCTTTGTTAAGTCGATGAACTTAACAGCATATCCAGATACACGAATTGTGAAGTTAGCATATTCTTCTTTTTCTGGATGTTCCATAGCATCGATTAATTTCTCTTTACCGAATACGTTAACGTTAAGGTGATGAGCACCCTGATTGAAGTATCCGTCTAATACAGAAACAAGGTTGTTAACACGAGCTGCTTTATCATTTCCTAATGCACTTGGGTTCATTGTCTGAGTATTAGAAATACCATCTAATGACCAGTGATATGGAATCTTAGCAACTGAGTTTAATGATGCTATTAAACCGTTCTGCTCTGCACCGTAGCTTGGTGATGCACCTGGGCTGAATGGTGTGAATGCTGCACGTCCGTTAGGCATAGCTCCTGTTGCTTCTCCGTAAACTACGTTTGAAGTAATTGTAAGAAGTGATGTTGTAGGCTCTGAATTACGGTATGTATGTCTACGTTTTACTTTCTCAACGAATGTCTTTAATAACCATACACCGATTTCATCAGCACGATCATCATCATTACCATATTTAGGGAAATCTCCTTCAACTTTGAAGTCTTCTGTGATACCTTCATCGTCACGAACAACTGTTACTTTTGCATATCTGATTGCAGATAATGAATCGATAACATGTGAGAATCCTGCAATACCTGTAGCGAATGTACGACGTACATCTGTATCGATTAATGCCATTTCAGCTGCTTCATAGTAATATTTGTCATGCATATAGTGAATTAAGTTTAATACATTTACATAGATGTCTGCACACCAGTCAAGCCATGTCTCATATGCAGCTTTAACCATCTGGTAATCTTCCTCACCACTAAGAACATCTTTTGTGATCTTCTGTAACTTTGGACCACACTGGATACGATGTTTCTCATCAAAACCACCATTGAAAGCGTAAAGTAATGTCTTACCAAGGTTTGCTCTAGCTCCGAAGAACTGAATTTCTTTACCTGTCTGTGTTGCAGATACACAACAGCAGATTGAGTAATCATCGCCCCATACTGGTTTCATAACATCATCGTTCTCATACTGGATTGAGCTTGTCTCAATTGAGATATGAGCTGCATAATCCTTGAACTGCTGTGGAAGAGCACTTGAATATAATACTGTAAGGTTTGGTTCTGGTGAAGGTCCCATGTTCTCAAGTGTATGAAGGAAACGGTAGTCAGTCTTTGTAACCATGTGACGACCATCCATTCCGATACCACCAACTTCAAGAGTTGCCCATGTAGGATCTCCTGAGAATAACTGGTTGTATGAAGGGATTCTTGCGAATTTAACCATACGGAATTTCATTGTCATATGATCAATAATTTCCTGTGCTTCTGTTTCTGTGATTACTCCGTTCTTTAAGTCACGCTCGAAGTAGATATCAAGGAATGTAGATACACGTCCAACTGACATAGCTGCACCATTCTGTGTCTTGATAGCTGCAAGGTAACCAAAGTATAACCACTGACAAGCCTCTTTAGCTGTCTTAGCAGGACCTGAAATATCATAGCCATAAATCTTAGCCATTTCTTTCATTCCTTTTAATGCGTTAATCTGCATTGCGATTTCTTCACGAAGACGAATTACATCATCATACATGTTACCGCAACCACAGTTCTTCTTGTCTGCTTCTTTTGCTTTGATTAAGTAATCAATACCGTATAAAGCTACTCTACGGTAATCACCAACGATACGTCCACGACCATATGTATCAGGAAGTCCTGTTACGATATGTGTTTTACGAGCTAATTTCATTTCATCTGTATAAGCAGCGAAAACAGCATCGTTATGTGTTGTCATATAGTTTTCAAATACATTTTTAAGTTCTGGATCAATTTCATATCCATAACTTTCAGCTGCCTGCTCAGCCATTCTGATACCACCATAAGGCATAAATGCTCTCTTTAATGGTTTATCTGTCTGGAGACCAACAACCTGCTCGAGATCTTTTAAGTTCTCATCAATGTAACCTGGTCCGTAAGCTGTAAGACCTGAAACTACTTTTGTTTCGCAATCAAGAACGCCGCCTTTTGCACGCTCTTCTTTCTGTAACTTCTGTAAAGCACCCCATAATTTATTAGTTGCATCTGTAGGATCAACTAAGAATGATTCATCACCATCATATGGTTTGTAGTTTTTCTGAATGAAATCACGAACATTTACTTCGTCTTTCCAGATTCTTCCTTCGAACCCTTCCCATGCGTCAAAATTTACCATTTTTCCTGGTTCCTCCTTGTATTTTTTCTTTTTTATTAGCTTATCGCTAACCTCTGATTAAATTATAGTAATTATTACTATTTTTGTCAATGGATTTTGATGTTCTAAAATAAGAACAATTCTTATTTTTGAAAATGTAACTTTCCCATCAACATTCATTATTAATTTATCATTTTTAACATACAAAATCAACTATAAACTTAGTAAGTACTTAAAAAAATACATACTCAACAACCTATTATAAGTTGCCTAAAATTTTATATAGTAATTTGTATAATAATATTTGTTCTTCTTTTGATAAATTAACACAATCACTTATCTTTTCTGGTACAGTAGATGCGTATTCTTTTAGTTTTGTTCCTTCTTTTGTGATTGAAACAATAAGATTTCTTTCGTCGTCTTTTGATCTGGCTCTGGTTATATATCCTTTTGTTTCTAATTTCTTAAGAAGCGGAGTCAGAGTACCCGAATCAAGATATAGGTTTTCACCTAACTCCTTTACATTAATATTTTTTTTATCCCATAAAACCATCATAGTAATATACTGAGTATATGTTAAATCTATTTTATCAAGATATTCCTTATATTTTTTTACAATTTCTTTTGAACAAACATATAAAGGAAAACAGAGTTGATTCTCAAGTTTGAGTTTATCATAATTATCCATTTCTATGCCTCGCATTAAATCTTATTTATTCTTTCGCATGCAGTAAGTGCTGAAATTGCTCCATCTGAAGCTGCTGTTGTAAGCTGTCTCACATTTTTTGTTCTGCAGTCACCTGCAGTAAAAATTCCCGAAGCATTAGTCTGACAGTCCTCACCTGCAATTATATATCCATTATTATCTAAATTCACAAGATTTTTGAAAACACTATTATCTGGAACATGTCCAATTGCAATAAAGAGTCCTTGAACTTTAATAAAACTTGTTTTCCCGTCTGTATTAGTTACCTTTAATCCCTCAACATGGTCTTCACCTATTATTTCAGTTATATTAGAGTTATATATAATCTCCACATTTGTCTTCTCTTTCAGAACCTTTATATCCCTTTCGTCAGCCCTAAATACATCACGTCTTAAAATTATATACACTTTTGAGCAATAATTTGATAAGAAAAGTGCATCTTCAACTGCTGTATTACCTCCACCAGCTACTGCAACTTCTTTATTTCTAAAAAATGCACCATCACAAGTTGCACAATACGATACACCCGCTCCTATAAACTTACTTTCATTAGGTAGTCCAAGCATTCTATTTTTAGCACCAGTGGCTATTATAAGAGATTTACATTTATATGAACTTATTGGTGTGTTTACGATTTTATAATCATCGTGATTTTCTATAGAAATAGCCTCCTCAAATTTGACCTCCACAGAAAGTTGTGTGACCTGTTCATACAAATGTGTTGCAAACTCAAAACCTGAGATATCTTTTATTCCAGGATAATTCTCAATTTTTGGAGTATTAATAATCTGTCCGCCATAAGCTTTTTTCTCTAAAATTAATGCTGTCTTTCCAGATCTGGCAACATATATTCCAGCAGATAATCCAGCTGTACCTGCTCCTATAATTATAACGTCATACATATTTTACCTCATAATTTTATGCATTCTTTACAAGTTCAATTATCTGTTCCTTAGATATTAATCCTACAGATCTCTTAACTTCTTTACCACCATTAAATACTATAAGACATGGTATAGATGAAATATTAAATCTCATAGCGAGATCCATCTCATCATCAGTATTCACTTTACCAACTTTAAAATCTGTATGTTCTGTGGCAACCTGATCTACTATTGGTGAAAGCATCTGACATGGTCCACACCATGATGCCCAAAAATCTACAAGTACAGGCACATCTGAATTTAATACCTCATTTTCAAAGTTATCTTTATTAATTACTATTGGTTCCATTATTTAATTCCTCCATTCATTTTAATTAATATTATGTACACCTTATATAATAAAATTCAAAATACACATTTCAATTGTTTACAATTGAATTATATAAAAATTAAGTTTTTATGTCAATAATTTAAACATCAGATAATAATTAAATATTTCTAAAATAGAATATTAAAATATATTGTTTCATCTGCATAATTTACATTTATCTTAGCTTTTATCTTTTTTGAAATACTTTCTGCCATGGACAATCCAATTCCATAACCCGATTTTTTACTATTATGAGATGAATCTTCTCTGTAAAATCTATTGAAAAATTTAGAATAGTCAATATTTTTTCCATCTGCATATGTATTTGAAATAGTTAATTTCACCTGTCTGCTTCCTAACCCTTTTCTTTTCAATGAAATATTTATATTACCTGAATCATCACAGTATTTTACAGAATTATCTATAAAAATATTTATAAGTTCCGTTAATAATTTTTCATCAGACCCTACTTCTATTTTATCCTCTATGTCGAAATTATATCTTTTTTTCTCTTTATCAATTACAGGTATAAATGCATCAGCACAGTTTCTTACTATTTTTGAAAGATTTATCTGTTTAAATTCCAAATTTGTTTTCTCATTCATTTTTGATAAGAATATCAGATCCGAAACAAGATTAGACATTCGGTTAACCTGGTTAATTGTACTCTCCGTCCATTCATTTTTTCCATTAACCATTTCTAAAACTTCTGTATTTGCAGAAATAATAGCCAATGGAGTTTTTAACTCATGGCCCGCATTAGTAATAAATTCATTTTGAGCTTCAATATTTCTTATAACACTTCTTACAGCTCTCTTTGAAAAAGCTGATATAAGAACAAAGAAAAACATAAAACTCATACATCCAATGAGAAGAACAAATTTTACAAGTGTCCTCATATTCATTACAGACCTTGTACAATCAAGAAAAACGATTACCTTTTCTCCATCACTTTTACTTTTAATCATGTAATAATAAATAATACCATTTTCTGTAATTTTTCCTTTTTCATTATTAAGCGCTTTTTTGGTCATTCCATAAGCTTGTTCATCAGTAACTGACACTATATGATTCATATCAATTATTTCAAAATTATCATTATTTGTTTTTAAACTAAAATATCTAAATTCATATTGAGTTTCCGGAGTTATTGTTATTTCTTTACTGTGATTTTCTTTATAATCAGGCATAATTCCATCATTATCAAGAATATATTCTAGTTCATTATATGTTTTTGATTTAAGAGAATAATCAGAAACAACCAATATTAAACCAATTATTATTATAAGCATAAGTAAAACAGCCATACTTGAAACCAGTATAAATTTTGTTCTAATTTTTTTTGTCATATTTTTCTCCTTAAATTGTTTTTAGAATATAATCTTCTCCTTTGGCACCATCTATATGAATGTCCGCATCAATTGATTTTAATTTGTTATTCAAATATGAAATATATACCCATACTACTTCTGGATTTTTTTCTTTTTCATCATCCCATACATGACATAATATATCTGAATCAGTAAGTTTTTTTCCTGAATTCTTCATTAAAAATTCCATTAATTTTTCTTCTCTTCCAGAAAGTCTTATTGAATTTTCACTTATTAATTCTTGATCTTCAGTATTTAAAGAAACTTTTCCAAAAGACAGAATTTTAGGTGAATATGATATATTTCTTCTAGTCATTGACCTTATTCGTGCTAGTAATTCACCCATGGCAAACGGCTTTGTAAGATAATCATCTGCACCTGCATCAAGACCGTTTATTCTGTCATCTATTTCTGACTTTGCAGTTAGAAATATTGCTGGAGAAACATTTCCTTTTTCTCTTAGAATTTTTAGTGCACTGATACCATCAAGTTCTGGCATCATAATATCAAAAATCATACAGTCATACACATTTTCTGAAGCTTTTTCTACAGCCTGATTTCCATTATCAACAGCATCAACTTCGTAATCGGAATATGAAAGCATTGTAACAAGTGCCCTTTGTAAATCAATTTCATCTTCAGCAAGTAAAATTTTCATTCTATTTCTCCCATCTTGCCTCGATGGTGTAAATATACTATACTATTTATATTAATTACGTGGTCTAGACCACATTTTTCAAAAAATATATTATTTATAAAATGTTATGTGATAAAAAACAAAGTATAAAGAAAGGCGGAAAATCATATGAATCTTGATGCATATAAAAAAAATATCCTTTTTCAGAATATGTCTGATGAGGATATCACAGAAGCACTTAAATGCCTCAACTCATATAAGAGAAGCTATCAGAAAAATGAAATCATCTATCACGCTGGTTCTTCTACAACTTTTATGGGATTAATTCTCAATGGTAGTGTTATAGTTGAGAGAAATGATGCCTGGGGAAATCGAACTATTCTAACAAAATTTAATTCAGGAGATTTCTTTGCAGAATCATACGCTATGAATCCTGCCAAAGTAATTCCAGTTGATATTATCGCCCAGGAACCTACACTTGTTGTCTTTCTTGAAATTAACAAGATTACAACTGACTCATGCTCAAGTCATAGAGTAATTAATAAACTAACAGCCAACCTGTTAAAGATTTCCCTTCAAAAAAATATGTTCCTATCTAACCGTTCTTTTCTTCTCTCTGCTAAAACTATGCGTGAGAAAATATTTGGATACTTAGACAATATCTCTTTACAGAATCATTCTAATGAATTTGATATACCATTTGACAGGCAGCAATTAGCAGATTTTTTAAAAATAGACCGCACTTCGCTCTCAAAAGAATTAAGCAAAATGCAGTCTGAAGGATTAATCACCTATAAGAAAAATCATTTTATTATTGATAAAGATCAACGAACTAAAAGCCACTGGAATAAATCCAATGGCTGTGTAATCTCTTGTTAAATTATAAGCATAATCAATGACTAGATTGTTTTCTATTCTCTATACTCCACAATCTTCAATCCATTTTATTTGTATAAATCTTAATTATTTAAAGTAACCTCGTTTGCTGATGAAATGAATTCTTTCAAATATTTTTGCATATTAGAATTACATGCATACACATAACATCCTTTTATTCCTCTAGCCAGAATAGTTGTATATGTATTTATGATTAATTCTTTAAGAGTTTCTTCATCGGTAGCAGCTTTAACTTTTGAATCCTTATATTCATTTAAATTAACAACAAGTGAATTTGTTTCAAAATCATAATCAATCTCTTTACCGAAAATAACACCTGCATAGTTCATATCATATCCTTGAGTAGTATGAATGCATCCGATGGTGTTGTGAGAATCCTGTCTCGTCATCCAAGAATCATTTGTCAAATTCCATATATACTTATTCCCCTCAATAGATATATCATATTCACCATTTTGAACTAATGAATTGTAGTACTGCATATCGTCCTTAGGCTTTTTATTCGGTTTTGTCTTCCAATCCCACGAAAAACCTGCAACTGTTTTACACAATCCCATTTCATCATCTTTTTTACGTATAGACTCAATAAGAGTATTTACATCATCAAAAATAATGAAATCATAATTTTCTATTTTCTCTCGTTTATTGCGCAAGCAAGACATAACATCTTTCACATATTTAATGTATGTATCTCCTCCTTGACAACGCATTTGTGTTTCCAATTTATATTTATGAATTTCATATACATACTTGCTAAGTGTGTTTTTATATTCTTCATGTGTTAAATCCGATGACTTAACTGTTTGTGTCTGATCATAAAATAAAACAACATGTTTTGCTGATTTCATTATCCAATCAAGCTGATTTGCTTCATGTGGATCTAACCCCAATCCCCTACATGTATCATCAAATGATTTATAACCAGTTAAGTTTTTTCTTTTTGACAAACGGTGTGATTCATCAACAAAAAGGATATCATATTTTTCTTTTACAACATCAGTTGGACCAATAACCATCTCTCCAACTAATCCATTTCCACATTCTTTAAATACTTTCTTTACAGTAGATCTTATTCCTGGCATTGGAAATACAAATCCAATTTTGAATGCTTTACCACCCCTATTCAAAGAGATATGTTTTTTTAACCTTAAAAGAGTTCCCCTTTTGTTCTCATCTATATCATCTTCAAAATTCTCAGCCTTGGTGTCTAATAAATTATCATCAATATTTATTGCATTGATTAATGAATTAATGATACTAATAGCAAGAACTGTTTTCCCTGTTCCTGCGCATCCATTTACCAGATTTACACCGTTAGCGCCTTTTTCAAATGTATCTATAATATCATTTATGATTGACACACTTACTTCATTCTGTTCGCCAGTTAATGCATTATACGGAGAAAATTTAAAAATATTATCGTTCTCAATAATATCTAAGGAATTTTTGGCAAGATTTTTATTAATTAGTTCTTTCCAAAGCACTCTAAACTGTCCACGATACTCTTCTCGCTGATAATAATCATGAATAGCTTGCTGCCCCTTGTTTTTATTAATAATTCTTTTAAATTTTCCATCTACTGCACAGTACTTTATCAATCTTTGCTCATAATCTAATATTACAGACTTGTTGTATCTTCCATCAAAAACAATTTCTATTCCCTTTAGTTTCTTCTTCTCATTATTTTTTAAATGCTGGCTCATTCTGACTGCAGCACTTGTAGTCTCGCCAATGTACAGATTTTCATCGTCATGAATAAGATAAACTACAGGCCAATTAACACCTTTATCATGTTTTTTTAACAAAGTAAGACCACTATCATTAAAATCAAAATGTTTTATCTCATTAATAATTGGCATTTTATCGTCTCCATCCTATAACTTATTATATTTATCACTTTTACCTTTTGCCTTGGACACTGGGTATTTTTCATTATTCACTCGTATTTTTTCCTGAACAATTTCATCTATGTCTAGTCCGCATGCATCCGCCATAAGAACACAATAGTTTATCACATCGGCAAGTTCTTCCTTTATCTTCTCCTGCTTATTATCACTTGATGTATCCGAACCACTCCATTGAAAAACCTCAAGTAACTCTGCAGCTTCTAATGAAATTGAAATTGCTAAATCCTTCGGATTATGGAATTGCTTCCAATCCCTATCATCTCTAAATTTTAAAATCTGATTAATTGTCTCTTGAGTCATTTTATTTCTCCTTGTCTATGTATAATTAATGTATTCACTATCAATTTTTTCACTTTCTTCCGTTCCTACGATTTGTTATTCTTCAATCCAAAATCTACTAAATAATATTTTATCACATTAATCATAATACTACACTTACAATTTCATCTTGGTTAAAAAATGAACATATTATTTGTGACCATAAATCTGAGCCCCAAAAAAATTCCACTTGTGAAACAACCGCAAACTCCAGTAAATACGGGCATTACCACAAATGGACTTAAATTTTACAAATGAACTTGTAAAAATATTTATAATAAAAAAAAGAGAGCTAGACGCATCCAACTCTCTTAGGCGTAGTCCGCAGACGTCCGCCGCAATTCTGATTATTATTATGCCATATTATCTAAAAAAACACAAGTGAAAAATAAGCTTTTTATATATTCTTTCATCTTTTCAATATTTTTATCTTCACGCATATATTTCATTAATGAATTTATACTCTTTGGTTTCTCACTCAAAACTTAATCCTCCTAATCGCACTTCATTTTTCCATATTTCGCTAAATCCTCAGCTACCATCAGCCACTTATTTCCTAATTCCATCTGAGTATAGCTTACAATATTGTTGTAATTTTCGAGAAAAAACTACTTTCTAGACTTTTCCCAACTTATAACCTCTTGCTCCAATTTTACATTATTATCAAGCATGTACTTCATTTCTTTGACATACATGTTTTTTTCAATAAGTCCATTTGCCTTTATAATATCATTTTTCTCAAGTGTCTTGGTGTATTTAGCGTAAGTTTTCAGCTTATCTATTCCCATATTCAAAGGTATAAAATCAATCCCCGTTCTCTTATTTAAATTTTCAAGAATTAAAAATCCATCTGGATCAATATCTCCAAAGTGGAACCACTTAAGATTTTCATTCTGTTTTGAGATAAGGTTGATGAATAGCTCTTTTGCAAAATTATGATATCCCGCCAAGTATATAAAAAAGCTGTCATTTAACTCTATTCGATTATAACTAGCTAGGTTCTCAACTGTGATAACCGAGGAGTCTTTAATAATAAACTCAGCAATATCTTTAAATCTATCCATCGGCATAGCTAAAGGAATTCTTGGGATTATGTCATAAATTATTCCATCCTTGAATGTGATTTTTCCATTTCCCTTAAAATATACATACTTTGGATTAGAATAAATATTCAGACTTTCTAAGAGAGCTACTGATAGTTCCTTTTCATCGTCTATTTCTTTAATCAATTCATCATAATCCCCATAACTTTTTAATAATGTTATAAGTTTGCTTCTATATTCTTTTTCAAAAAGCTTAGTGTCACCAAATACCGCTATGGAAAGCTCTCTCTCAAGAATATCACTCTCATTATTAAACACATACTCCGTAAGCCCCAAAAGTCTTAGAGCAACTTCCAGGTCATACTTAGCCTTCTTACCGTTTTCAAGAATGTCAATTTGTTCAATACAATACTTATCGATTGTTTCATTCTTACCTAACCAACTTGTATAAAAGTCTATTTGTTCTTTAACAGCGACTTTACGAGGTACACGTTTTAATAACTCATATATTTCTTCAATTTTATCAATCTTTAGGACAAGTCTCGAAATGCTTTTTCTTTTATTTCGAATATCAATGTATCCACCTTTCTTAAGTTCAAGCATTTCTGTCTCAAAGTCCCTTTGCTCATCCACATCAGCAAAGTCATTATCATAGTCTTTATAGATATCAGTAGTTTTTACCATCGGCAACTTAGTATAATCCTCACCAATCCCATAAGACTTACTGCCCTCATACTTATCCATCAACTTTTCAAGCAGTAATCTTTGATTTTTAGACAATTTCATATTAATCACCTTCACCTTGTTCTGCCTTAACAAGTCCCTCCACAGCAAAAGTAAATCTTTCTTTTGTCACCAGGCTAATTGTTGACTGAATATGCTGACCAATACTATTGATTTTTTCTGGAGGTGCTGCATATATTACCTGAAAATCATTATCTTCAAGATATTTAACCATTTGCTCTATTCGCTCTTTAGAGAGTGCAGAAAAGGCTTCATCAATAAATGCAAGTCTAGCGCAGCTCCTTTCCCTTGGATAGCATTGCATAAGGCTGGCAGCAAGGATGATAAAGTATGGTGTTTGCTTTTCTCCATTACTAGCTGATCCCTGCTTACTTGAATAATTAGCTGTAACTGTCTCATTACCTTGTTTGCTGGTAATCTTCATATCGTATGTGAAGTACTTTCTATAGTCAGTATATTCACTTTCATCTTCTTCAGCTAGAATAATATCCATAAACTCTTTTAATTCACTTTCAGCCGCCTCATCATCCTTTATTGAATTCAGGTAATATTCTGCATTATTAATATAATCATGAAGCTTTTTACATATATCAAAGAACAGCTTTCTCTCAGGTCTTTCCTCCATCTTAAAGCAATAAGTATCTGAACCGAATGGAAGTTTTCTGAGTTCTCGGTTAATTTTATCTATCTCCTGTTTTGCATTAGCAATTGATTCATCAAGTTCAGCAACAAAGTCACCTACAAAGGCACTCTGCAATTTTTCTCTCTGTTCATTAAGCCTGTTCTGAGCCTCTTCAATCTTAACATTAGCTAGATTTCTGTATTCGTCACGGAAATATCCAATATAGGATTCTCCTCTCTGGTACAAATCTGATCCATTGATTTTATGATATTCAAGTTGCAGATTTTCGAGTTTATCAAGAGCATCTTTCTTCGATTTTTCCCAGCCATCTACAGTTTTCTGAGCTATCACACGGTTGTTGTTTGACTTCTTTTTCAGATTTTCATATTCTTCTATTGCAATACTACGATAACCTGATAGAACTTTAGCTTTTTCCTCAAATTCCTTTTCTTTGAAATTAGCCTGATCCCTATGTTTTATTATTTCTTTCTTATAATTTTCAATCTGTTGTTTAGAACCACCAATTTTCTGACTCGTGGCATTAAGATGTTTTTGTATCTTCTCTTCTTCTGCCTTGGCCTTGTCACGTTCTTCAAGAATAGCTGTGAACCCTGGATCTTTCTTGTACTTCTCAATTTCAGTCTTTGTTTCTATTTCTTTTTTCTTAGACTTTTTTAGCTGAACAGGAGCATCAAAATCAAACTGATTAGAATTCCATTCCTGGTCCAACTTTTCAATCTGTTCTTTGGCTTGATTTAATTTCTTAGTAAGGTTTGTCTTTTCTATAGCCTTTTTTTCAAGTTCCTTATAAACATCTTCCAACTGTCTCTTAATAGCATCCTGACCTATGAAGAGTTTAGTTCTTCTCACGTCCATTTTGTTACTAGCATAACTCTTAGCAAGCATACCATTACTCATAATGCCACCTAACGGATAATCGTGTAATTCCTCTACGCTCTCACATAGATGAATTCCATTTAAAAGATAGTTAGCATAACGGCGTGCGTAGGTATTCTGGATTTCTAATAGAGATGCCGCAGAATCGGTTTTTACTTCACTTTCTGGTAACTTATCACTAATTACAACTTTACTTCTTAGTGCTGGATTTGCATTGATAATTTCTAAAGCTTTATTAGTATATTTTCCATCAACAATTAGATTAAACCTCTTATTTCCAAGAAATGTCTCGACTGCTTTTCTCCACTTTTCATCTGTGATATTATTAATCAACTCTACAAAGAAACGTACATCAGTCTTAATTCCCTGGTTTTCCAGTTCCTTTCTAACAAGATCCCTTGCGTAAATAAAGTCTTTATCAAATACTAGCTGATTGCTTTCAAGAGTCTTCTTGTCCATTTCAAGTTCCTGAATTTCTTTACTTAATGACTTGATTTGTGAAGCGAGCTCATACTTATTATTTCTTATTGTTTCAAGTAGGCTTTTTATTTCATTAGTGAAACCAGTATACAACTCGATTTTAGCTACAGCTGAATCGCTTTCGCCAGATAAATTATCTAGTGCATCATATTTATTAATTTCTACTCCATTTGATGATAATAAAATCTTTACTTCTGCAATTTTTTCTTCTAGTTCTTTGAGACTAGTAATCTTATCTCCTAATTTTTCAATCTGTTTCTCTAACTCTTTAAGGACCTGCTCTCGCTCTTTGATTATTTTTCCAATTCCCTGGTAAAGATCACTTTCTTCAGCCTTACGTACTCGTTCGCGGGCAGCTGCTAATTCGTCATTAGTTCCTATTAAGTTTTTTTCATAGGTCTCTAATTGTATTTTTTCATTTTCAATTGAAAGCTCTATCTGCTGGATATCGTCCTCTACTTTCTTCCATTCCTGATAGAGGAACATTAATTTTCTTTTATTTAATTCATCTTTTGTTTTTTCGTATACTGTGGTCTGCTCTTCTATTTCTTCAAGCTTATGCTTACTTAAAAGCATTAAATTATATGTTTCTTGAATTCTATCAAAGTTCTCACGCTGTTCACGAAGAGAAGTAAGCGAAGTCATTTCACCTGGTTCAAGAACGCACTCCTGAATAAATTTATCAATATTTTTTTGAGGATCAAAGGCCATCATCTTAACAAGTTTAGAGCGATATTTAGCCACAGAACATCTGAGACCGAGTGCCTTTATTACCTGCTCCGTTCCCTTATCACGTCCCATGAAATCTTTGGCACTTACTCTATTTCCTTTTATTTTTAACTGGCTTTTGGGAGTTACCGTAAGGACATTATCATCAAATGAGTAAAAGTTAATATCGTCTAATCTTGCATTTCTAGATACATACCAAGATGGAGAACCCATAGTTTCATTACTCATCTCAAAACATACAAAGACAACGAAATAATTATTATCTTCTGGCGAATAAAACTCCATAGCTATATAACTGATTATATTGCCTTCTCGAAGAAATCTAGCCTTACCATCACTTTTTGTATCGCCTCTAACATATGCCTGGATGCTTCTATCTCTGTCCTTTGCTGCAATATTAAACTGAGTATTTCCGGTAAGCAAATATGTGATAGCATCAAGAACAGTGGATTTTCCAGTTCCGTTTACACCAGTTATGAGTGTGGATCCTTCTAACTTTATCTTAAAATAGGGAAATCTTGACCAATTTACCATAAGAAGTCCTGTTGCTGATTTTCTATTCGATTTCAAATTCATCCACCTCCTCTTCCTCCTCATCATCACTAGCATCAAGTTTTTTCATCTTATCTGTTGCACCAGCTACAAAATCTTTAAAACTTTCAATATTCAATGCAAACTGAATAGATGGGTAGAGTATAATCTGACAGTCTGGTTCACCTATTTTTCCAGACACATCAAGTAAACTGAACTTAGAAAAAAGCTTTAATATGTCAATGAAGATAGATTTTCCATCAAATTCATCTTTCAAGCCATATTTTTCAAGCTCATTTCTTAAATCAAACACGGTAACTATAATTTTTTTCTGCAGACTCCCCGTTCTCACTCTATCAAGATATAAAGTCCAAAGGCAACATAGAACTATACTTTCATTCTTTTTCAAAGCAATTCTGTTGGCCTGAAGCTTTCCGTTTTCTCCTGTGCTATTTCCATTAATAAACATGACCACACCATTGTCTTTATCAACAGTTACATCAAATCCCATAAATGAAAAATATTCACTGAATGCCTGCTCATTCTTTGATATAAAAGAATACAACTTTTTACTATCATCATTTCTATCCCTGACAATAAAGGTTGTCTTAAGTAACCTTCTACAAGCTCTCTGAAACAATTCCTTTTCTGAAGAGGTAAAATCCTCCCATGCTTCAAAATTCATCATGTTAATCCTTTCATTTTTTTGTAATCACAAACTTTCGCAGCATCAGATTATTACTTTCCACATAACCATCTTCTACTTCGATGTTATATCCATTTTCTTCTCCATAAGCCACAGCAGAGACAGCAGCTAGTAATTCATCATGTGTCTCATGTGGTATGTCATCAGAATGAAGCTCTTTCTTGCATGAAAACAGTTCTTCTAGATACATCTTCATCTTTTCTTTAGAATAAGGATTATATGCTTCCATTTTCTGTTGTCTTTTAGCTGCATCAATATCTTCATCTGTAGGAAGCTCCACCATACTTACTGTAGCTTTCCTGATTGCTCTGTTCTTTCTTGGGTACTTAACTGAGACAAGATCCAGATATTCATTTCTATCTAAACGGAATAAATTCTGATATTCTTCTGGGAGTTCATCTCTCATATCAAGTTCAGAAGTACTCTCTTTTAATAGTTTAATGACCTGTTCAACACTACCTCTGTTATCTGTTCCATTATTTCTGATAAATCTTATTCTCCCCACTGCTATATGTAAATGCATATTTATCTTGTGTTTTATATCTTTCATAATGCGGTCGTAATCCTCTGAAAGAAAACTTTTAGTATTGTCTATCATGTCATATATATAAATTTCTGCATCTCTTTCAGATAAACCTTCTTCTGAAACACATTCCTGAAGCAACGCATTAAATTTATCCGGTTCATTTGTTAACTGGTCCAATTTTTCCTTAATTGCCCTTCTGTAAATATGTATATTTTGCTGCTTGGTAAGTCTTGCATATTCCTTTATAAAATCACCATTGCAATAACTAAGCAGATTCTCCGTCAACGTTTCTAATGAAACCTCTTTTATGAGATCTTCGATGGTTTTACGAATAAATGTGGACAGACTTTTCAAAGATTTTGAGAGAGCCTTAGCATTTTTATAAACTGGCTTAAGGCAGTTTATGTAGGGACTATCCTTCCATTGAGTCTCATTATTCAAGGTATTGTATATATTATAGATATAAGTTGAGTACTCTACCTTTTCAGGTTTCTCAATATTTATGAGGAATTCCGCTAATGCAATACCAACCTCAGTCATAGATATATACTTTTCATAAGTGGCATCATCTGTTTCTTCAACTAGCCATCCAACATCTGGACTTGAAAATTTTCTTAGGAAGCTATTTGCAACATCACTCGGTCTTCCATCTTCTACATCCATATCACTATCTGCCTTTATATGATTATCAAGAATAAAACTAGCCAAGATATCTCTTATAGTCTTCTTACTAATCCTATACGTGACTTCATTTTCAAACTGCTCATAGATTTCTATTAAACAAGAAGCATTAACTTCGTTATTGCTTCCACTAGAAAGCGGATTAAAAAAGCCACTTGGTATTATCTTAAAAATCTCAATCACAAATTCATCTCCTATTTTTCTTGATACATCTCGTAGTAAAAACAATCTTCCCACTTGCAGTCCAGAGCAATACAATTGTAACTACACGGATGATATAGTTTTGCCTATAATGAACTGTTTTAATGATTTAATTTCTTTATCTCCATTTCGCTAATTATTCCATACATACTTTGTATATCTTCCGCCACCTATTTTTATAATCTGTCCTTTTTCAACTAGATCTGCTAGTGTTCTCTGGACCGTCACCTGACTAATATCTGGACATTTTGCTAATATTTCAGTTTTTGTAATTGGCCCTAATGTATTCTTGATTATTTCTTTAACCCTGTCTGGCTTTGATACTCCATCCGTTGTAATTAAACTTACTCTAGAAGAAAAATCTCTGTATGCAGCAACTACAATTTCCAAAATATACTTAACAAATGGCTCATAATCATTATCATTTTCATGCCATTTTATTGAACTAGCTTGCAAACTTTCATAATAGGATTCCTTAGTAGTTTCAATTAATTTTTCAATACTTATATATTTACCAACAAAATAACCTGCTCTATAAAACAGTAATAATGTTAACAATCTACTCATTCTTCCATTGCCATCAGCTCATGTCAAGGATGGGACAAAAAAAATTAACTTTTTTCATTTTGTCCGGAATGCCCATTTCATAAGACATTCCAGACATAGTTAATTATCCTAAACCAAATTCATCAAAGTTTTCAAACATAATCTCTAGATTATCAATCTTCTTTTCAGTATGATAATGACCACAATACCATTTTTTGTATGATAGCCTGTCTTCAATTTTATCAAGCCAATTTTCTGTTGATTTATCTACTTTACTCTGATCAACACCAGACATAAATACTTCAACTGGCTCATATTTAAGCGGTGTGGTATGACTAAGCACCACATCTACATCCCATGCTTCACGTTCCAGCTGTTCTTCAACATACTTTTTGATTTCATCTGATGGCTGCTCATCTTCCCACCAGCCATAACCATATGCCAAACGATACGCTTTATCAATACTGTATGCTCCGCCCATTACAATTGTTTTTAGTCCATTAAGGTTATAAACTTCTCCGTCCTTAGCAAACAATATGCTCGGAAATTCTTCCTCATAATAAACCATTCCACCATTCCACACCTGTTCTTTATATGATTCAATAGTGAATGGTCTCTGTTCATGATTACCATGAATGGCGAATATAGTAATCGGCAATTCTTCAAGCTGACGTTTCTTTAATCGATCATATCGTGGACCACTGAAATTTATTCCCGCATCTCCAAGTATAATCATTATATCGTCATTTTTTGTATTAAACCTTTGGCAAAAGTTCTCAACTCGCTCAAAACTCCCATGTGTATCTCCAGTAATATAAATCATTCATTCACAACCTTCCCGATACTCATTAAACAAGCATTCTTATTATATCACATATTTTTTATAAATTGGATAAAACCTTATCGTACATATCTTGATTTTTCCATATTACCTGAACAGTATTTTCATCAATTACTATTGCTTTTTCAATCAGACTTGCCATAATTTCTTTATCATACTTATCCAGATTTACATATTTTTTTATATCCCAGATGTCACTCTCTTCAGCTATCGCTACTCGTTTATCTAATAATTCCCTCTCCAAATCAGAAAGTTCCTTATTTATTTCTGATATACGCATATCAGCTAAGCCTTTTGCATCCAAAAAATCACTTCTGGAAATACTGCCCTGCTTGTAATGTTCATAATCAGATACTTTTTTCGTTTTAAGTCTTTTCAATTCAGCTCTCAACCTTTTTATCAGGCTCTCTGTATTTCTTTTCGGCTCAGACTCTTTTGCTTTCTTCTTAAGCAAAGCTTCTGCCGTGAGCATAATTTTAGCCTGATTTCTTACAAGTTTTACAAGGACATTCTGAACAAGTTCTTTTTCTATCCTTACCTTTGAACAAGGACTATTACTCTTTGTCCTTCCTGTACTGCAATACATATACTTGTACTCTGCCTTTCCAGGTCTTAATCTAAGCCCACAATACGGACAGATAATAACGGAATAGTTTTTACTTGATGAACTCTTATCTTTCTTTGATTGACGTTTGCCCTGCATATTTTCATTTGCAGCCTCAAATTCATCATACGAAACAATACCTTCGTGTGTATTTTCCACAACTATCCATTCAGACTTATCAACCTCAATTTGATGCTTTGAATCAAAAGACTCATATACTTTCTTATGAGCCACCATATTACCCGCATATCGCTCATCACGAATAATTTTTGCAATCATAGTATTAGTCCATCCAACTTTATTTCCATTAGGAACCCAATCTCTTGAACACCCCTTCTTCTTTTTATATAGTGCCGGTGTAAGAATCTGCTCATCATTAAGTATTCTTGCAATTTCTCCTCTTTTGGTTCCAGCAATGACCATATCAAAAATTCTTCTAACAACCTGAGCGGCCTCATCATCAATTACCAACTTATGAATATCCTCCGGATCTTTCTTATATCCATAAATCCCATACGGACTTAGAAATTCTCCTCTTTTCATTCTTGAAGTTACCGCAGCCTTAACCTTTTGTGACAAATCCCGGCTATATAGATTATATACAAGATTTTTAAAAGCAACATCAATGCCACCTGTCTGCCCAACAAAAGAGTTACTATCATATCCGTCATTTATTGATATAACTCTTATACCCAGGAACGGAAATAATTGTTCCAGCAAATTTCCAACTTCAACATAATTTCTACCCAGTCGTGAGAAGTCTTTTACAATAATGCACTGCACAGATCCTTGCTTGCATGCCGTAATAAGATTTTGAAAACCTTCTCTTTCAAAGTTTCTGCCTGTAAATCCATCATCCAGATACTCCTTAATTAAATAATCCGAAAACTCTTTGTTATCACGAATGTACCTCATAATCATATCTCTCTGATTGGTAATACTATTACTTTCATTTTTTTCTGATGATTTCACATCAGTATCCTCAAGGGATAATCTAATATACATCGCTACTGTCTTTACCATGTTATCCCTCCAGTTTTCTCAGAATTTCATCACAACATGAAAATGTTATTTCTATACTTTTATCATCATTGATTGTAACTAACTCAATAAAGCTTTCAACCATTTTTCTATCCAGTTTCTTTGCTTTTTTGCACTTTTTCAGATAATCTGCTGCTCTTAATTTTCCTGCTGAATCAGAAGTCTTCTTCATATTATCTGACAGAAGTTTTTCTTCTCTCTCCAACTGCTTCTTGTCATTCAGAAACTTAGTTTTCATCAACAGATAATCGTTTTCATCAATCAAGCCGTCCGAAACATCTTTGTATAAATCCGCAATCTTTGAATTAGTCTGGCGAATCGCTCTTTCTATCTGTACCATTCTCTTTTTAATATCCTGAGTATTTTTGTCAGCAATCTCAAGCGAGAGTGAACTTTCATCTATATTGTTGAAAATACATTTTTTAATACTTTCTAATACTTTGCTTTCGACAGATGATTTATTTATTCGATTTTTATTAGTACAAACTGCTTCTCTTAATTCCTTATATCCACTGCAATAATAGCTTCTGCTAATACTGTTGCCTCTTACGTTTTGAGCTAAATTCATGCTCTTTCCACAGCAACCACATTTTATGCGACCTTTCAGAAGATTCTCTTCTTTGTATTCTCTGCTCTTACTGTTTTTTCTTCGGACTGCCTGCTCTGTCTTTTTCTTTTCCAAAATATCCTGAACTTCAAAAAACAGATTTCGCTCGATAATAGCCTCGTGTGTTCCTTCAACTACTATCCAGTCATCTTTATTCGTATAATGCATAACAATGTTATTGCAAAGCTCCTGTTTTACTTTTCCCTGAACCATATCACCTATATAAGCACGATTAGTCAATATTGTGTTAATGGTTGTTCTACCCCATTTAGAATTCTTGTATCTATCCGATTTTGTTATCCCAATGGAATATCTGTATTTTCTCGGACAATCATAATCTGATTCATTCATAATTCTTGCAATGCGGTCTAATCCATATCCTCCAGCATATAATTCAAATATTTTTTTCACTGCCGGCGCCGTCTTTTCATCAATTACAAACTTATTTTTGTTTTCAGCTGACTTCAAATAACCATATGGTGCTACCAGTCCAATATATTCTCCGTTTTTCTGTTTGGTACGAAAAGCAGTTATTATTTTCCTCGATATATCTTTGGCATAGACATCATTTACCAGATTTTTAAATGAAGCCACCATATTTTCTACGCCGCCACCTTCATTCGTATCAAAATTATCCGTGACCGCTATAAATCTTACATTAAGAAATGGAAATACATTCTCTATCAAATTTCCTGTTTCAATATAGTTTCTTCCAAGTCTTGACAAATCTTTCACTACTATGCAGTTTACTTTTCCAGTCTTTACATCGTTCATCAGCCTTGTAAATTCCGGTCTTTCAAAATTGGTTCCTGAAAAACCATTGTCCGCATATATATCAACCAGTACCATATCGGTTTTCTCACCAACAAAACTTTTCAGAAGATATATCTGATTATCCAAAGTATCCTCATCCAAATCTTCTGTAGATAATCTTGCATACACTGCCGTCTTATACGCACCTTCTTTTGCAGAAATAATGCTCATGGCATTTTCTGCAATTCTGCTCTTTCTTGCCATTATGACACCTGTTATGAAGTGACCTTTGTCAAGTGTAAATTACAAAAATCACCACAAACTTTTCCTTTCATTAAATTTTAACACTGGGTGCAGAGGTAGAACCTCAGACTAACAGTCCCCGGCCTTGGCCACTCTGTTATACGTGGATTGGTTACCAACAGGTCAATGGTCCGCCGTGAATCTTGCCGTCTCCTAGCGTGAATCAAAATATATAAATATAATGTCAACAGAGGTGAATCGCAAATAATTCAGACCTTAGAGTGCTCCAAGGCTCTACCTCTGCATCCAGTGTTAATTAATTTTGTTTGCAGATAAAATCTGATAAAATCAGTTTTATCTGCTTAATTACCGTTTATGGTATTTAGATGTTTCTGTCACAGGCCTTGCCGCAAAGCGGTGCGAAGCAGCCTTGACTGAGACATCTGGATACCATATCTATGAAATGTTTCCTGTTGCCATTCCCCACATAAAACACGCAAGTTCTCTTGCTATTGCTGTGGTAGCTACATTTCTATTT
>OMVN01000023.1 GCA_900314525.1 uncultured Eubacteriales bacterium
TACTGGTTATTTAGGGGGTAGTCACTTTTTTTGTGCAAATCCCTTTGAAATAAAGAAAATATATAGAAAAAAAGTGGTATCATTTGACACTACCATATTATACGAGGAGAGATTACTATGAAAAAATTAAAATTAATCAAAGGATTAGCTATAGCTTTAGCTGCGTCAATATTTATGACAGGAACACCTGTGAATGCTAGTGAAACACTTGGTGATGATTGGAAACCATTAGTTACAATTGATGATCCGAATACGTACGAAATAAAAGGGTTAGAGGTTTCAAGCAAAAATGATTATTTGGATGTTAAGGTTAATGTAGAATATTGAACATGTTATACTGAAGTTTGTTATTCTCTTTTTGCATATGATTACACAACTAATAGTTGGTCTATGGTCGGAGGATGGCAGAAGGACACTAATTTTAAGTGGAAACCAGACTCAAATGATAGATATGCATTGGCACTGTACTCAGCTGATAAACATTTTGATTCGTATGAAAATTCAAAGGGAGAAAGAAAAGATATTAATATTAGATATGTAAATACTAAATCCTACTGGCAAGAAGTAAATCGTCCTCAGATGAATAAAAAAGTTATAAATGATTGTGCTATAAATACAGGAGATGGATTACTATTTGGATGTACATCGAATGTGACAAAAGCGGATAAGGATTATTTTACAACATGCTATATCTACAGTTATGCAGACAACGCATGGATAGCACAGGCAGCATACCAGGCATCTGATTGTGCATGGTTTAAAGTCTCATCTTTAAAACCGGGAACATACATGATGTACACATGTACAGAGAAGGCAAATCCGGATGGAAGCAGAAGAAAATTAAGCTGTAAATATTACAATTTTAATTTACAGTAAATATAGAATAATATTTGTTTAAAACTTGTATAAAAAAAGAGATCAGGATAAGACATACCCTGGTCTCTTAATTATTATATTTTAATAGCTGGGTGGAGTAAGCCAAGTACCTAAAACGATGCGAAGCATTAAGTTTTATAACGAGCGAAAAGTGTAGCGTTTGCGAGTTTGACTAGATATTTTTGCTGCAGATATCCCTTAAAATACAGGATTCACACATAGGCTTTCTAGCCGTGCATACACGTCTTCCATGTTCCACGAGACAGTGGCAGAAATGGTTTCCATCCTCTGGAGGAATAATTTTCCATAATTCCATTTCAACTTTTTTTGGATCTTTTAAATTATCTATCAAGCCCATTCTGTTAGTGAGTCTTATGCAGTGAGTATCTGTAACGATGGCAGGTTTATGAAATACATCCCCCATAATGAGATTAGCACTTTTTCTTCCTACACCAGGTAACTTCATAAGCTTATCAAAGTCATCAGGTACGATGTCATTAAATTCACCATGAAGCATTTTCATACATTGACTTATATCCCTTGCTTTACTGTGACCAAGACCACAGGGCCGGATAATTTCTTCTATTTTGTTCACGTCGGCTTCTGCGAGAGAGGCTACGTCAGGAAATTTCTTATATAAATCCTTTACTACAATATTGACTCTTGCATCGGTGCACTGGGCGGCCAATCTGACACTTACTAAAAGTTTCCATGCCTCGTCGTAGTCGAGAGTACAATCGGCATCCTTGTATTCTGTTTTAAAACGGTTAATTATCTCTATTGCAAGATCTCTTTTCTTTTTATATTTATCCATTTATTTCTCCAGTACTGTTTTTGTATTGATATTTCATATATTAAGTTAAAAATTTATTATAGCAAAAAAGTCTTTAGGAATAAATAAGTTCTTAAGCTTTTATTGATATGAAAAATTGATTGTGATATAATTATAGCTATTACAAATGCAGAAAATGTCTGCAAAATAAAGGAATATAAGAAAGGTACAAAATGGAAAACACACAGACAAATTCTCCATCGGAGATTTTAGAAGGAAACATTAAGACAGAAGTAAAAAGAGTTAATATGCCAATATTCAAACTTGTACTGCTTGGTATACTTGCAGGAATGTTTATTGCAGGAGGAGCAGCAGCAAGTAACGTTGCCATGCATAATATTTCTAATGTTGGTTTAGCAAGACTTGTTGCAGGAGTAATCTTCCCTGTTGGGCTTATGATGATAGTGCTTGTTGGAGGAGAACTATTCACTGGTGACTGCCTGTTAATTCTTGGAATTATGGATAAAAAATATAATGTTTTACAGGCAATAAAAGTTCTTGTTATTGTATTTATAACTAACCTTTTAGGTTCAGTGATTATTGCTTTTATTGTATATGAGAGCGGACAATTCAATTATACAGATGGACTTCTTGGAGCATTTACTATTAAAGTAGCACTTTCAAAAACAGGATTATCATTTACAAATGCATTCTGTTCTGGAATTTTATGTAATATATTTGTATGTCTTGCAGTACTTATGGCTGCTTCATCTAAGCAGGTTTCAGGCAAGATACTCGGAATATTTTTCCCAATTATGGCATTTGTAGTGAGCGGATATGAGCACTGTGTTGCTAATATGTATTACATACCAGCAGGAATAATTGCCAAGATGAATGATTCATATGTGGCCAAGGCAAAGGATGCATATAATTTTACTGATGCTAAATTAGACGGACTTAATATCAAGACATTTTTTGTTGATAATTTAATTCCAGTAACACTTGGTAATATTGTTGGAGGAATGCTTTTTGTCGGAGTTATTTTATATCTTGTAAATCACAAGAAAGCTGAAAAATAAACAAGAAAAGTATTTATAAATATGGAGAAGAGGGATCACGATGAAGACCAGAAAATTAAGCATAAGATTAAAATTATTAATATGTATTTCCTTGGTTAGTGTGGCATGCTGTCTGACACTTGGTTTTTTTACTTATCTGAAGGCAAAAGAGATTATAGAGAGCATATGCGGTCAGTATGATATAAGTATGATAAATATTAATCCTGATTTGAAACAGTTAAAAGTAGAATTGGTTTTAATAGTTATTATTGCATGTCTTATTTGTGTTACCATCTCCATATTTTTTATTGAGACAATTACTAAGAACTTGAAAATTTTCTATGAGAAAGTTAATGAGATTAATAGTGGTGATGGAGACTTAAATCAGAAACTTGACATTAAGAGCGGGGATGAATTAGAGGAAATTGCCGGAGAATTTAACAAATTCATAGACAGTGTCAGAGAAGTTGTAAGTGGAGTGGCTTCTGCAGTGGGAATACTTAAGAACAATAGTATTCATGTTAACTCAATGGCTACGGATAGCGATGCACATCTGACAAAGATTGCAGGTTCTCTTGAGACACTTAGTGCCGAGATGGAGGAGACATCAGCAACTACTAATATTATTTCAGATAATGTATCGAACACAATTTTTGAAATAACAGACCTTAATTCAAAGGCTCTCGAGTCCAGCAAACATGCTATGGAAATTAGCAATATTGCCTATGAGACAAAGGAAAATATCAAACTCTCAACAGATAAGAATATCAGAATAATTGAGAAGTTTAATGATGATATGAGAACACTTTTAGAAAAATCAAAAGAAATTGAGAAGATAGATGAGATTGTAAGTGAAATTTTAAGAGTGTCCCATTCCACCAAGATTCTTGCACAGAACACACATATTGAGGCAGCAAGAGTCGGGGAGAGTGGTAGAGGGTTTGCAGTTATTGCAAACAATATGAGCAAGCTTAATAATCAGATTAGTGATTTGGTTAAGAGGATAAGGGAGTCTAATAACTCAGTTAAGCAGACGGTTTCTGAATTAATTAAGAATTCTAATAAGATGACCAATTACATGAGCATTGACATTATGGATGAATATAATGATTTTGTAAATGTAAGTGAGGAGTACAGTAATAATATGGCAAGCACCGCTGAGATGTTTGAGGAATTCAGTGGCAAGACTAAGGCTGCCAGTGAAAATATCACAATGATAGGTGAGAGAATTGAGGAGATTGATCAGGTAGTAAATGATGCAACCTATAATATTACAGAGGTTCATGGGCTTGCTGTTGGACTCAGAAATGAAATAGAAAACCTTGTTGAAATTGCAAAGGACAATGAGCAGGGCAGCAGGGATATGGTTGAATCTGTAGAAAAATACATGAATTAAGGTGGATTTTAATGGTAAGAAAACACTTTGTTATTAAGGGGAATGTTCAGGGCGTTGGTTTCAGATATAGAGCTAAATATGCTGCAAATGGCATAGGACTCACAGGGTGGGTCAGAAATGAATGGGATGGCTCGGTTGAAATGGAAGTTCAGGGCAGTGAGGAACTGATTAACAAGATGTTAGTGAGAATAAATGGGAGCCAGTATATTTATATCGATGATATCAAAACAAAGGTTATTCCATTACAGGAAGACGAGAGAGATTTCCATGTGAGATATTAACGTTCGCATGATATGGATTGAAATTTATTATACTATGAATTATACTAGTCAAATATAAAAAAGGGAAATAAAGAAAGGTGAAAATGAAAATGAGAGACTATAGTATTAATACAAAATGTGTACAGGGTGGATATACACCTAAGAATGGTGAACCTAGACAGATACCAATTATTCAGTCTACAACATTTAAGTATGACACAAGTGAAGATATGGGCAAATTATTTGATCTTGAGGCATCGGGATACTTTTACACAAGATTACAGAATCCGACTAACGATTATGTAGCAGCAAAAATTGCTGAACTAGAAGGCGGAACTGCAGCTATGCTCACATCGTCAGGACAGGCAGCTAATTTCTTTGCGTTATTTAATATATGTGAGGCAGGTAGTCACATAGTTTCCTCTTCCTCAATTTATGGTGGAACATTTAATCTTATTTCTGTAACAATGGCTAAGATGGGAGTGGAGGCAACATTTGTATCACCTGACTGCACAGAGGAAGAATTAAATGCAGCATTTAAGGAGAATACAAGAGCAGTATTTGGAGAAACAATTGCAAATCCAGCACTTACAGTGTTAGACATAGAGAAGTTTGCAAAAGCTGCTCATGCGCATGGTGTACCACTTGTTGTAGATAATACATTTCCTACACCAATTAACTGCAGACCATTCGAGTGGGGAGCAGATATCGTTACTCATTCTACAACAAAATACATGGACGGACATGGCGCAGCAGTTGGTGGAGCAATCGTAGACAGTGGAAAATTTGACTGGATGGCGCATGCAGATAAATTCCCAGGTCTTTGTACACCAGATGAATCATATCATGGAATTACTTATGCTGAGAAGTTTGGCAAGGAAGGTGCATTTATTACTAAGGCTACAGCTCAGCTTATGAGAGACTTTGGATGTATTCAGTCACCACAGAATGCATTTATCCTCAATTTAGGTTTGGAATCATTGCATGTAAGAATGCCAAGACATGTTGAGAACGGTCTTGCAGTGGCAGAATTTTTAAGCACTTGTGATGATGTTGAGAGTGTTAATTATCCAGGACTTGAGACAGATAAATATCATGAAATTGCAAAAAAATATCTTCCAAATGGTGGATGCGGAGTTGTATCATTTGTTATTAAAGGTGGAAGAACTGCAGCAGAAGCATTTATGAAAAAATTAAAAGTTGCAGCAATTGAAACTCACGTAGCAGATGCAAGAACATGCTGTCTCAACCCAGCAACATCAACACACAGACAGATGACAGACGAGCAGTTGGCAGAGGCAGGAATCCCTGCAGGACTTGTCAGAATTTCATGTGGGCTTGAAGACAAAGAAGACCTAATTGCTGATTTAAGACAGGCACTTAGCTAATTTAGGAGATATAATGGGAATATTAGAACTTTTTTTACTGGCAGTTGGATTATCAATGGATGCCTTTGCAGTTTCAATCTGCAAAGGCCTTTCTCTTGGTAAAATTAAAATAAAGCATATGTGTATTGCTGGTCTGTGGTTTGGCGGATTTCAGGCACTTATGCCACTGATAGGATATTTTCTTGGAGGATTTTTCAAGGACTATATTACTAAGATTGACCACTGGATTGCTTTTGTACTCTTGGTTATTATTGGGGGAAATATGATTAAAGAAGCATTTGGACCTGAAGAAAATGTGGATGCTTCAATGAAACCTGGAAATATGTTTCTGCTGGCAGTTGCTACATCAATAGATGCACTTGCGGTAGGTGTTACATTTGCTTTTTTAAGTGTTTCAATAATTCCTGCAGTTTCGTTTATTGGAGTTGTCACATTTGCATTCTCAGCAGCAGGAGTTAAGATAGGAAGTATTTTTGGTTCAAAATACAAATCAAAAGCTGAAATATTAGGCGGTGTTATTTTAATTGCCCTTGCATTTAAGATTTTAATAGAGGGGCTTTTAGGGGGATGATAATATGGGTAATGATAAAAGTTTTGAACAGATAGCAACTCATGTTTCTATGGTAAGTATAATAGGGAATCTGATATTGTCACTTTTTAAGTTTATTGCAGGAATTGTGGCGAATTCAGGAGCTATGATAAGTGATGCGGTGCACTCTTCATCAGATGTTATAAGTTCGGTCATCGTTATTATAGGGGTCAGGATATCAGCAAAAGAATCAGACAGAGAACACCCATACGGACATGAGAGGATGGAATGTGTGGCATCGATTATTCTGTCTGTAATACTTGCAGTGACTGGATTATTTATTGCCTGGGAAGCAATTCTTAAGATTTCATCGGGAAATTATAATAAATTATCGGTTCCAGGATACCTGGCGCTGATAGCTGCGGTTGTATCTATAATTGCAAAGGAAGGGATGTATCAATACACCAGAGTATATGCCAAAAGAATTGATTCATTGGCGCTTATGGCGGATGCGTGGCACCACAGATCAGACGCATTGTCATCAATCGGAGCGCTTATTGGTATAGGCGGAGCCATAATTGGTTTTAAGGTTTTAGAACCTGTGGCAAGCATTGTTATCTGCGTTTTTATTCTCAAGGCTGCGTATGATATATTCTTGGACTCCATCGATAAGATGGTAGATCATTCCTGCGATGAGGACACAGAAAAAGAAATATACGATGAGATAATGAAAGTGGAAGGGGTTATCAGAATTGATATGCTCCAGACAAGAATTTTTGGAAGCAAGATATATGTGGATGTTGAGATAGCAGCAGATGGCAACAAGAAACTTATTGAAACTCATCAGATAGCTGAGAATGTACATAATAATCTGGAAGAAAGATTTCCTAAAATAAAACACATTATGGTACACGTAAATCCTGCGGAACAATAGATTACAAAATTACTTTAGACATTTTGACTGAAATAAATGAAAAATACTTATGAAATTTTACTTGCATTTATTGGTATGATTGTGGTATATAGTTAGATATAGGAAAAGAAAATCGACTTAACATAATCTTACACAATAATATGCTGAAAATGTTATTTTAAGGAGGACAATATGACATACGAGGAATTAGTTGAAAAGGTTACAAAATATTATGAAGGAGCAAGTGCTAAGAGAGTTGATGAGCATGTAGCTATTCAGGTTAATGTTGAGGGAGAAGCTGAAGGTGCATTTTACATCGAAATAGCAAATAACTTCATCGATGTTCAGCCATTCGAATATTTTGACAGAGATGTAATGGTAGTTACAACAGCAGAGGTTTTATCAAATATTGCAGATGGAAAACTTAGTGTAAATGATGCTTATGCAGACGGAAAGTTAAGAGCAGTTGCAGGAGATGCAGCTAAGGTATTAGCTTTAACAGCAATCGAAGTTAAGAAAGCTAAGAAGACAGCAGCTAAAAAGACAACAGCTAAGACAGCAACAAAGACAACAGCTAAGAAGACAACAACTAAAGCTGCAGCTAAGAAAGCAGAGCCAGCTAAGGCAGAAGTTAAAGCAGAAGTTAAAGCTGAGGTTAAGACAGAAGTTAAAGCAGAAGCTAAGAAGACAGAGCCAGCTAAGACAGCAACAAAGACAACAGCTAAGAAAACAACAGCTAAGAAGACAACAAAATAATTATAGAAATATTCTCCGAAAAAAGAATCAGGAAACTGGTTCTTTTTTTCTTTCAAAATTTTTATTATATGATATAATTTTTCTTATGATTTAGATTATGAAAAGTGCCGGAGGATAAGGTAATGTATATATACATATTTAGACATGGTCAGACTATCTGGAATGCAAGCAAGTTGTTGCAGGGCAGATCAGATATAGAACTTAATGAAAATGGAATAAGACTTGCAGAAGAAACTGGAAGAAATCTCGCAGATGTTCATTTTGACAGGATATACTCATCTCCATTAAAGAGGGCATACAATACAGCGTGTCTTATAAGAGGGGGCAGAGACATCGAGATAATTAAGGATGACAGATTAAAAGAACTTTGCTTTGGTGAATATGAAGGCAGAAATTTTGTTGAGCTATTAGCTGATGAGACAGATCCTTTTCATTATTTTTATGATCATCCAGAATTATACAAGGCCCCTGCAAATGGTGAGACATTAGAGGAAATCACCAAAAGGGCAGAGGAATTTCTTGTCAGTGAGATAGAACCACTGAAGGATAAGTGTGAGAGAATAATGATAGTAGCTCATGGTGCGTTAAACAAGGCACTTTTACGACATATAAGACAGAATGAACTTAAGGATTACTGGCAGGGCGGTTTGCAGAGGAACTGTAGTGCGGCAATTGTATCACTTGATGATTCAGGTTATGGTGTAATAGATGATTCTAAATTGTTTTACGAACTGAAAAAGCAGGAGGGATAAAATGTTTGAAAGTTTTATAAGAGTGGCAGCGGCTACTCCAAGAGTACACATTGGAAATATATCAGAGAACGTTTCTGAAATAATAGAAATTATAGAGGCTCAGAGAGGAAAGACAGATTTGCTTGTCACACCAGAACTTTCGTTGACAGGATACACATGTGCTGACCTCTTTACGAACAGGAATTTGATTAACAATTGTATTGAGGGACTTGGCAAAATTGCCGAGCACACAGAGGGCATAGCAGTTTTAGTTGGAATGCCTTTAGAATACAGAGGTGAACTCTTAAACTGTGCAGTTCTATTAAACAACAAGAAAGTATCAGGTATTGTTCCAAAAACATACATCCCTAATTATGGTGAGTTCTATGAGAAGAGATGGTTTAGTGGTGGAAGAAGAGATTTAGAATATATAAATTTTGGAAAATTTTCAGATATACCTTTTGGAAATAATGTGATTTTTAACCTCACATATAATGATAAGAGTGTCAAGCTAGGAGTGGAAATTTGTGAGGATGCATGGACACCAGTATCTCCTGGAAGACTTCTTGCATTAAACGGAGCGGAGATAATTGTAAACCTGTCAGCTTCTAATGAAGTTATTGGAAAAGAAAGTTACAGA
Source organism: uncultured Eubacteriales bacterium (assembly GCA_900314525.1). Classification (GTDB taxonomy): domain Bacteria; phylum Bacillota; class Clostridia; order Lachnospirales; family Lachnospiraceae; genus Bovifimicola. The sequence goes on from OMVN01000023.1 coordinate 9,320, forward strand.
AGAAATCTGGTTAAGATGACATCGTCTGAATGTCTGTGCGGATATGTATATGTTTCTGCAGGCAGACATGAGTCTACTCAGGATCTTGTATTTGGCGGACATAATATAATCTGTGAAAATGGAAAGATACTTGGAGAAACGAAATTATTTACAGAAGAAGTTCTTGTTAATGATATCAACCTCACTAAAATAAGACATGACAGAATCGCAAACAAATCATTTTCAGACTGCAGAAATACATTTGCAGACAGAAAATATGAAGAGATAAAAGTTCCTGTGTCATTTATGAAGAAGACAGATCTTTATTCACATGTATCTATGACACCATTTGTACCTAATAATAATCTATTAGAGAGAAGTCTCTCTATTTTCAACATGCAGGTTGCAGGTCTGATGAGAAGAATTGAGACAACAAGATGTAAGTGTATAGTAGTAGGAGTTTCAGGAGGACTTGATTCAACTCTTGCACTTTTAGTATCAGCAGCTGCTGTGAAGAGATTAAATCTTTCTCCTAAGATGGTTGTTGGAATAACAATGCCTGGATTTGGTACAACTAAGAGAACAAAGAATAATTCCACACAGCTTATGAAAATTCTCGGCTGTGATATAAGAGAGATAAATATTGTTGATTCGGTAAGACAGCATTTTAAGGATATAGGTCAGAAAGAATCAGATCATGACATTACGTATGAGAACTGTCAAGCAAGAGAGAGAACACAGATTTTAATGGATGTTTCTAATAAAGAGGGCGGATTCGTAATTGGAACAGGTGATTTATCAGAACTTGCACTTGGATGGTGCACATACAATGGCGACCACATGAGTATGTACGGCGTAAATGCAAGTATTCCAAAGACTTTAGTCAGGACTTTAGTTGACTACGTAGGACATTATATGGCAGATAATGGATTTGATGGACTGAATAAGGTTATTGAAGATATTATTCTTACACCAGTGAGCCCAGAACTTCTTCCTCCAAATCCAGATGGAACAATTGCCCAGAAGACAGAGGATACGGTTGGATCTTATATTCTTCATGATTTCTACCTGTATTACACACTTCGTTTTGGAATGACACCAGAGGAAATTTATGATTTGTGCAGAGTGGCAGTAAAGAACTCAAAAGAATATAACTTTAATGATGAAGAGATAAAGAAATGGCTCAACGTATTCTATACAAGATTTTTCAGACAGCAGTTCAAGAGAGACTGTATGCCGGATGGAGTAAAAGTTGGTACAGTATCAGTTAGTCCAAGAGGAGACCTAAGAATGCCATCAGAGGTTGAAATGGAAGAATACTTGATTTAGGTGAAAACTATGATGACAAATATTGAGAAATATTATAATAAATTTAATGAAGATAAGAGACTTTTAAGAAGGCACGGCAATGTAGAATTTGTGACTTCTATGAAATACATCCACGAATATCTTGGAGAGGATAAAAACAAGAAAATTATTGATATCGGGGCTGGAACAGGTAGATATAGTGTTGCCCTGGCCAATGAAGGTTATGACGTAACGGCAGTTGAACTGGTAAAATATAATCTAGGTATTTTAAAGCAGAAGAATTCTTTGGTAAAAGCATATCAGGGAAATGCACTGAAACTCTCACGATTTAATGACGAGAGTTTTGATATTACAATATTATTTGGACCAATGTATCATTTAATAAAGTTTGAAGATAAAGTAAAGGCATTAAAAGAAGCAGCAAGAGTAACTAAAAAAGGCGGTGTAATATTAGTTGCATATGTAATGAATGAATTCAGCGTGATAACATATGGATTTAAAGAAAATAATATTATTGAACTTATTGAAAGTGGAAAAATAGATGAAAACTACCGCGTAAAACCTGGAGAAGATGATTTGTATGATTATGTCAGACTTGAAGATATTAATAGGATTAATGATGAAGTGACAGAAGTTGAGAGACTAAAAATCATTTCAGCTGATGGACCTGCAGATTATCTGAGACCGGTGCTAAATAAGATGGATGATAAGACGTATGAACAGTTTATCAGGTATCATCTGGCAACATGTGAGAGAACAGAACTTCTTGGTGCCAGCGCCCACACAGTTGACATACTTCTTAAAAAATAGTATAATACAGAAAAATTTAAGGCTGTGAAGGGAAAGAGTAGTTTATGCGACTCCTTTAAGAGAGTATCCGGATGGTGCGAGGATATAAGGAGACATTTATGAATACACCCCAGAGCTGCTACCTGAAAATATTATTAGTAGGGATAGACGGGAGCGCCCGTTATAGCGTTAGAGTGTGACAGCACTTGTTGAGGAGGATTTCGTGAGGAGTCCTTGATTTTGAGGTGGTACCGCATATTATGCCCTCTGCAGTCTATGATTGCAGGGGGCTTTTTTGAAAGGATGAGATGAAATGCAGATTTATGATGAATTAGTGGCAAGAGGATTAATTGCCCAGGTAACAGACGAAGATGAAATTAAGAAACTTATCAATGAAGGAAAGGCTACATTTTACATTGGATTTGATCCAACAGCAGATTCACTTCATGTAGGACATTTTATGGCTCTCTGTCTTATGAAGAGATTACAGATGGCAGGTAACAAACCTGTAGTTTTACTCGGAGGAGGAACAGGATATATCGGAGATCCTACAGGCAGATCAGATTTAAGACAGATGCTTACTCCTGAGACAATAGAGCACAACTGTGAATGCTTCAAGAAACAGATGGAGAAATTTATTGATTTCTCAGAAGGAGGAGCTATTGCAGTTAATAACGCTGACTGGTTATTAAAACTTAACTACATTGATGTATTAAGAGAAGTAGGAACATGTTTCTCTGTTAACAACATGTTAAGAGCAGAGTGCTACAAGCAGAGAATGGAAAAAGGACTTTCATTCTTAGAATTCAACTACATGATTATGCAATCATACGATTTTTATCATTTATTCAAAGAATACGGATGCAATATGCAGTTTGGTGGAGATGATCAGTGGTCTAACATGTTAGGTGGTACAGAGTTAATCAGAAAGAAACTTGGCAAGGATGCATATGCAATGACAATAACTCTTCTGTTAAATTCAGAAGGTAAAAAAATGGGTAAAACATCAAATGGAGCTGTATGGCTTGATCCAGAGAAAACTTCACCATTTGAATTTTTCCAGTACTGGAGAAATGTTGGAGATCAGGATGTTCTTAAATGTATCAGAATGCTTACATTCCTTCCACTTGAGCAGATAGATGAAATGGACAGCTGGGAAGGCTCTAAGTTAAACGATGCAAAAGAAATCTTGGCTTATGAACTTACTAAATTAGTTCACGGTGAAGAAGAGGCAGAAAAAGCAAAGACAGCCAGCCATGCATTATTTGCAGGTGGCGGAGATGATTCAAATATGCCAACAACAAAATTTACTGATGATATGTTAAACGATGGTGTAATAAATATTATGGACGCAATGATGACTTGCAAACTTGCAGCATCTAAGAGTGAGGCAAGAAGGCTTATCACACAGGGCGGCGTATCAGTAAACGATGAAAAAGTAACAGCAATTGATTTCCAGATAACAAAAGAAATGTTAACAGAAGGAATCAAGATTAAAAAAGGAAAGAAAACTTTCCACAAAGCTATATTTGAATAAATCAGACTTAGTCTGGCAAAATTAGAAAATCGAGTGGGGCAAAACCTGCTCGATTTCGTCAAATGGAGGAATTTTAAGTGAAAAATATTGTGGCAGGAATTCTTGCACATGTTGATGCGGGAAAAACTACATTATCAGAAGCAGTTTTATATATGAGCGGTGCCATAAGAAGTGCTGGAAGAGTGGACAATGGCAATTCATTTCTTGATAATTTTTATCTTGAACGACAGAGAGGAATTACCATTTTTTCAAAACAGGCTGGCATCAGATGGAATGAAACTTCTGTCACAATTCTTGATACTCCAGGACATGTAGATTTTTCGGCAGAGATGGAGAGGACACTCTCGGTAATTGATTATGGAATATTAATAGTAAGTGGATTTGAATCTCTGGCTAATCAGACAGTGAATCTATTCAGACTTTTAAAAAGATATAATAAACCAGTTTTCATTTTTGTAAATAAGATGGACATGGCACTGTCAGATAAGGCGGTAATCTACGATGAAATAAGAAATAAACTTTCAAAGGACTGTGTTGATTTTACAGACTTAAATTTGGAGGAAACAAAAGAGTCCATAGCCTCATGTTCTGAAAAGATTATGGATAAATATTTATCCTCCGGTGAAATAGAAAAAGAAGATATAGCAGAATCGATAAAAAATCGAGAAATCTTCCCGTGCTTTTTTGGCTCGGCCCTTAAGATACAGGGAGTAAAGGAATTTATGGACGGTTTCACAGAATTTGCAAGGGCCGACAATTACTCTGATATAAATTCAGGAATCATATACAAAATAAGCCGTGATGACAAGAATAACAGATTAACTCACTTAAGGGTTATGGGTGGAAGAATAAAAGTTAAAGATACCCTCGAAATTTATGGTGAGAAAATTAATCAGATCAGGTTCTACAACGGAGACAAATTTGAGATCAGGGATTTTGCAATGCCAGGTGAAATTTGTGTAATAACTGGAATTACTAAATCAAAGGCAGGTGACATGTTTGGAAATGTGCCTGATAATGCAGTCAAAAATATACTAGAACCATTTATGTCATATGAACTGAAATTTGACGATAAAGTTAATATGTTAGAAACTGTAAGAAAAATACGAATGCTTGAAGAGGAAATACCTGAAATAGCCGTAATGTGGAATGAGATAACAAAGAGTATTTCTATTAAGGTTATGGGTGAGGTTCAGACTGAGGTTATAAAAGATATAATAAAGAACAGATTTGACCTTGATGTGAAATTTGGCAAGGGAAATATATCATATAAGGAGACAATTGGAAATACAGTAGAGGGAGTGGGACACTTTGAACCTCTTAGACACTATGCAGAAGTTCATCTTCTTATGGAACCTTTAGAGAGGGGAAGTGGGCTTGTGTTTGATACTGATGTCAGCACAGACTTGCTGAGTCTAAACTGGCAGAGACTTATTCTAACTCACCTTAAAGAGAAGGTTCATACAGGAGTGCTGACCAACTCACCTCTGACAGATATGAGAATAACCCTTGTAAATGGAAAATCTCACATAAAACATACTGAGGGCGGGGATATGAGACAGGCCACATATAGAGCTTTGAGGCAGGGACTGATGAAAGCAGAATCAATTCTTTTAGAGCCATACTACGAATTTACTCTAAGTGTGCCGAAGAGTACAACAGGAAGAGCAGTAACTAATCTTGAGCAGAGAGGTGCTAACTTTGACATAACCAGTAATGATGGAGAAAATACTGTAATTGAAGGAAGAGGACCAGTTAGTACTCTGATTGATTACGTGCTTGTAGTAAAGGCATTCACAAAAGGTGCTGGAAACATATCATTTAAATTTGCAGGCTATGATATTTGCAAAAATGCCCAGAATATTGTGAATGAAATTAATTATGACCCCGTTGCAGATATAAATAATTCACCAGATTCTGTATTCTGCAGTCATGGTGTAGGAACAATTGTACCGTGGTCAGAAGTTGAGAATCACATGCACCTTGAGCTTCGAAATAAAGAAAAGACCAGTGAGCTAAATACATTAAACGTTATAAACAGGCAGAATACAAGAGAACAGAAAACAGGATATGAGGCTGATGCAGAACTTTTAGAGATATTTAACAGGACGTATAAATCAGCAAATGTCTCGAATAAATCAAAAGGTTCAAAGAAAATCGAAGAACGGATAAAACCAGTAAAACCATATGAATACAAACCAGTAAAGCATAAGGATAAATATCTGCTTGTGGATGGATACAATGTAATATTTGCATGGAAGGAATTAAGGGAACTTGCCCAGGTAAACATTGATTCTGCAAGAGACAAACTGATTGAAATTATGTCTAATTACCAGGGATACAAAAAAATTCATATGATGATTGTATTCGATGCATACAAAGTTAGAGGCTTTGGCGGAGAACAGAAAAATTTTGGTAATGTGTGTGTGGTATTTACAAAAGAGGCATGTACTGCAGACAGATATATAGAAAAATTTGCCCATGATTATGGAAAAAAATATGATATTACCGTTGCTACATCAGATGGTGTGGAGCAGGTTATTATACTTGGTCAGGGCTGCAATCTGATATCATCAAGAGAATTTGAAAAGGAAGTTGAAATTACAAATATCCAGATAAGAGAAAATTTAGAGGAAATAAAAAAGAGCCTTAAGAATGGCATAAGCATAGAGACGGAGGATTAAAACCATCCTCCGTCTATTGTTATAATTTGACCTGTGAGATATTCGTTCATAGAATAAAGACTATATGCAAGATCTGCAACTTCAGTTGTTTTTCCCATTCTTCCCACAGGAATCTCATCTTCAAGTGATTCTTTTTCTTCATTACTAAGCCTGTCGTTCATAGATGTATCGATTGCACCACATGCAATAGCATTGACACTAATGTGGGAAGGGGCAAGCTCCTTAGCAAGAGCACGGGTAAAACCATTAATTCCCCCTTTTGATGCAGAATATGCAACTTCACAGGAACCCCCATTTGAACCAAATACAGAAGAAATATTAATTATGCATCCCCTGTCTAATCCCAGCATATCTGGAATAAAAGCTTTTGAAGTGTAGAAAATGGAAGAAAGATTTACATCTATTATATGATGCCAATCATCCACGCTCATATCCTGAATTATACCAAAATAATCTATTCCTGCATTGTTAACAACACAGTCTATAGTTATATCAGAATCTGCAAGTTTAGATTTTAAATCCAGTATTTGACTGTAATCTGACACATCTGTTGAAAATGCCATACAACATACCCCGTATGATAACACTTCCTGCATGGTTTCCGCCAGAGCTTCATTTGATTTGGAAGAAACAAGAATAAGATTAATGCCTTTAGTTGCAAAATTTAAGGCGATTGCTTTCCCAATGCCTCTTGATGCACCTGTTATAAGTGTATATCTGTTCATAAAATTCCTCCTATATTATTTACATATATTGTACCATATTTTTGTTTAAAATGTGAAAAATGTAATTTTATGGGAGCAACAACTTGACAATATATACTTCTTTTGTTAAAATGTAAAAGGTTTTTAACAAATTTGTAACAAATGTAGAAGGTAGCAATTAGAAGGTATTAGTTCGCAGAAAGGAATGGGATTTGTGAAAAAGAAAGGTATCGTGTCAGTAACTGGACTTTTAGCAATTACAATGATAGCTGGAACAGTTACGATTAATGCACAGAGTCAGAAAAAAGAAAAATTAAGTATGAATATTCCAGATGCAGGCATCGCTGTAGCATTGAAGAATTATGATAATAAAGATGAGAATAAGAAAGCAGAAATATCTGCTATCATGAAAGATAAAGTTAAAGAGGTACAGCCTCAGGCAGAACAGCAGACAGATGCTGCACAGCCAGAGACACAGGCTCAGACACCTGCACAGACATCAATATATGACACACTTGCGATGTCACAGGTAGAGGATTATGTTAATGTCAGAGCACTTCCTAATACAGATGCTGAAATAGTGGGCAAGATTTATAATAATTGCGCTGCTACTATAATAGGTACTGAGGGAGATTGGTACAAGATTAAATCAGGAAATGTTGAAGGATATATTAATTCACAGTATTTCGTTACTGGAGAGCAGGCAAAAGCTATTGCTACTCAGTGTGGATTTGTGAATGCCACAGTTAAGACTGAGACACTTAACGTAAGAGAAAGCCAGAACACAGATTCAAGAGTTCTTACACAGTTACCAGAAGGTGAAACGTATGATGTAATACAGTATGGTGACGGATGGGTATACTTAAGTGTAGATGGAGATATCCAGGGATGGGTATCTATGGAATTTGTAGATATTGATGTAAAATATAATACAGCTCTTACATTACAGGAAGAGCAGGAAAAAATTGCTGAGGAGCAGAAGCGAGCTGAAGAAGCAGCAGAAGCAGAAAGACTTGCCAAAGAAGCTCAGGCACAGAAGGAAGCAGAAGAAGCAAAGAAAGCAAAAGAAGCAGAAGCAGCAAGAATTAAAGAGCAGGAGAAAAAATCTCAGGCAGCAGCTAATGCAGCTAAGAATGAAACTCCAAAGGCATCATCTAACAATAACTCAAATGCGTCTAAACAGGTGAAAGAAGAGCCTGTACAGAGCACAGCAAATGTTGATACATCATCTTCATCAGCACTCAGAAATGCTGTTGTTGCATATGCTTTACAGTTCGTAGGAAATCCATATGTATATGGTGGTACAAGCCTTACAAATGGTACAGACTGTTCAGGATTCACAATGTCTGTATATGCACACTTTGGTTATGGATTACCACACCAGTCAGGATCACAGTCAGGATGTGGTGTAGCAGTTTCAACAAGTTCGTTGTTACCAGGTGACTTATTATTCTACTCAGACGGTAGCGGAAATGGTATTAGTCACGTTGCATTATATATTGGTAATGGACAGATTGTTCATGCAAGTACACCTGCAACAGGAATCAAGGTTTCTGGTGCATTCTATAGAACACCTATGTGTGCAGTAAGAATTATCAACTAATAAACAGATTATATGGCTGTCGTGCCGGGAAACCGGTATGGCAGCTTTTTTTGTTGCATGAATTATGCTGATATGACGCTAACACTGGCAAGGATACAAAAGTTTCGTCCGAAGGGCCTTTTAAGACCGTCGGCACCAAGAGTTGACAGATACATATGTCAGAGCTTAGTGTCCGTTACGAGGCTTAAAGAACGGGAGCGTGTCTCTGAGGACGCCCTTTTGTATCCTATATTTTGTTAAAACTGCACAATGGAACACGACCCTCTATATTTGTCAACAACATCTTATTAACAATCAAATGTAGATGATGTGGATAAATCTGAGGCAAAATCTGTCAGAATATGGCGTAATAAAGCAATATGTTCACTTATACACCACATTATCCACATTATCCACAGAAAAATCAGTGAATATGCATTGGTGTAAAAGTGGAAAAATGTTTGTGAGTTTTTAATGAAAAGTGAAAATCTGACAAAAAACTATTGACAGACATATGATTAAACAGGGAATGGAAGAAAGGATTTGATTTAGAAAAAAGTTATAAAAAACATGTGTATAATGACTAAAATTTGTTGAAAAAAATCTCTGGAATTGTTATAATTAGTACATAAATATTTGATTGAAGGTGTCAGATATTTATGTGATAAGGAGGGTGATTAGAACACCTGATTTATCAATAATGGGAAAAGGAGATGGACAGCATGAGATACGTTATTACAGGTAAAAACATTGATGTTACAGAGGGATTAAGGAACGCAGTTCAGGAGAAAATTGGAAAATTAGAGAAATACTTTACAGCTGATACAGAGGTTTATGTTACTCTTAGCGTAGAGAAAGAGAGACAGAAGATAGAGGTTACTATTCCTGTCAAAGGTAATATAATCAGATCAGAACAGGTAAGCAGTGATATGTATGTATCAATTGATTTGGTTGAAGAGATAATTGAGAGACAATTGAAAAAATATAAGAATAAGATCATTGATAAGAAACAGGCAAGAGATAATTTTAATCAGGCATTCATTGAGAAAGATTACGATGAAGATGATTCAGTTAAGATTATCAGAACTAAGAAATTTGGAATTAAGCCGATGGATCCTGAAGAAGCATGTATTCAGATGGAACTCTTAGGACATAATTTCTATGTATTCTCTAATTCAGATACAGATGAAGTTAATGTAGTATACAAGAGAAAAGGCAATACATATGGTCTTATTGAACCAGAGTTTTAAATAATAATTGATTATGAGCTGTCCACGAATTGTGGGCAGCTTTTTTATGAAAATAGAGTAATATGGCATATATGGTGGGGATAGGACAACTTTTTTTGCCATAAATATTGAATAAAATGCATAAAAGTGTTAGAATTGAGTGAAAAATTAAATTGGATTACTTTATTTATCCATGAGAAAGATTAGGAGATTTACAATGGGTCTTGTATCAAAAGTATTTGGAACACATAGCGAGAGAGAAATCAATCGTATTAAGCCGGTTGTTAAGAAGATAGTTGCACTTAGACCGGAAATGATGGAATTAAGTGATGATCAGTTAAGAGATAAAACAGAGGAGTTTAAGAAGAGATTATCAGAGGATGAGACACTTGATGACTTATTACCAGAGGCATATGCAGTAGTAAGAGAGGCAGCAAGAAGAGTCTTAGGCACAGAACATTATGAATGCCAGCTTATGGGTGGTATTATTTTACATCAGGGAAGAATCGCTGAGATGAAAACTGGTGAAGGTAAGACACAGACATGTCTTCTTCCAGCATATTTGAATGCATTAGATGGGAAGGGTGTCCATGTTGTAACTGTCAACGATTACCTTGCACATCGTGATGCGGAGTGGATGGGACAGGTACATAGATTCCTTGGACTTACAGTAGGATGTGTATTAAATGACATGGAAAATGATGCCAGAAGAGATGCATACAACTGTGATATTACATATATTACAAATAATGAATTAGGTTTTGATTACTTAAGAGATAACATGGTTATCTACAAAAAGGAACTTGTTCAGAGAGGTCTTAATTTTGCCATCGTGGATGAGGTGGATTCAGTTCTTATCGATGAGGCAAGAACACCACTTATTATTTCAGGACAGAGTGGAAAATCAACAAAACTTTATGAGACATGTGATATACTTGCTCATCAGTTAAAGAGGGGTAAGGAAAGTGCTGAACTTACAAAGATGGCCGCCATCATGAAGGAAGAAATTGAAGAGGATGGCGATTTCATAGTCAATGAGAAGGATAGAGTAGTTAACCTTACAGCAGAAGGTGTTAAGAAGGTTGAGAAATTCTTTAGCATAGAAAACCTTGCAGATCCTGAAAACCTTGAAATACAGCACAACGTAATTCTTGCACTCAGAGCTAATAACTTAATGTTCAAGGATAAGGATTATGTAGTTAAAGATGATGAAGTTCTTATAGTAGACGAATTCACAGGTCGTATTATGCCAGGTAGAAGATATTCTGATGGTCTTCATCAGGCCATAGAGGCAAAGGAACATGTTAAGGTTAATAGAGAGAGCAAGACACTTGCAACAATTACATTCCAGAATTTCTTTAATAAATATAATAAGAAATGTGGTATGACAGGTACAGCTCTTACAGAGGAACAGGAATTTAGAAATATTTATGGAATGGACGTTGTTGAAGTTCCAACAAACAGACCAATTGCCAGAATAGACAAAGAAGATGCTGTTTATAAGACAAAGAAAGGCAAGTTAAATGCCATCGTCAATGAAATTGTAGAGACACACAAGACTGGACAGCCAGTATTAGTTGGTACTATTACAATTGATTCTTCAGAGGAAATTAGCAGTCTTTTAAAGAAAAAAGGAATTCAGCATAATGTCTTAAATGCAAAGTTCCATGAATTAGAGGCAGAAATTGTTGCACAGGCTGGTATATTTGGAGCAGTAACAATTGCAACAAATATGGCAGGACGTGGTACTGATATTAAACTTGATGATGAGTCGAAAAAGGCTGGAGGATTAAAGATTATCGGTACAGAGCGACATGAGTCAAGACGTATTGACAATCAGCTCCGTGGACGTGCAGGTAGACAGGGTGATCCTGGACAGTCACAATTCTTCATCTCTCTTGAAGATGATCTTATGAGACTTTTCGGATCAGAAAAACTCATGAAGACATTTAATGCACTTGGCATAGATGAAAACGAACCCATTGCACATGGAATGTTATCAAGAACAATCGAAAAGGCACAGAAGAGAATAGAGGGAAATAACTACGGAATCAGAAAGAATTTGTTAGAATATGATCAGGTTAACAATGATCAAAGAGAGACAATCTATGCTGAGAGAAGAAAAGTCTTAGATGGTGACAACATGAGAGATTCTATTTATAAGATGATTACAGATGTTGTCGAGAGCAAAGTAGATATGTGTATTTCTGATGATCAGCCAGCATCAGAGTGGAATCTTGTTGAACTTAATGAATTAATGCTTCCAATATTCCCATTTGACGTTATCGAATTAGACGATGAGCAGCTTAAGAAATTCAAGAAAGCAGATATGGTTCAGTATCTCAAAGAGAAGGCTGTTAAATTATATGAGGCAAAAGAAGCTGAATTCCCAGAACAGGAACAGATAAGAGAATTAGAGAGAGTTATTCTTCTCAAAGTAATTGATAGAAAATGGATGGATCATATTGATGATATGGACCAGCTTCGTACAGGTATTGGTCTTCAGGCATATGGACAGAGGGATCCTGTTGTAGAATACAGAATGGTAGGATTTGATATGTTTAATGAAATGACATATGCTATCATGGAAGATACAGTTAAATCACTGCTTCATGTTAAAGTAGAGCAGAAGATTGAAAGAGAACAGGTTGCAAAGGTAACAGGTACAAATAAAGATGAATCTACAGTAAAGGCTCCAAAGAAGAGAGAACAGGCTAAGATTTATCCAAATGATCCATGTCCATGCGGAAGTGGATTAAAATATAAACAGTGTCATGGTAAGAAGGTGATTTAAGTGGTTGAATTAGAACAGTACAAATACGATCTTGCTCAATATGATAATGCACTTAATGAATTGAGGGATTCCCTTTGACTTAGCGTCAAAGGGACAAAAGATAGAAGAATTAGAGAGAACAATGGAGGCACCTGGATTCTGGGATGACGCAGAGAAGGCTCAGAAGTATGTGCTTGAGCTGAATGCTCTTAAGAGTGATATCACTAAGTTTAGTGATCTTCACTCTGAATATGAGGATTTAATGACACTCATCGAGATGGGATTTGAGGAAAATGATCAGGCCATTGTAGAAGAGGTTGAAAGCGAGTATAACAAGTTTATATCTGATTATGAATCACTTAAGATTTCCACACTATTGTCAGATGAATATGATGGTTATGGTGCTATTCTTACACTCCATGCTGGAGCAGGCGGAACAGAGTCGTGTGACTGGACAGAGATGCTCTCTAGAATGTACAGAAGATATGCAGATAAGAAGGGCTTTGGTGTTGAAATACTGGACTTTCTCGTTGGAGATGAGGCAGGAATGAAATCTGTTACTATGCAGATAAATGGACAGAATGCTTTTGGGTATCTCAAGTCTGAGAAAGGTGTTCACAGACTTGTTAGAATTTCACCGTTTAATGCGGCAGGAAAAAGGCAGACCTCATTCGCATCCTGCGATGTTATGCCAGATATAGAAGAGGATCTTGATATTGAGATAAATGAAGATGACTTAAAAATTGACACATACAGAAGTAGTGGTGCTGGTGGACAGCATATTAACAAGACTTCATCAGCAGTTAGAATTACACATCTTCCTACTGGAATAGTTGTGCAGTGTCAGAATGAGAGATCGCAGTTTCAAAATAAAGATAAAGCGATGCAGATGTTAAAGGCAAAGTTATATCTTTTGAAAAAGGAAGCCAATGCTGAAAAGATATTAGATATCAGAGGCGAAGTTAAGGAAATTAATTTTGGAAATCAGATAAGATCCTATGTAATGCAGCCATATACAATGGTTAAGGACCACAGGACTAATTTTGAGACAGGAAATGTAGGTGCAGTTCTTGATGGCGATTTGGATCCGTTTATTATTGAGTATTTAAAGTGGAAAAATTTAAAGAAATAGCTGGAGGCATATATGAAGATTGAATTTCTGATTTTTGAACTTGATAATCAAAAATATGGAATAGAAGTGAAGTATGTGCAGCAGATTTTGAGACATTCGGTTAAAGAGGATGAAAGCAATCTCATAGACCTAAGAAAGATATTTGGATTAGACAGCAGCTCTGCAGGACAGTCGGTAAGGCTTACGTATAAAGGCAGAATATTCAGAATAAGAACTGACGCGGTTTATGAGATAAGATCATTTGATAAATCTGAAGTAGACAGAATAAAAAAGAACAATTATATAGACAAACTATTTTACAGCGCAATACAGACAGATGATGGAATTATAGTGAATCTAGATATAGAAGAATTGCTAAACACGCTCTCATAAGGGGCGTGTTTTTTTATACAATTGAGGAAGTATATAAAAATGTACTTGCAATGTAGTTAAATTTGTGTTAAAATTCTGTCTGTCAAAAACAACTGTTTTTTTAGGAAAGACAGTTAATATTATATTAGAGGTTTTTATATATGGCAGATGATAATAAGTATTATGTGCTTAAGAAGAAAGCAGTACCTGAGGTTCTCTTAAAGGTTGTAGAAGCCAAGAGACTGATAGAAACAGGGAAGGCAATGTCGGTACAAGAGGCAGCTGATATAACGGGAATAAGCAGAAGTTCATTTTATAAGTACAAAGATGATATTTTCCCATTCCACGATGATGCCAGAGGCAAAACGATTACATTTGTGCTTCAGATGGACGATGAGCCAGGTTTGCTTTCAGGGGTATTAAAATTGATTGCGGAGTTTAATGCAAACATTCTTACAATACATCAGACAATACCTGTAAACAGCATGGCAACTCTTACAATAAGTATAGAGGTGGGACCAAATACAAAAGATGTTTCGGAAATGATAGATGCCATTGAATCAAAAGATGGTGTCCATTATATAAAGATTTTAGCCAGAGAATAAACACATTTTAAAGAGCAGAAAGGATAATAGAAATGGTAAACGTTGCAGTATTAGGATATGGTACAGTAGGTTCAGGAGTAGTAGAGGTTATTAAGACAAATAAAGCTATTGTTGATAAAAAAGCAGGTCAGGAAATCAATGTAAAATATGTTCTTGATCTTAGAGAATTTCCTGGAGATTCTGTAATGGATATTCTTGTCCATGACTATAATGATATATTAAACGACCCTGAAGTTGAAGTAATAGCAGAGGTTATGGGTGGAGTTGAGCCAGCATATACATTTGTAAAGGCGGCACTTGAAAAAGGAAAGAGTGTATGTACATCAAATAAGGAACTTGTTGCAAAACATGGTCCAGAATTAATAAATATTGCAAGAGAGCATAACAGAAACTTCCTTTTTGAGGCAAGTGTAGGTGGTGGAATCCCAGTTATCAGACCACTTAATGAGTGTATTACAGCTGATGAGATAAACAGCATTACAGGTATATTGAATGGTACAACTAATTATATTTTAACAAAGATGAGTAAAGAAGGACTCGATTTTGATACAGTTCTTAAAGAAGCACAGGCTCTTGGATATGCAGAGAGAAATCCTTCAGCAGATGTAGACGGATTTGATGCATGTAGAAAGATAGCAATTCTTTCTTCTCTTGCATATGGAAAGAGTGTTAATTTTGAAGATATCTACACAGAAGGAATTACAAAAATTTCAGATACTGATTTTAAGTATGCAAATAAACTTGGAAAATCAGTTAAGCTTTTTGGCAAGGCTGAAAAAGCTGGAGATAAGATAAACGTCTTTGTTGCACCAGTAATGATTGGAAAAGATCATCCGCTTTTCAGCGTAGATGGAGTATTCAATGCAATCCTTGTTAATGGTAATGTACTTGGAGATGTAATGTTCTACGGTAGCGGAGCAGGAAAACTTCCTACAGCATCTGCAGTAGTATCAGATATAGTTGATGCAGTAAGAAATTTAAACAATACAGCATATGTTGATTGGTCTACAGAAAAATTAGAGCTTGCAGATATCAAAGAATCAGAGAAGAAATTCTTTGTAAGAGTTTCAGGAGACAAGGCTTCAAAAGAAGCAGAGATCAATAAGTCATTTGGAAATGTAGAATATGTTGTTGCTGATGATGTAAATGGAGAGTTTGCATTTGTGACAGATGCTATGAAAGAAAAGGATTTTGAAGAGGCAGCATCTTCAATTGATGGAATGATTACAAGAATCAGAATGGAATAGAATTATAAAATGCAATGAAAAAAGGGATTGTAAAATAAGTCTCTGATATTGAGAGCTGAGTAGGATATTATCTATACAGCTCTCTTTTTTGTGAAATATTTTACAGATCCCTTGTGAAATAAATTCTATTTTTTGATTTTCATTGTTAGCTGAATTCTTTTTTTAACAGGATCAACATTCATGACCTGTACGTCAACAATGTCTCCTACAGAAACAGCTTCTAAAGGATGCTTTATGTATCTGTCTGAAATCTGAGAAATATGAACAAGACCGTCCTGGTGAACACCTATATCAACAAATGCTCCAAAATCAATTACGTTTCTAACGGTTCCTTTGAGAATCATGCCAGGTTTTAAATCACTTAATTCCAATACATCTGTTTTTAATATTGGTTTTGGCATTTCATCTCTGGGATCTCTTCCAGGTTTTTCTAATTCATCCACAATATCCTTTAATGTAATTTCACCGATTGAAAGTTCTTCTGCAGTTTTTTTGTAATCTTTTATCATGAGTCGGAGACCAACCACAGTTTTGTTCTTATCATTATCAAGAACTAATTTGTATGTTGATAAAAGTTTTGATACTGCATCATATGATTCTGGATGTACGCTTGTGTGATCAAGAGGATTATCGCCATCCATGATTCGAAGGAAACCAGCACACTGTAAAAATGCTTTTGGTCCTAACTTATCAACTTTTAGAAGTTCCTTTCTGTTTTTGAATCTTCCGTTTTCTTCTCTGTACTTGACGATATTTTTGGCAATTGTTTTACTTATGCCAGAAATATATTCTAATAAACTTGCAGATGCCGTGTTTAAATCAACACCTACACTATTTACGCAGTCTTCAACTACACCAGTAAGAGACTCGTTAAGTTTTTTCTGATTCATATCGTGTTGGTACTGGCCTACACCGATAGATTTTGGATCAATTTTTACTAGTTCAGCAAGCGGATCCTGTAGCCTTCTGGCCATTGATGCAGAACTTCTTCCCCCAACATCAAGGTTTGGAAATTCTTCTGTTGCAAGTTTGCTTGCTGAGTAAACTGAGGCACCAGCTTCGTTAACAATTACATATGACACTTTGTGTTTTGCTTCTTTTATAATATCAACGACCACTTTTTCAGATTCCCTTGAAGCTGTACCATTTCCGAGGGAAATAAGGGTTACATTATATTTGTCTATTAATTTTAGAATTGTCTTTTTAGTTTCTGCAATTTTGTTCTGAGGTTCAGTTGGATATACAACAGTTGTTTCAAGAACCTTTCCGGTTTCGTCTACAACAGCAATTTTACATCCAGTACGGAAACCTGGGTCCCATCCGAGAACTACCTGACCTGTAATTGGAGGCTGCATAAGAAGCTGATGTAGATTTTTTCCAAATATCATTATTGCTCCGTCTTCGGCCGTTTCAGTGAGGTCATTTCTTATATCACGCTCAATAGCAGGAGCAATAAGTCTCTTATAACTGTCTGCGATTGAACTTTTGATTACATTTTCACCGTCTGAACTTAGTCCTTTTATAAGTTGTTTTTCAAGATATGCTAAAATAGCACTTTCATCAACTTCAACTTTTACAGTAAGGAATTTTTCTTTTTCTCCTCTATTGATGGCAAGAATTCTATGGCCAGCAATCTTTTTTACAGGCTCAGTGAAATCATAGTACATTTCATATACAGAATCCTTTTCCTTATCTTTGGCTGCGGAAGTAATATTGCCATTATTGAATGTATATTTTCTTATATAATCTCTGTATGTGGCGTTGTCGGAAATATTTTCAGCGATAATATCGCTTGCCCCGTTTATTGCATCTTCTCTTGATAAAACTTCTTTTTCAATATTTATATATTTATCAGCATCGGACAGTTTGAAATCTGAAGAAAAAAGTTCTTTAGAAAGAGGTTCTAAGTCTCTCTCTTTAGCAATAATCGCTCTTGTTCTTCGTTTTGGTCTGTAAGGGAGGTAAAGGTCTTCTAGTGAGACCATTGTTGTCTGCTTATTAATTGCATTTCTTAAATCCTCGGTTAACTTGCCCTGCTCTTCTATACTTGAAATTATTTGTTCTTTTCTTGCTTCCAGATTTCTAAGATAAGTAAGACGTTCATCAAATTTTCTGAGAACCTCATCATTTAGAGAACCTGTAACATCTTTCCTGTATCTTGCTATGAAAGGGATTGTGTTTCCTTCATCGATTAATTTAACTGTAGCTTCCACTTGCCATAATTTTATGTCAAGCTCATCTGCTAAAACTGAATAAATTTTTTCTGCCATAGTGCCTCCTGATTGTTCGTGTGTTAACTTTTAAATTTGTTGCAATAAATCATGTAATCAAATATAAAAGTCCCTTTTAATAATACCGATTTTTAGCTGTCAAATCAATATTTAATTGTGGAAAATATGTAAATATAAAATCATTGTAAAAAAATTATTAATATGATATAGTTGAAAAGAATTATGTGTAATTATATAAAAAAAGGAGGAAATATGAATGAATAAGAAAGTATTTGAACTTGTAGGTTTCATATGCTCATGTGCAGGATGTTTCTTAACATTACTTTTTTCTATTATCACATGTGCAAGAGGTAAGGCTATGGTAGAAAACTTGTCAGGTGACAAGATAAAGATGTCACTGTGGGTAATCGGTGTAGTTCTTTCAATTATTGTTGTAATTGTGGGAGCTGTATTCTCAGTCTTATCCATTGAGAGAGGTACAAGTATAAGTGATATCAGCAAGTTAACATTAATATCACTTGCAGTAGCAGCATTTGCTTTATTCTACGGTATTGTTGGAAATGCTACAATTTGTGGATATACATGCAGCCTTAACAACATAAAAGGACTAATTAGCAATATAATATTATTTAGATAGGAAGGAGATATTATGAATAAGAAATTATTTACATGGATCGGCTTTGGATGTGCAGTATTTGGATGTCTTTTAACATTCATTTTTGCAATTGTAACATGTGCAAATCCTAAGATTAAATATGATAAATTAAAGATTTATGGATACTCAACAAAATATCCAGCTGGATTTAAAATGTCACTTTTATTTATTGGAACAATAATTGGATTGATAATAACAATCGCAGGTATTGTTCTTGCAATACTTGGAATGGAAAAGGAAACTTCACTCTTCAAGGTTACAATAATTACATTAGCTGTTGGTGCATTTGCAGTATTCTATGGATTAATTTCAACAATGACAGTATGTAGTTACAACTGTTCATTAAATAAAGGATTCAAGAGTAAATTGAATTCAGAGGTATCAAAAAAAGTATCAGGTTTTGATATTGATGACTGGGATTAAAAATTTATTGTACTTCACTAAATAGCTTAAATATGGTATAATTACCTGCAAATTGATTATTCAGTTTGCAGGTTTTTTTATGCAAATAATTAGTAGTAATAAAGGGAACAGATATATGGAAGATAAAAGATTTACATTTAAAGTAAAAACAGACTCAAAGGAATTATTTGAATTTATGATGTATCATAATTATGTATCACTTAGAGGAATTCTTTCTGTGACTTTTAGCGTAGTGGCATTCATTGGTATAATTATATTCAGGGATATAACAATAGCGCAGAGACTGTTTTTGATGTTGTTTGCATTGATGTTTACGGTGATTTCGCCTTTTGAGTATTATATAAGGTCTAGAAGACAGGCAAAGAAGAGTTTTGAAAATGAGTTGCAGTATACATTTGATGACGAGGGAATTACAGTACAGATAAACGATTTAAGCAGTGTGCTTCCTTGGGAAGACGTGATAAAGGTAGTGTCAACCAAACATTTGGTTTTGATATATTCGACACCGGTAAGGGCATATATTCTTCCAAAGAAAGATATCGGCAGGAAATTTGCACAGTTAAAAGCTTATATGGAAAAGAAAACAGATTGTTACAAATTTAAAATGGAATAGGAGTGGTAGCATGGAATACGAAACACATTCTTCAGAAGAAACATTTAATCTTGGATTTGAAATGGCACAAAAGGCACACAAGGGAGATATTATCTGCCTTGATGGACAACTTGGCGCTGGAAAAACAGTATTTGCCAAAGGGTTCGCAAAGGGACTGGGGATAAAAGAGGAAATTAACAGTCCAACATTTACTATTGTAAAAGTTCATCAGGGTGGAAAGTTACCACTATATCATTTTGATGTTTACAGACTGGCCAGCGGGTATGATATGGATGATATAGGATATGAGGAGTATTTCTTTGGAGATGGAGTATGCCTCATAGAGTGGGCATCTATGATAGATGAGATAATTCCGCTTACGGCCACTAAGGTAGAGATAAAGAAATATATAACAAAAGATTTTGATTATAGAAAAATAATCGTGACAAAAAGAAGGTAGGGAAAATGGTACTAGCAATAGATAGTTCTTCTCTTGTTGCCAGTGTTGCACTTGCAGATGAAGACGTAATAATAGCTGAATATACTGTAAATCTGAAAAAGACACATTCACAGACATTACTTCCAATGATAGATGAAATTTTCAGAATGACAGAAATTGACAAAAAAGAAGTGGAAGCTATAGTTGTATCAAGCGGTCCGGGTTCTTTTACAGGACTTAGAATTGGAGCAGCTACAGCGAAGGGACTTGCTCTTGCTCTAGATATTCCTGTGGTTGGTATATCTACAATTGAGATGATGGCAAACAATTATAACCATTGTAACAAACTAATATGTCCTATTATGGATGCGAGAAGAAATCAGGTCTATACAGGAATATACAGCTGTGAAGGAGATAAGCTGGAGGAGATATTAAAACCTGCACCAATGGCAATTGAAGACTTATTGGGCGAAATTATAAAACTTGGAAAAGATGTTATATTTGTAGGAGATGGTATACCTGCTTTTAAATCAGCAATACAAGATACATTAGAATCTGGATATTACTTTGGAAGACAAAATTTTGCAAGACAGAATGCAGGAAGTCTTGCTTCACTTGGAATAGACGCACTGAAGGAAGGAAAAGCAGTAATTTCGGATTTATTTGCGCCTGAATATATGCGTCTGTCTCAGGCAGAAAGAGAGCGCTTGAATAATGGTAAGAAAGATGAAAATAAGTGATGCTACAGGTGTAGCAGAACTTGAAAAGGAGTGTTTTTCAGAACCATGGTCAGAAAGATCTCTTATGGAATATGCACAGAAAAAGGATGCTCTTTTTCTTGTGTATGAGAAAGAGGATTGTATAGCAGGGTATGCTGGAATGTATTACGTTTATCCAGAGGCCTATATAACTAATGTGGCAGTGACAAAATCGTGCAGAGGAAGAGGATATGCAAAAGAGATTCTTAAACAGATGTTTGAACTGTCAAAATATTCTGGAATTGAGAGATGTACTCTTGAAGTAAGGAAATCAAATAAAGCAGCAATAAGTCTGTATGAGGGGTTAGGCTTTAAGATGGCTGGGGAGAGAAAAAACTTTTATGATAATCCCACTGAAAATGCGATTATTATGTGGAAAGATTATCAGTAATAAATTACCACTAGAAATAGTGATTTTACTGTGTATAATTTAAGTGTACAAATAACGAAAAAGGAGTTAAAGAGACATGAGAGAATACACAGATCAGAATATATTAAAATCAATAAAATGCAACAAATGTGGAAAAAATATAAAGTTTGATAACACACTGCCAGAAGAAGATTATATTTCTGTGTCGAAAAACTGGGGATATTTTTCTTCTAAAGATGGGGAAAAACATGAATTTGATTTGTGTGAAGAGTGTTATGACAATTTAACAGGTACTTTTGAAATACCTGTAAGCGTAATGGATAATAACGAACTTATATAGATTAGAAATGAGGAAATTATGTTAGAAATATGTTTATTAGGAACTGGAGGTATGATGCCTCTGCCAAAAAGACTGCTTACATCAATGATGGCCAGATATAATGGCAGCAGTCTTTTAATTGACTGTGGAGAGGCAACACAGATAGCAATAAAGAGAAAAGGCTGGAGTTTTAATCCTATAGACATATTATGTATAACACATTTTCACGCAGACCATATAAGTGGTCTTCCAGGATTACTTCTCACTATGGGAAATGCAGACAGGAGGGATCCTCTTACTGTAATTGGGCCTAAGGGGCTTGAAAAAGTTGTAAATTCGCTGAGAATAATTGCACCAGAACTTCCTTTTGAACTCAAATTTATTGAAATAAAAGGTGAAAAGGAAGAATTTAAAATAAATGGATACAAAATTACTGCATTTAAGGTAAATCACAATGTTACATGTTATGGATACAGTGTAGAGATAGAGAGGGCAGGAAAGTTTATGCTAGAAAAGGCTAATTTAAATGATGTGCCTAAAAAGTGCTGGAATAGTCTACAAAAAGGGGAAACTGTAATAGCAGATGGGAAAACATATACACCGGACATGGTTCTAGGTGAACCAAGAAAAGGTTTAAAGGTAGTATATAGCACGGACACTAGACCTGTTGATGCAATTAGTGAAATGGCAGAAGATGCGGATTTATTTATTTGTGAGGGAATGTACGGCGAGAAGGATAAGATAGGCAAGGCGAAAGAATATAAACATATGACATTTTATGAAGCAGCCAGACTTGCCAGCAAGGCACAGCCAAAGCAGATGTGGCTGACACATTACAGTCCGTCCCTTGTAAGACCTGATGATTACATGGATGAAGTGCGTAAAATCTTCCCTAATAGTTATCCTGGGAAAGATGGTAAAACTGTTGATTTGAATTACGAAGAAGAAAAGTAGAGGAAAAGGTGTAAAAAAATGGAAAATAAAGATGTATATATTCTTGCAATTGAAAGTTCCTGTGATGAGACTGCAGCAGCAGTTGTGAAAAATGGACGAGAGGTATTATCTAATATTATTTCCTCACAGATAGATATACATACATTATATGGTGGAGTAGTACCGGAAATCGCTTCAAGAAAACATATTGAAAATATAAATCCTGTAGTCAGAGCGGCGTTAAAAGAGGCTAAAATGGAACTTAAAGATGTGGATGCTATAGGTGTAACTTATGGCCCTGGATTAGTTGGAGCACTATTAGTGGGAGTTACTCAGGCAAAGGCAATGGCATTTGCGGCAAATAAGCCTTTAATTGGAGTACATCATATTGAAGGACATATATCTGCAAACTATATAGCAAATAAGGAATTAGAGCCGCCATTTATCTGCCTTGTTGTATCGGGCGGACATACACACCTTGTAGTAGTAAATGATTACGGAAAATATGAAGTAATAGGTCATACAAGGGATGATGCAGCAGGAGAAGCATTTGATAAGGTAGCAAGAGCGATAGGATTAGGCTATCCAGGTGGTCCTAAAATAGATAAAGTGGCAAAAGAAGGAAATGAAAACGCCATTAAATTCCCTAAAGCTGTTGTGAATGATGCTCCGCTTGATTTTAGTTTTAGTGGTCTTAAATCTGCTGTATTAAACTATATAAATTCATGTCAGATGAAAGAAATCGAATACAGTGTTCCTGATATAGCCGCGTCATTCCAGAAGGCAGTTGTAGATGTACTGTCAGAACATGCAATAAAGGCATGTAAGGATAGAAAGATAAATAAACTCGCAATCGCAGGAGGAGTATCAGCAAATTCAGCAATAAGAAGTAGAATGATTGAAGAATGCAAGAAAAATAACATTGAATTTTATTATCCACCAATAATATTATGTACAGATAACGCCGCTATGATTGGATCAGCAGCCTATTACGAGTATATAAAAGGTGAGAGAAGCGATTATTATTTAAATGCAATTCCAAATCTAAAACTGGGGGAGAGATGAGATAATGAAAACATACGCCATAATTCTGTCAGCTGGTAAGGGAAAAAGGATGCAGAGCACAATTAGCAAGCAGTACATAGAGGTTCTGGGGTATCCGGTACTTTACTATACTTTGAAAGCTTTTGAAAAGAGCAAAGTTGACAATATAATAATAGTAGCAGGACAAGATGATATTGAATATATAAGAAAAGATATCATAGAAAAATATAATATTAATAAGGTGTTAGATATAGTTTCTGGTGGTGCAGAGAGATATGACTCTGTTATGGCAGGATTAAAATGCATATCTGGAGACGGAAACGTTTTGGTACATGATGGTGCAAGACCATTAATTGAGGATTTCCAAATTAATAAGATAATAGAAAACCTTAAAAATGACGAGGCGTGTGTTATGGGTATGCCTGTAAAAGATACAATAAAAATTAAGGATAGAAATAATTATGTAATAAATACCCCTAGAAGAAGTACCCTGTGGCAGATACAGACACCACAGGCTTTTAATGTGTACACATTGAAGAAAGCATATGAAACAATGCAGATAAATGAAGATACAACTATAACAGACGATTCTATGGTAATGGAAAGGTATTCTGAAGTACAGATTAAGCTTATTGAGGGAAGCTATGAGAATATCAAAATAACAACACCAGAAGACCTAATTCTCATGACGGAAATACTGAAAAAAAGGAATAAAATATAAATTGAAAAAAATCGAAAAAAGTTGTTGACAGAGTGACTGTAGGATGATATACTTACTTTCGCGCTGATGAGTGCAAGATAAAAAACAAAATAAAATAAAAAAAGTTCTTGACAAACAGTTGGAAAGCTGATATAATAGTCAAGCAATCGCATGGAGAGGTATCGAAGTGGTCATAACGAGGCGGTCTTGAAAACCGTTTGTCCGCAAGGGCGCGTGGGTTCGAATCCCACCCTCTCCGCTAGCTCAAAAAATTAAATAAAAAGTTCTTGACAGACAACTTAATATTTGATATAATGAGCAAGCTGGTTCGACAAAATGCGAATCAACAAAGCATATGAACATTGATAACTAAACAGTTTTAAAGAATTTCAAACAATAGATTGAAATAAACCATCCCTGAAATTTCAAAAGAATTTCAAGCGGACATCGT
>OMVN01000061.1 GCA_900314525.1 uncultured Eubacteriales bacterium
TTTACTTTTTCATCCAAGGATTCGTGTGCTAAACGAATTCTTTTTTTGTTTTCAATCAAGATTGCGGAACGTGCGTAACTAGTTTCGCAATTACCTATTATCTGTCAAGAATACATCACATATTTTTCCATGTCAAGTATTATTTCCCAAATTCTGGCTTTTTTATTGAGCAAATCACAAGATCTTTTCGATTTCCTGTCATCATATCAATTCTTCTTTCTCTTAATATTCCATCTTTTCTAAATCCCAGTTTTTCTAGCAATCTCCCTGACGGCTCATTATCTGAATTGTATTTTGCCTCTATCATATACATATTTTTATCATTGAGATAATATTCTATAATTTTATTTACAGCCTCAAATGCATATCCTTTGTGATGATATTTTTCACCTATAACATATCCTATTTCTGCAATTTCTAACATTTCGTATGGTATATCCATAATTATATATCCTATACATTTTCCACTTCCATTTTCTTCAATAACCCAAGCATTTTTATTTTCTGCAAGTGCACATACAAAATTATCCATAGAGGAATAATCCATTGGATATCCAATTATATACTTTCCTAATCCAGCATCCCTGCCCCAGCCCTCTAAACATTTTTCTGTGTCATCTGACAAAAAATTTCTTATTGTCAGCCTATTAGTTGTTAGTTTATTCACTTTACCCATCCTCCTTTTCTAATGACTATGCATCCTGTGACTAAAAACATTGGAATTATTTATCTGCATTTATTCAATAATATAGCATCTTCATCAAATTAATAAAATATCTAAATTGCTATTATTTTTACAAATTTTATTAAAAATTTAGATTCATCACAAAATATTGGTGATAAAATAAGTAAGTTAATAGATTTGAAAGGAAGGTGGAACGAATGGACGGAGACAGTCACGCGCGAATTAATAGATTAGGATATAATGTCCGTAATTATTTATCATTGGCATCCGACTTTTTATGCCACCTGATTATTATACATTAAATCCGATCTGCCTTTTCTGGGCGATTGTCTTCTTCAAGCCGCAACTATTGCGACATGTATTAAATTTTGAAGGAGAACGATTCCAATGAATACAATAAAAAAAATATCATCTAAGGAGATTCTAAATCTCCTTGATAATCGTGAGTTTTTTTCTATTAAAAATTCACTGAATGAAATGAATGGTGTAGATATTGCCACACTATTTTCAACCATACCAACAGAACAACTATTACTTCTATACCGATTATTAAAAAAAGATCTTGCAGCTGAAACTTTTGTAGAAATGTCACCTGAGACACAAAAAGAATTAATACAGGGTTTTTCTGATCAGGATCTTGAAATTTTACTTACAGAAATCTACGCTGATGATTTGGCCGATATCCTTGAGGAACTCCCCGCCGGAGTTGTCTCAAAAATCATTTCAAAAGCAGACCCCGACATGAGAAAAGATATAAATTTACTTCTCAATTATCCTGAAGATTCTGCAGGTGCCATTATGACAACCGAATTCATTTCTATGTCAAGAAATACAATGGTTTCTGATGCTTTTGAGTGGATTCGAACACATGGCGATGACAGGAAAGATGTGTATACATGCTATATTACTGATGAAAACCGAAAATTACAGGGAATAACTACTGTAAGAGAAATGCTGCTGCAAAAAAACAATATCCAAATTTCAGAAATTATGGATACCAATGTTATTTCAGTTAACACCCATGATGACCGAGAAGATGCTGCCAGAATTTTTGATAAATATAATCTCCATGTTTTACCTGTAACAGATAGTGAAAACAGACTGGTTGGCATTATTACATCAGATGATGTCATTGATGTCATTCAAGAAGAGGTAACTGAGGATTTCGAAAAAATGTCAGCAATGGTTCCCAGCAACGACTCTTACCTCAATATGTCTGTTTTAAAACAGGTACGAAACCGACTTCCATGGCTGCTAATTTTAATGTTTTCTTCTATATTTACTGGCATAATTATCAATCACTATGAAGCAGCCTTTGAGACACTACCTGTTCTTGTCGCACTTATGCCTATGCTCAGCGATACTGGTGGTAATTGTGGTTCTCAGACATCAACACTGATTATTCGTGGTATGGCGCTTAATGAAATAAATATTCAGGACTTTCTAAAGGTCTTCTGGAAAGAATTTCGAATCGGTTTTTTGGTCGGCGTTGTACTGGCAATCACAAATGGAGTTCGTGTTATGATTCAGTATCGTAATTTAAAGATTGCCATCATTATTGCTATTACTTTATTACTTGTCACAATTGTTTCCAAATTAATGGGGGCAATTCTTCCAATACTTGCAAAAACGGTAAATCTCGACCCAGCTCTTATTGCATCACCGATTTTGACAACTATTGTGGATATTTGTGCAGTCTGGATTTATTTTAAAATTGCATTTTCAATTCTTAGATTATAACAATCTAAAAAAAATGAACTGCAGGAATTTTCCTGCAGTTTATCTTTTTCATATTAATAAATTATCTTATTACTTTTCACTGCAAATTGTTGAAAAGCTCTGATTGCGTCATCACGTCCCATTGATTCAAGACAAAGTATACTCTCATCCTGCTGTTTTTCTTTCAAATCACCAATGTACTTGTAAATAAAATCATCCCTGAAACCAATTTCTGCCGCATCCTCTTTAGTGTTACCATAGTAGACTTTATCTATATTTGCCCAAATAATTGCTGACAAACACATTGGGCATGGATAACACGATGTATATAATTCGCATCCTTTTAAATCATATGACCCTATATTATTGCAGGCATCTCTGATTGCCATTATTTCCGCATGAGCAGTTGGATCATTGTTTGCAAGTACATGGTTTGATCCCCTGCCAATAATCTCCCCGTTTTTCACTATACAAGCACCAAAAGGTCCACCTGCATTTGAAATAATATTATCTTCTGATAGCCTTATTGCTTCTTCCATAAATTTGTTCATAGCAAACTCCCTTTTCTAATTATTATCACAAATAAAATCATGTAATTATAATACCATATATTTTCTGCTTGTTGTAGTGTCAAGTAATATTATAATTAATTTAACACATTATCTATTTCCATTAGAGAATGTATTTTATCCACTCCCTCTGGCCATCTATCATATCTGTCTTTTCTGTCTATAAGTATTGCACTCATACCTGCATTTATTGGTCCAATTATATCATCATCCAGGGAGTCACCAACAAATACACACTCCTCTGGTTTCCAGTTTGTTCTATTCAGGATTTCTTTATAGAAATTCTGATCTGGTTTATAATATCCTAAATTCTCTGATGTATAAATATCTGAAATTTTTGACAATGATGTGTTTTTTATATTCTGAAGTAATGGTTCAGTATCTGTTGTCGAACCAATTGCAATACTATATTTCTCCGATAATTTATCTACAGCACTTTCTGTTTCTTCAAAAAGTTTTCTATCATACATTGAATCAATCATAGGTTTAATCTCTATCTTAGGATTATCTTTAATTCCATATATATCAAAAAGCTCTTCAAGATCTTTTGTAAATATTTGTTTTTCACTTATAAAATTCTTAATTTCTCTAACATTCTTCTTGTGTATAGATTTCCATTTTTTATAAATATCTTTTTCATCCTCATCAAGATTGTACTTTTCAAAAATTTTCCTAGTAGCATCTACTGATCCTGTTCCTGTCGATATTAAAGTACCATATACATCAAAAATAATATTTTTAATAATCATATTTCACAATCCCCCGATTTTGTATTATAAATTTATCTTGCTAATTTATAATAACACATATCCAATGCAAAATTAATCTTAATATTCTGCAATTTCCTTTATGAAGTTTCCATTGTATATTTCATTTACTGCTATATCAAGTTCCTCTTCTGTATTCATTACAATTGGTCCATACCATGCAACCGGCTCATCTAATCTCTTTGAGCTATATAAAAGTATCTCCGCGCCAATATCTCCAGTTTCCAGAATAACACTATCTCCGTCCCCAAGTTTTGCCGCTGTCTTCTCGCTGACTGATGTTCCACTGACTTTTGCATCACCAGTCAGGGTAAATAAAAATGCTGACCAACCATCTCTCACTGGAACTTCAACTTTTGCATGAGGTTGGAGGTGAATATCATAAAAATCTAATGGGAGATACTTTCCCTGCCAGCCTTTATGATTTTTATATTCTCCAATCACAAGGCGTAACATCCCTCCTTCCAGAGGAAATTCTTTTATCTCATCTTTCGAAATTCCATGATACGCTGGTGCTGCCTTCATCTTGTCTTTTGCAGGCAGATTAATCCATAACTGAGTACCAAGCAATCGATCTCCTCCTGGCATTTCTTCATGCTGAGCACCAGAACCTGCTGTAAGCCACTGGGCTTCCCCGTCATGAACTACAGCTTCAGTTCCAAGATGATCTCTGTGAATCATCTGACCTTTACTGATAAAACTAACTGTCTCAATTTCACGATGTGGGTGCATCGGGAAACCTTTCTCATAATCTTCAGGGTTTGTACTGTCAAATGCATCAAGCATTAAGAATGGATCATAAATATCCGTAGTTGTATTACCTAGTACTCTTACTAAATTTACGCCTGCGCCATCAATTGCTCGCTGCCCTTTTGTCTCAAATATAACTTCTCTAATAATATAATTCGTTTCTAATCCTTTTCTACTTTTACTCTATTTCAATCATCCACACGTCAACATCACCGCACTGACCCTTTACTGTCTTATCCTTTAAAATATCTCTGTATACGCCAATGTTTTCAGTTTTTCCACCAACTATTAATTTTCCTTCCCTATGTACAACAGTTTTGTCGTAACCTCTTAATTTAATTTTATCAAATTCTATTTCTGAAAATTTCATATCTTCTCCTCTTCTCTGGTCATGGTAGTGTCAAATGATACCACCATTT
This sequence comes from uncultured Eubacteriales bacterium, assembly GCA_900314525.1. Classification (GTDB taxonomy): domain Bacteria; phylum Bacillota; class Clostridia; order Lachnospirales; family Lachnospiraceae; genus Bovifimicola. Next base: position 4,910 of record OMVN01000061.1, read on the forward strand.
TTCTATATATTTTCTTTATTTCAAAGGGATTTGCACAAAAAAAGTGACTACCCCCTAAATAACCAGTATAATT
>OMVN01000035.1 GCA_900314525.1 uncultured Eubacteriales bacterium
CAGGAAAGTCCTACAGACTGAAGGATCATTTAAAACAAACAGACTAATTGTACATTTTTATATAATATTTTTTGTACATTGGGTCTTGACATTTTATACTTTTCGCCCCCACTTTGACATTTTGGGGGCGCTTTCTGCCCCCACTTTGCTGTTTTGGGGGCGCTTTCTGCCCCCACACATCAAAATCCGATTTCTCATGCCCTGACTGGTTCATCTGCTCTCTGATTTATCTTGTTCAGATTAAGCTTTGCAGCCACAAGCCACTCGTTGTAATCCTTATATCCGACTGGAGGTGGGCAGTCTTCTACCTCATATCCAAGCTCATAATACTTTCTCATAAGTTCAGCTGCTGCCTTCCGTCCCGGCTCATCTCCATCAAGGCAGAACCGAATGGAAGTAATCTGCGGATGTTCCCGAAGAAAAGTTTCAAGCGGGGCATCTGCAAGCATCCCAAGTGCCAGCTTATTTGATTCATAATCCGTGAAGATATCCACATAACTCATGCCCCGTAAATTTACTACCTACAGATACTCTGCAGTGCAAACTACTTTGAAAATCTGTAACTGATTATTCAATTGTTATGTCCAATCTCTCTTGGACAATTGATATTCTACAATGCACTTTAATTTTACGGAAGTGACACCACTGGTGTATTTTTACGAATTTTCACCAGTTTTTGGTGTATTTGTCATTTCCTTTAATTTGTTCCATGTATGCTTAGGCAGTTCTCTTGCCGGCTCTCTGAATAGTTCAAGATATTTTTCAAATAATTCCGTATTGATTAATGCTGAATTACCGACTTTATAGACTGCTCCTGCCTCTCTCGCAATTACTATGATTCTAGATTTACTTATCCCATAAATAATCGCTCCTTCCTCTGCATTGACAAATTTTTTCATAAAATCCTTTGTATCTGAATAGCACTTATATGAGTAACTCATTCATCAGTCTCCTTTCACATTTGGCAATGGATGTTTCATTTCTGTTGACGGTTCTCTGAATTGCTCCATATAATCATCAAAAATTTCCAAATTTATTAATATAGTATTTCCCTTAGCTGTTCCAATCTTATATACAGCACCCGCTGCTCTAGCCATTTCAATAAATCTATGATGCCCTATGCTATATGTCATTGAAGCTTCCCCAATTCTTACAAACTTCTTTTCTACGATTTTGTTTGAACTAGGCACTCTTGCAAAATGTTTCATATATTTCATCAACCTTTCCTTATGTACTAATATAATCTTCGCAAGCTGATATCTTGCTCCAGCAGCTAATGCTATATCCATTGCCTCATCTCGTGTTACATCTAATAAAGCCATTACTTCATTAATACGAATAAATCTTGGTTTTACAGTTTCTTTTCTATAGGCACTAACTGAACCACTCAATGTATTTACCATAACATCACCTACTTATAAAACTCAGAATCTGTAATATGAAAAGTTTCAAGATACTTATCCAATATTTCTGTATTAACAAGTACAAGCTGACCAATCTTATAACATGCCTTGGCATCCTTAGCCACTTCTTGAAATTTTGTCATTCCCATACTGTACATCTTTGCACCATCTGAATATCTTACAAACTTTTTTGCATCCTCATATCTATCTTTCTTCTTTGATTCATCCATTGCTGTGCTCCTTTCACTTTGACTTCATAACAAATGACGTATTTTCTCCATAACGCAAAAAAGAGGACATCTTCTAAATTTCTTTAGAAAATGTCCTCTTAGCAGTTCATATTCGATTGAATCTTATTCTTTTCAGATTGTGTACTCTTTCATACTGATGTAAATGACTATGCCAAAATACGTCTTTTAATGCGTCCTTTGACGTACTCAAATGCCTCAATCCCGCATAAACACTAGGTTTATTTATCCATGCTCTTCATTGTCGGGAATTTTTTTGCTTATGAAACGAATACATCCGCCAACCTATGTTTTCATTCATATGCTTCTCAAAGTCTCTCCGCCAAACGCCGCCAAAATAGATGAATAGAACCCTCTTTTTGGTCAATAATTAGTCAATCCCAATTTTTTTGGTCAGCCTCTTAGCCCTCATAACAGAGGACTCTTTTCTAACCATTTAATATTATTTTTTTAAATACATCCATGTTCTTTGCCAATTTTTCAAGTGACTCTTTCGTCACATCAGGATTGGCTTCTGCATAGATGTTCATGGTCGTGCTGACATCAGCATGTCCCATCACTTCCTGAATTACTTTTACATTAGTTTCATTTTCGCAAAATCTTGAAGCAAATGTATGTCTGAAGATATGACAAGAGAATCTAGGGATAATAACTGGTTCTCTCTTTTTCTTCTTGGCAATAACTTCTTCCTCTGCGTTATGTGCATCAACGATTCTTTTAATAGCTCTATTTACTGCTTGCGGGTTGTGTGGATTACCAAATCTGTTTGAAAAAATAAAATTGGTCATTCCATCGATATTTGCAATACAAAATCCTTCCTGCTCCTGCCTTTCTGCACGCGCTCTCGTAACACTATGAGCTGATACATCTCTGTTTTTCCATTTATAGTATCCCGCCTTACTTACACTCATTACTTGGCATAAAGTTTCTACAGGATACTCAGATGACAGCAAACATACTATTTCGTATTTTTCGCTTTTAAACGTATGTATTCCGTCTTGCCATCCTCTGTCGTCCGGACAGTATAACTATTTTTAAACGTTCATTCTCAATTCGATGCTTTAATATCTCCTTCCTGAGATCTGCTTCTGTCTGTAGCTGGGGCGAAATCTTTTCAAATGCCTTATCGGCGCGTGTCTTAAGGGCACCTTCGCCATTCTTGCGGAATTCAGCCAACCATCTGTTGAATGTGGAGATGTAAACTCCATGTTGATTAGTGAACTCCTCTATCGTCTGTCCGGATTCATAATAGAGCTTAATCAATCTCAGCTTTTCTTCAGCACTTGCATGTTTACTCATGTCATCATTCCCTTTCTCATAGAAAATTATGCTCCATATCTATTCAAAAGGGAATCGAAATCGTATATCATTTCGAATCAAAAATCGTCTACTTTTAGTTTAGCAGCAACCAGAGTATTAACGAACTCCTCTGTCGATATAGCCGTGTTACTTGATTCATCCGTTAGAAGGCCATCATCTGTAAGAATCCGCGTATCAAGTACAGCCTTGATAGATACTGCAATGCTCACACAAGAAGCAATGCATTTCTTCGAATCCGGAGAATACTTACTATAATCATCACCCTCATTTTTGAAAATGTCTTCCAACTTATAAATGAAAGGCAAAAAATAAGCATCCAATCTGGCAAGAAGATTATGAAACATGTACGTCCTTCTTCTTATAGCTTCACACTGCTTTGAAGCTGTATTCAACTGCTCGGCCAACTGAATGGCTTCAAGCTGATTTGTTTTCGCCTGATCCAAGCTCTTTTTCGCGGCAGCACCAGACACAAATCCCATAACCAGAAGCGCAGGACCTGCTACCAATCCTCCAAGAACCGCAGTTCCTCCGGCCATACCTAAGCCTCCGGCAGCTAAAGATCCGCCACCAAAAAATGCCAATGTAGCATTTGTTGCTGCCGCACCACTCAGAGATGCAATAGCCGTTCCTGTAGAGGCACATGCCAATGCTTGAGCAGCACCATAAGCTCCAAATGCTACAAGAGCCCCTCCTGCTGTTCCTGCGATTCCGCCACCAGCAATAGATACTGCAAAATTGACCAACTGTTTAAGTTCTACAAAATCTTTTTCTTCAATTTTCAGTTTGCTCAACTCCAGCAAACCCTCAGACTCTCTAAACTCTACGTTCTTAATCTTGGTAAACGTATCAAGAAAGGCTGTCATATTGTTTTCAAGTATAAATACCTTTTCTGCGCCCAACTGTTTTAAAGCATCGCCGCAGGCCAAACGCTGTCCGTTAAGATAACTTGTAGACTCCTCAACAATTTCATTAGCACTCTTATTGATCTTATTTGCACTATAGGAATCAACACCAGCCTTGATGGTTTTCCCAACACCTACACCACCGGTCGCTGCAGCTATTCCGATAAACAATAATGGTAATGGCATATCCGCACCTCCCTATAGATAGATGAGAGCTTTTACACTCTCTAAAATAGCCTGTTCGCGTCGTTCAAGTTCTTTTACCGTCTTTTCGATTGTACGGTAGGGTCTGTCTGTCCCTTTAATCCAATCTATTTCTTTCTCAATATCTTTTACTGTAAGATAGGTGTTTTCCATCTCAAGAAATACATCCTTCGGAATATCAACCTTACGAACAATATACTTCATAAGTTTGCGTTCAGCTTCTACATATGCAGCATCGCTATAAGCAATCGTGAGCAGATCCCACACTAACAATTTCGCCGGAACGTATCCTTTATCGAGCACCTGCTGAGCTAATAGAGCTTCCTCTACTCCATCCTGAACAACATCATAATAGTCATCACCATCTATGACTCTATCAAGATGTTCCTTACATATCTTGATCACATAGTCTCTGTGCTCCTCAAACTCAGGATCAATTTCTGCTGCAATCAGATTGAAGCATTCTTCCTCGGCCGTAGCAATACTACCATCTGCAGCCATAAGATAATAAAATACCTTCACTGCATTGATTGGGGAAATAACCTTCACAATCTGAATTTCAGATTTGGAAAGCTCCGCCTCTTTCTTTTCCTCCTGTTTCCTTTTTTCTTCAGCCTCTTGTTCTTCAGATATCTCCTGTTTTGAATCCGAAGACTTTTTGAAGATTCCTTTTACGTCAGGTTTCTTGATTTCCGGGATCTTCACATCTTTCACGGCATCTTTGACCGTACTAGCAGTTTCCTGAAGCTTATCTTTCAGAACCCCGCCCAATTTCTTTTTTTTCATAAGACAGACTCCTTCTATAGTATTATTGCTTCGTCAGAAGCCATAAGATTATCAAATTCTTTCTGGTTGGTAAACTGAGGTTCTCTACCAAGCACCTTCTGAATCACAACATTCCCCTTGATTACCAGATCAGAATTTCCACTTCTCAATCCCTCCTGCATATAATCAAACCCGGTAAGGAATGCTTCAAGATCTTCTGCCAGATACTCGGATACCTTCCGTTCAAGTTCATTTCGATAAGCTTCCATCTTTTCAATGATTCCTGCCGTTTTCGCTTCCGTAAGGATCAGTTTCTGGTGGATGAGTTCACATTCTTTCTTCTCGTTGGATACTTCTTTTACAATAGCAAGTGCTGCTCTTCCCGCCCCAACATAATTAAATCTGGTTACAAACGCCCCCGCAAAAAGAACCCAATTGCCACATGATTCTAATGCAGCATGAACAGCTGCATCTGCCGTGTCTGCCATGTTAAGGGTCATTGTAGATATCATCATCATTCTATCTACTGTTCTGTTATTGAAAGGAAGCACTCTGTTCCAATTGATTCCCTTTATGCCATGCTCCGAAACTTCATCTATCAGGCGGAACATGAAATAACCGAGACGAGTATATACTTCATTAAATACAACCGGTATTGCTTGTTTCCCTAGATTCTTATAGATTGTCAACTCATGACGGAGATCTAGATGCTTATTCTGGTAAAGATCATCTACAAATCCTGGAAGACCAGAATCTTTAAGAATAGGCAGGCTTGACATCTCATATAACAGAGAAACAAAAATATCCGGAATTCCCATTCCTCCACCAGCTGTATTTTTTGAACCACCCATATCACTTACAAGATGTCCAAACCAGTTATCCGCACACTTAGCTACTTCAATGATTATCGGTGATGATGCCGCAAGATGAATGAGTCTATGCAAGCCTTTCGGAATCTCTTCCCCGGTCTCATTTTCGTAAGTCTTCTCCGCAAGTGACGCTATCCAGTTAAGCACACCAGTAATCACAGCCGGAAGAATAGCATTCTTCAGATCTTCCAAAGTAGTGTTAACCGGAATAAAATGCCATTCACCCTTATCATTTACAAATGTTCCAACTCTTAAGAACTGTACAACAATTGCCGACATGAGTCCTATCGGGGTCGGATGATGAGCTAAATCCGCCAGATGATGATCTACCGCACTGACACCTATTCCTTTGCCCTTCCAGACATTATCTTGAGCAACTTTGAATGCCTGCTCAAGTTCACCAATGGCATCTTTTAATCGTTCGTTCTTTAATCCTCTGGCTTTGGCATATTCCTGGATAAAATTATTTACCTGCTGATGATTTAACCCTATACCTTCTGTTCCATAATTACATTGACCAACAAATACGGAATCAATAATTCCAGAGTAAATACCGCTTATAACAGCCCAAGCATAGTCAAACTTATTTGCATTATTCGTATATCTTTCAAGTTCCTTATTAACACGCTCTAATTCAGCATCGAGATTAAATCCATTAGGAAGTTCTATAGATGCATGATTCTTGCCTTCAGCTGTCACAGTAACATCAGCTGAAACAACCTCCTGCTCCTCCTTAGTTTCTGCAGACGAAACCTGATACTTACCATCTCTGATAAGTTGGAACTGGTCCGACTTGGACCATTCATAACATTCGTAGGCTCTCGTAGCAAGTCGAGGATGTGAACTCCCCTGAACAAGCATCTGTTCCATTGCCTGGGTGGATTTTGAATTATTGACAAATTCCTTCAGATCAAGAGCTTGCTTTATAAACTCATCTCTATTTATATTCTCATCGTATCCGTGGATTTTTAGAAGTGTATCAACGAAAATGCCTGCATCTCCGTCGCAAAGAACAGCAGCGCGGTCCGCAGACAGTTCACTGCATCTGTCCCAAAACAGAAGTGCTTTTATCATATTGGGAGTGAGGAGTCTTCTGATAATTGGTATCTGCCCAAGTGGACTATTATCAATACCATCAATAAGATATCCTGCCATTGAGTGGTATAAAGTGTGTTTACATGCAATGTGTCCACATTCATGAGCAAGCACGCTGGACAGTTGCTCCGCATTAAGCTTTTCAACCAACTTAGACGTAACCAAAATATATGGCTTTGTGGTGCCACCAGTGCAGGCATTCATTTCATCCTTGACTTTTACATAATATAAGTCGGGGACATCAATTCCAAGTTTCTCACAAATAGGTGGTAATAGATTGTACACGTCAGGCAGCTGTTTATCGCTCAACCGGATGTAATTCGACATCATGCCAATCTTATCCACTATTTCCTGATAGTTTGTCTGATATGCCTCACATACTTTGACAAACTTTGGAAAAGTATCAAGTAAATCAAAGGCACGTTGATCAAGTTCATGCCTGTACGCCGCAGGATTGTAACCCATAGTCTTTCCTCCCAAAACATTTTTATAGTAGTTCTATACATTTTCCTTGGCTTCTCAGCCACATATTAATTCCTTCTCCAAATATTTCTGCGCTAACATCAAAGTGCTCACGAACATCATCATCTTCGTCTATAAAGGCCGTCAAATAAAAATAGTACTCTGAAAACATTATAGCTACAGGCTTTACTTTTCTATTAACCACCGACTTGTCTCTCGTCCGGTAATAGTCCATCTCTATGTAGCAACAGTTTCTGATAGCGATGCCGATTTCCCACATCTTTCCAAGATATTCAGACTTATGACGAAGCTCAATGTAATGGAATTCCTCATTACTGATCAATTCCCTGACCATCTTGGCCTCAGCCTTAGGGGAACAGCACGAGACCAATCGATCAAGCATATCTGTCATTTCTCTTTTTGTGAATGCTCTGCTATCAAGCACGATTTTACACAGAGCCAGGATCTCGTTATTGCTCAATTTCATCCGATTAATCTGCTCTATGCGGTAACCCTTTTCAATGCGATCATAAACAATTGAGTTTAGAAAACCAGCACGTTCGACATCTTCGTCAAAAAAGTTTCGAATATCATCAATATCTCTCTGTATGGTTCTTTCATTCACTCCATGCTTCCTGGCTTCAATTGCTTTATTAACTACCTCACCATCAAGAAGTTTTGTATATATGGATAAAACCCTGGATATTCTATCGCCTTTTACTTCCTCATATGCCATAGTGCTTCCTTTCCTTTTTTTCCTTCGACAATTAAATTATAAGCATCAATCATGACATATAATGTCATTGTGAAATTTTCTTTAACAAAATATGTCCCACTACCAATAATATTACCATACTGGTTCAGGATTATCTATGATTATTTACTCGCGATTGCAAAAAAATGAGAGGTGTTGAACCTCATGCCTGTTAGAAATATCACCATCAACATACATAGTGTAATTATACTTGCCATGCATCAGTGCGCCCTGAACATGATTGATTACCTTTAAATCAAATGGCATTCTGATGCATATTTCTCTAGTTGCCTCCAACTCCGTTTTATTCTGGTAGCTGTTCGTAGATGTCCGGTCCGATGCATATTGTATGTTTTGCGGCTTTATCGATAGCTTACTCAATTTTTGGATGAAATCATCGCATTCATCCATAACTTTCTTTGACAGCTCTGCTGCATTAACACCTATTGCTCTGAATGTTACGTGAATAGTTGCAATATCACACTTAACCCTGCGCTTTGCATATCCCTCAATTTCAAATTTACCCATGACTTTCCTCCTTCGCTTTCTGTAGTAAGAATTGATTTAGGATTACAAAGTCATTGTATCGCCGTTCGATGACATATATTGTCACTCTCGTTTATTTAGCGACATCTGTTGTCAAAAATCTCTGTTAGCACAAACCACTATCCTTATAGTGCCCTAATCTTTTCCCTCAACGAATCGCACGTCTCCTGTAGCAATAGCATAGAAAGAGACTTTCTACATTTTTATTTTACAATAAACACAGTGACAATATCATTATCAAATGATACTGTTATCGCTCCTGTTATTTTGATATAATGATATACTTTTTCATCATATTCACTTAAGTGTAATTATATATCTGCTACTACCATCTTCTCTACTGGAGTTAAACCAGAAAATTTCCTAAGCATAAATCGACTGACACAATCCTTGAGAAAATTTTGTAATTTCATCCCCAAACTTCTTCCACTATTTTTAACTAGTTTACCCCTTAAACATTTTTATAACATACTTATCTGCGCATTAATATCATCTTCCGTCTCAGACATAGCCTTTAATGTCTTCTCCAACAATACAGTTAATTCCCATCCTAACTGAATCGCACCACGCTCTATCACCTCACGAGAACATCCTGCTGCAAATCCCTTGCTTTTATAATTTCTTTTTTAAAGATTTTAGTTTCATATCCTTCCTCCTTTGCATACCATCTCATAACTGCTTCAACAGTGATTGCATGCTGCAAATGAAATGGATCCTCATTGTATTTTTTTAATAATCCAAATGCATCTTCTCTTGTAATTATGCTCATCGTTTTCATCCTCTCGTTATTTATATAATTCTATTCTCCGTAAACTGGTGTAAGGTTTGTTTCTTCTTATTGTATCAGATGCATGCAAATCAATATCTACATATATAATTTGCTCTTTATCATCTGCCTTTGCTATAACATTTCCATTTGCATCAACAACAATTGATTCACCCGAGAAGTCCATTTCACCTTCCACACCAACTCTATTACACATCGCAATTGCAACACTATTTTGAAATGCTTGTACCCTAAGTTCCCATTCAAACATCTCTGATGGTTCCGATTTCGTATTAACTGTAGGTATCAAAACAATATCTGCCCCCATTATGGCTTCGGTCCTAATACTTTCCGGATAATGCCTGTCGAAGCATACTACAATACCAACTTTGCCAAATGGTGTATCAAACACCTTAAAGCCATCATCTGATGGTGTGTAGTAATCTCGCTCATAAAACTGTTTTTCTTGAGCAACATGCACCATTTTTTGAATTCCCTGAATCTCTCCATATGAATTTATAAATAAACTAGCATCATAGGATTTTCCATTTTCCTCAAGATAAATATTGGGAACAGTAATAATTTTGTTTTCTTTACTTTCTTTCTGAAATGCTTTTACTTCTTCTGATAATATATCTAGTCTATACTGTGATACATCTCTTTCCTCATACTGTGGAAAAAACTCCGATAGCTGTACCTCCGGAAATAAAATAAGATTCGCATTATTTTCAGATGCTTCTTGAATATAATGAATACTTTTATTTAGATTTTCCCTAATATTTCCCTCATTTTTCATCTGTACAAGTGCAATTCTCATCGCTTATCTTTCCTTCCACCCATTCCCCCACAATCCTTGCAAGTCTCATTCTTTGCCCCACAAAGCTATGGTTACTCTTTATACTCTCGTAATATATTTTTCCATTTGCTTCTTTCAAGCAATTCGCAAGAGGCTTTAGCATCTTATCAGGCGGGGCAATTGTATCATAGGTTGCCTCGACCAGCAAAACATTATGATGCAATAGTCTGATTACTAATATACAAACATTCGATAAATTATAATTAAAACCAAACTACCGCACCATCATATGTCTTATTGATAAAATTTCTTATTTCATCTGAATGTAATACCTTTACTACAGCCTTAATTGCTTCATCATTTTCGTGTCCTTTTTTAACACAAATTATGTTCACATGAGTCTTTGTATTTTAAGAATCGCTTCTACAGTTAATTTTCAAATACTACTCTGCTTCCCTTGCTTACACTTTCTGTTACAAAAGCATTACCGCCTATTACTACATCATCCTCAATTATCGTTTTTCCACCAAGTATAGATGCTCCAGAATAGATTGTTACATTATTACCAATTGTCGGATGTCTCTTACTACCCTTCATTGCCTGTCCACCCTTTGTTGACAAACCACCTAGAGTCACACCCTGATAAATTTTCACGTGCTTACCAATGCTGGTTGTTTCACCAATTACTATTCCAGTCCCATGATCAATAAAGAAATATTTATCAATAGTTGCACCAGGATGAATATCTATTCCAGTTTCACTATGTCCGTACTCCGTCATAATTCTTGGCATCATAGGTACCCCCAATAAATAAAGTTCATGTGCCATTCTGTAAATAGATATAGCAAGTAATCCTGGATATGATAAGAGAATATCAGCTTTACTATATGCCGCTGGATCTCCTTCATAAAATGCATCGATATCCATTTCTAATACTTCTCTGATTTCTGGAATCTTGTCTACAAACGCAAATGTAATATCTGCAACCTTTTCCTTTAATTCATCTTCCGACAACTCAACAAACACATTCCCATATTTGCAAACATTAAAAATTTGCTTATTTAAGTTAAAAATCACATCCTCTATGGTAGCTGCCATATTATTTTTAAGGCTATACTGTCTGTAAATTCTGTCACTATAATAACCGGGATACAGAATCTTAAGCAGCTTATGAATAATCTCTATAATCGCTTTTTTATCTGGTTGATTGGCAATATCAATTTCATTTATTTCTTTCGTATCTTCATAACTTTTTAGAATTTTATTCACAGTTTCCTCTGTACGTTTATCAAAATCCACTTATTTTTCCTCCAGACATTTTTTAATTCGCTCTAAGGCCTCTTTTAGTACACTTCTAGGACATGCAACATTAATTCTCTGAAACCCTAAGCCAACACGGCCAAAAATTCTACCACTGTCAAGCCATAGCTTTGCTTTATTTACAATCAAATCATCAACTGTCTTTGCACCTATTCCCGTCTCACTAAAATCAAGCCATATTAAATATGTTCCTTCTGTTGGAATAAGCCTAACACCAGGTAAATTCTTTTCTATATATTCCTTAGCATAATCAATATTAGCCTTTATATAGTTCTTAACTGCCTCATACCACTCATCGCCATAGGTATAGGCTGCCTTAGTTGCTGCGATTCCGAATCTGTTTGGCTCATCAAGACCAGAAACATCATATTCTTTTACATATTTATTCTTTAATTCCTTATTTGGAATAAAAATATTCGACTGCTGCGCACCTGCTAAATTAAAGGTCTTACTTGGCGCAGTCGCCGTAATAGTAAATTCTCTAAATTCTGAATTAATCTCCTGAAAAATGTGGTGTGTTCCGCTCCATATAAAATCAAAATGAATTTCATCGCTAAATACGACAACACTATATTTCTTACAAATATTACCCAACTTTTCTAACTCTTCCCTTGTCCACACTCTACCAACTGGGTTATGTGGATTACAAAGAATGAAAAGCTTTACATTATTTTCTTTAATCTTATTTTCAAAATCCACAAAATCAATTGTGTAATGGCCTTCCCCATCATAAAGCAAATCATTACTGATTAGTTTTCTATCATTCTGTCGAATGATATTACTAAAAGGATAGTAAACCGGCTGTTGAATAATTACAGCATCTCCAACCTTTGTATATGCTCTAATTGCATTCGCAATTGCAAAGCAAACTCCTGGCGTATGCACATGCCATTCTGGAAGAACCTCCCAGTTGTGATGTCTTTTCATCCAACCTGCAACTGCCTCAAAGAAGCCATCACCATTCTGGATGTTAGTGTAACCATAAATGTTATGAGCTACCACCTCCTGTAGAGCATCCTCCACATAAGATGTAGTCTTAAAATCCATATCTGCCACCCAAAGTGGCAACACATCCTCTGGATATCCACGTTTTGCTGCAAAGTCATATTTTAAACAATGTGTATTTTTACGATTAACTACTGTATCAAAATCAAGATTTCTTTCTGACATATCAATCACTTCCTCGTATTTTCTTATATATGCTGTCCCAAATATCCATCGTAGGAATCAATCGCATATTTCAAATCCGCAATCAAATCCTCTGCGTCTTCTATGCCAACTGACATACGAAGCACGCAGTCTGTAATCCCATTTGCAATACGCTCATTTTCTGGAACATCAGCATGAGTCTGCGTACAGGGATAAGTGAGAAGCGTTTCCACTCCTCCTAGACTTTCCGCAAAAGGAATCAGCTTTGTGAACTTCAAAATGTGCTTTGCAAGCTCTGCACTTTCCACCTCAAATGTGAGCATTGAACCAAAGCCTCTTGCCTGACGTTTACTAATCTCATAGTATTCTGTCCCATCTATTCCTGGATAATAAACATTTTTCACCTTAGGCTCTGACTGTAGATACTTTACAATTTTAAATGCATTTTCCTGCGCTCTTTCCATACGAATTCCAAGTGTCTTAATTCCACGAAGAATTAGCCAGCTATCAAAAGGTGCAAGACCTGATCCAACCGTCTTTATAATAAATCGCAATTTTTCTGAAATATCTTCCCTGTTCGTAACTACAAAGCCTGCGAGAGTATCGTTGTGACCACCTAAAAACTTTGTTCCACTGTGTATAACGATATCTGCTCCAAGATTAAGAGGATTCTGAAAATATGGTGATAAAAATGTATTATCCACTATCAACAAAAGATTATGTTTCTTAGCAAGTTTTGCCACCTCCTCTATATCAGTTACTCTCATCATTGGATTAGTAGGCGTTTCAATGTAAATTGCCTTTGTATTATCTTTTATATAGCACTCTATATCGGCTCTGCTACAATCAATTCTTGTAAATTCAATTCCATTTTTCGCATTTATATTATCAAATAATCTAATGCTGCCACCGTAAAGATCTGCATCTGTAATCAAATGATCCCCTGGTTTAAAGATTTCCATAAGTGCTGTAATTGCTGCCATTCCGCTTGAAAATGCCAGGGCATCAAGTCCATTTTCCAATGATGCAACTACTTTTTCGAGTCGCTTCCTAGTTGGGTTCTGTAATCTTGAATAATCAAAACCAGTACTTTTGCCCACCTCTGGATGTTCGTAAGTAGCCGTCTGATAAATAGGGAAACTTATTGAACCATAGTGCTTACAGTCATTTTCCTCATCTTCCTCTATGTGTAAACATTTTGTATTAATATCTAAACTCATATAATCACAGCCTTTCGTACTTAATCATTTATTCCTACCACAATACTAGGTTTATATTATAGTACCATTCCGATCACTATTTGTATAATTCAAATAATAGATTAAGGGTTATAGCATAACCCTATAACCCTCTCGTGTCACACCCATGATAGGCATATCTATTCTCACATTTGGATACATCCAATATGACAGAATTATCTCCACACACCTTACATCTCTCATTTTTCTTCGGAAAATTTATTATTCTTGTTTTCATAGCTTTTCCATCAAAATGAAACCGCAACATTAGAATATTCTTTTTTTACCTCATCTATTTTTTCAAGCTCTACCATATGTGCCATCTCGCAATCAGCTCCCTTATCAGCCATATATACATGCTTGTCTGGATTAAGCAGTTTCGCACTTTCTCCCATAAAAGATACTCCACAAAATATAATTATTTATACATATTTGTTGAAAGATATTTCATTCCGTTATCTGCTAGGATTGCAACGATATTTTTGCCTTCATTTTCAGGACGCAAAGCTAGTTTCTTAGCTGCTGTTAAAGCTGCCGCTGCTGATGCACCAAGGAAAATACCTTCTGTTGATGCCACCTCTCTTGCCACTTCATATGACTCACTTCCTGTTACTTCAATTACCTCATCATATTTGAAATTTCTTCTTACAACAAATGGATGCTTACATCCAAGATCACTGTGAAATCTTACAACTCCATCAATTGTATTCTCATTATCACCAGGTCCAGATAATGAATCTGGTGTAGGCTGTACACCCACAATCTGTACACCTGGAATATTATCCTGAAGATATGAACCAACACCTGCAAGAGTACCTGCTGTTCCTGCAAGCATTACAGCAATATCAATCTTACCATCTGTGTCCTCTACAAGTTCTGGACCTGTTGTTGCATAATGCGCACCTGGATTTGCCTCATTAACAAGCTGTCCCATATAGAAATATCCATGTTCTGTAGCAAACTGAGCAACTGAAGCCATGATTTTTACAACATCGAAGCCATACTGTTGCATAATTTCTGTTATTCCCGGAACCTCATCAAGACCTCTAAGGTCACAGCCATACGCCTTCATAATCTGTGTTCTTTCAGGAGTGCATCCTGGCTCCTGGTATACGATACATTTATATCCTCTTGCCGCACAAAACGCAGCCAACGCAATACCTGTATTTCCACTTGTTGTTTCCACAATAGTATCTCCTGGCTTTAATTTGCCTTCCTTCTCAGCAGCTTCAATCATACCAAGAACGGCTCTGTCCTTTACACTTCCTGTTGGATTAAAATATTCAAGCTTTCCAAGTACAGTTGCCTTAAGATTATTGTTCTTCTCAAAATTCACTAATTCTATTAATGGTGTCTTTCCTACCAGTTCTGTTACGCTTTTATAAATATGTGCCATTTTTATTTCCTCCATTTACATATACATTTTTATATTAAAATTCATAAAGTCCTGTGAGCTCAATGCCCTTAATCGCTGCATATAATGATAAGAGTGCACTTGCACTTCCTGCAGATCCTATATAAAGACCAAGGTGTGAATCAACATTCCAAGGTATTACTCTTGTCCATGCGTTGTACCATCTTGTACCCTTATCATCCTTAAACGCATCACCGATGAGCTTATCTGCGATTCTTATTGCATAATCCTTATACTTTTCATTTCCTGTATTCTTGTATCCTGTTACAAAATGAAGCAATACTCCTGAAGAACCACAGCATACGCAATCGTTCCAGTAACCCGCTGATCTTTTGGAATCAACTCCTGCATCAATCAAAGCATTGCTAAATCTGTCAAAATACTCCTTGTATTCTTCATCACCTGTTGCCTTATAAAGCTCATTAACCACAACTCCTGTTCCTACTGGTCCGTGACACAGGCTCAAATAGTAGACATCGAAGGTCTTATTCGGATCCTCATAATAAATATATGGAACAATCGATGCGTCCTCTGTATCAATTGCGATTCTCTTTAAGAATGTAAAACCCTTCTTTGCAAGGTCTAAATAATACTGCTCCTTGCTGGCCTCATAATATTTTGTGAGGATATATACGATACCTGATGTTCCATGCGCAAAGTTAGAAACAATACCACCTGCTGGAATAGTTTCAAAGTAATCATGCATATCAAAGAATTTCCAGTAGGCTTCCTTGTCGTCCTCATAAGTTTTTAAGGTAATGATATAATCGATACCCTGCTTTGCATAATCAAGATATTTTGAATCCTTTGTTATGTCATAAATAAACAGCCAGTAGTTGATAGCACTACCGTCTCCCATATAATCATAGATGCCATTCCAGTAAATACCATTCTCATCCTTATGAGCCTTTTCATAAATAGTGTCTGCTGTCTTAATTGCATAGTCTCTAAATCTCTTATCGTTAGTCTTCTTGTACAAAAGTTCTGCGAAATATCCTTCACCAGCAAGACCAGTGTGGATACCTGGTTTATTGCCAAGTTCTTCATCAAATGTATCAATAAGATATTCGCCTGCCAAAATAGCCTCAGCCAAATATTTCTTATCACCTGTGATTTCATAAAGCTGAACATAAAAATATCCAATGCCTGCAGCTCCTGAATAAATTGTTCTGTCATTAAGCTTTGCAGCTAACTGATCGCCTTCAGATGAACCCTCACCACTTGATAACTTCCATGCTTTTCCTTTGCTTTTTTTTACAGAAAATGAATTAATCCATTTTGTAATATCAAAAACTGAATCAAGATAATCTTCTTCAGTATTTCTTTTAAAAGGTCTAATTAATGTTGCCATATATATTCTTCTCCTTTATTCATCTTTAACTTCTTATTTATCTTCCTGTTTATATTCTTATTTTCCTTCTCATTTACAGTTAACCACACGAAAGACCGCCGTCCACAACTATTGAAGCTCCATTTATGAATTTAGATTCATCACTGGCAAGGAAAAGGACTGTTCTTGAAATATCTCCAACCTCTCCTCTAACTACCTGTGGATCAAGTGCTGCTTTGATTCTTTCTACACCGAAAGGACTTTCCTGTTCAAATGTACTAGACATGCTTGTTTTAATAACACCAGGACACACCATGTTACATCGAATGCCTTTGTGTAAATATGCCCAGGCTGTATGCTCACAAAGACCAACAAGACCATGCTTTGCAACTGTATATGCCACACTTGAACGACCACTCTTAAGTCCTGCAACCGATGCTATAGTTACTATATTGCCACCTTCCGGCTGTTCTATCATCTTTTCTACTGCTGTCCTTATTGCATACATCGGACCAGTAAGGTCAACCGCTATGATTCTGTCCCAGTCTTCATTCTTAACTTCTGTGACTGGCTCGCTTCTTCCTGCGATTCCTGCATTATTAACAAGAATATCTATCCTGCCTGTCGCTTCAATCGCTTTCTCGATCATCTTTTCATTAGTTTCCTGCGTCGAAATATCTCCAACAAACGGAATGAATCTTTTAACTAATTCATCATCATATTCAGATTTTAATTCTTCGTAAAATGTATTTAACGCATCATCGTTTACTTCAACTGCAATAACTGTTGCTCCATTTTTTAAGAAGTCGGTTGTTATCTGCTTTCCCATGCCTGCACCAGCACCAGTTACCACAACGCTTTTTCCAGCAAATTTCTTTTTATCAATGCTCATGTATTTACTCCTTTCCTACACTCTTTGTATTTCCTATTGTTTTAGTATGTTTTTCATTTAAACAAACACTTCCATTTTTTTCTTTTTTATTTCCTACTGTGTTAATAGGTTTCTGATGTGTTGATATTATCACAACATATACAAGGTGTCTAATTGTTATAAATTGTTATACGTTATAGCTTTTTACTATAACAAAGATAATTCAAAATCCATAAGCAAGACTTTGTATTTGCATCCTTTTTAATGATATGGAGCTTAGCCGAAAACTCTCTGTCAACAAACACTCTCCACACCTGCGGTGTATCCGGAGCATTGCAAATATGCCGTAAATCCTGCTCCTTTTAAAAGATTTCTCTCTGTCTCATTACCATTATCAGAAATCTTAATCAACTGGAATGGCTGCTTCATTACCTGCTCTTTTGATACCGCACTACTAAGTACCTGCGATATGCTATCTCCTTCATAATCACAGATAATATCATGCTCTTCTTCGTCTAAAAGATACCCTTCTGACGGTTCTATCTCTTTAACATAGTATTTTCCAAGATAAAGATGATCAATTTCACATTTTCCTTTATCATCGGTTGTAAGCTTGGCAATCAATTCATCTTTTTTATAAACAATACCTGTTGCACGATCAGGATGTTTGATATCCTCTCTGGCATAGAGTCCATATACCGCACCTTTTAACGTTGCATCTCCCTGCGGCACTGCCCTTCCTGTTTCTTTATCCATCTTAAAAATCTGAATTTTTGCCGTTGTTCTGTCATTCTTAAATGTGTGGGTAAATGTTGCCGTCTCCTTATTCTGAGACATTGCTTCAAAGCTGAACTGATATACATCTAAACTGTTTTTCTGATAATTCTTTGGTGCTTTTGTTTCTACAATATAATATGAATTGCCAACAGGTAAATCAACAGAATAAGAAGCCTTACCATCTTTTCCACTGGCTTTTGTCTGTAATACAGTATCTTTTTTTACGATGACTTTTCCTGATGCATTTTTTATATCATTTCCCGCATAAAGCGAATACTCTCCGCCTGACAACGGATTTTTTGTATCAGCATCTACTTTGACTACCGACACAACCGCTTTTTGTCTTGTGTTGAAAATTGTCGTGTTTTCACTCTGCACCGTGACATTCTGATTTTTGTACTCAATTTTCACAGTCTGAGGCTTCGTATTAATAGTAAATCCCTCAATACTTTTCGTCATGAAAGCTGTATTCATACCTCTTATTTGCCTCATTCCACTTAAGTTCATAGCTTTTTGCTCCACTCATCGTCTTTGACGTAAAACTCGGTCTGGTGGCGTAATAGGAGCCTGCAATCTTGTCTTTTAGAGCTGCATAGTACGAATATGCCGCTGAGGGATCCGGTGCACAGGCACATATATCTGATGCAAAAGTATTTGATACCTCTGTTCCGCCGTCATAGTTGTAGCTGAATCGGTATCACTCGTCATAAGCTGACCGCCCTTTGCAGATAGTCCAAAATTCATGCAATAGGCACTATGACCATCGATCACGGCATACAAAATACTTCCGGTATGTGTCTTACTAAATCCCGTGATTATATCATGATCTTTCACTGATGCATACCAAAAAGACATATTTGCACTCGGACTTGCAGCAAATACCGGTGTCCAGTCCGCAAACAGCGTTGTAAACAGGGTTAATACTGCTAAAATCCCTGAAATCATTCTTTTTAATCTCTGATTCATTGATTATCTTCCTCCATTTCAATTTTTCAAAAAAATAGCAGGTATAAGTTTTTGGCTCATACCTGCTCATTATGGTGTTCATATTTATCTGTAACAACGGAATTCATAGAATGTTTCTCCATTGCTTTTATAGGTTCCTGCATTTTTTATGTTAAATTCAGGTTCACTTTCAAGTAACAACATGCCCGATATATAATCCGCAACCGCTGACTCACTGGTTAAACTTTCTCCAGCTACTGTAGTTGCTTTGTTTAAATCCACATTTACAAAGACATTGAAATAACTATTCGAAAAAATATAGTATAATGTCCATGAGCATTGTCTCCTTTGGTATAGGTGATTTTCGCAGATGACATTATACCACAAAAGGGAGGTCAATGCTCATTTTATTTTGAACTCCTGAAAAATAAAGGTTTTTAATAAAAAATAAGGTAGTAAACTTGACACTACCGACTGCTGGAACAAAGCGGAGAATATGAAAAACCCAAAGCCGACATCAGCCGGAACCGGTAATTATCTTGATGATGAGAACTTTACAGAAACAGAAGTTTACGAACCCGTACCCGAGAAAGCTGACTTTGGCGTTTACCTGGACGGCGACAGTATGGAACCGAGATTTAAAAACGGGCAGCTGATCTGGATAGAAAAGACAGAAACTCTTGAATCAGGCGATATAGGATTATTCTTCTACGACGGAATGACCTTTTTCAAGAAACTGCTGAATAAAGAGACCGGAACATTCCTGATCTCTCTGAATCCGAAGTACAAACCCATACCGGTAACGGATCTTTCGGATTTCAAAATTTTTGGTAAGCTCGCGTTTTAAGTCCGTTTTTTGGGACACGTCCTCATATAGAATGGTACTTGTTCTGGAAATCTTCTGCAAGGCGTTCCAGCTAAAATACAAGCGGCTCACAGACGAGGAAAGAACAACCCTGAAAAGGCTGTTCAAAAGATCGCCGCTGATTAAAAATTCCGGGATCAACTTCCGGTGCAGGCCATGGAAATAAAAACTGCCGTTGTGGGAACTGGTGTTCCTGCAACGGCAACGTCTTCTGAATGCTTCTATTATGTGGAAAACTGGAATTTGTTACTTAACAAATTTATTTTTCAATTTATATACTTGATTGAGTTCCTAACAAGTTCATCAGCTCCGCGTCCGTACGACTGGCTCTTTGACAGCGGTTAAGGAACGCATAAACTTAGTCAACTGTTGGCTGACGATTTCAGGATAAAAACCGCTTTGATTTCTTGTCTGAAGTCGGAGCGGTCTTCTATTATTTCACCAATGACCTATAAGCAGTCCGCTCCGCTTTTTCGCCTTCTTCTCCGGCGAACACGGTTAATGTGTCGCTCAAAGTCACCGTTCTGGAGCAGTTCTGCCAAGACATATTGCTCAAAAACGGGAACCGTACAGGAATAAAAGCTCAGCTTCCGCTCAAAATCCGCCAATAACCGTTCTGGCAGTACCATGTAACCCACACGGATGGAGGGAGCGATTGTCCTGGTGAATGTATTCAGATAAATCACAGATCCATTTTGAGAAAGGGAAAAGAGCGTATCTTCGTTCTTTCTGGATACGGTTAACTCTGCGTCGTAGTTATCCTCAACGATAAAACCACCATGCTTCTCTGCCCATCGCAAATATTCCATCCGCTTGGACGTGCTTGCCGTAATGCCACTGGGAAAGCTGTGAAACGGTGTAACGTGAAGTACTGCGGCTTTCGTTTGCTCCAGTTCCACCGATTGGATTCCATCAGATCCTAATTTCAGAAGGTCACACTGTATACCGTGAGCCTGATATACTCTGCGGATTTTTTCATAGGAGGGGTTTTCTATCCCGAACAGCCGGTCATTACCGAATAACTGCGCGACAAGCCCATACAAATACTCCGCACCGGAGCCTATAATGATCTGCTCCGGTCGTACTTCAATTCCGCAGCTCCGAGCCAGATAGCGAGAAAGAGCTTGCCGCAGTTCTGGGCAACCGTGATTCGGAGATTTTATCATAATTTTTTCTTGATAATCCAAAAGCACCCTGCGCATGGTTTTGGCAAGAACGGTGTATGGAAAATCGCTCTTTGCTTCGTGTGTTCGATTCAAAGGAAGTGGTTCGATATCCCATTCACTCCGGTTAGAAATGTAAATGTCAATATATGAATGTACAAAAAGTGGAAAATAAAAATGTACATTTTATCCGTTACTCTTCCTTTGAGTTTGGCTCAAAAAGTACTTTCTTA
>OMVN01000026.1 GCA_900314525.1 uncultured Eubacteriales bacterium
GCGTTAGTCTGCCACAACATAAACTATTTACAGATTTTCGACGTTTTAAAGTATCAGTTTTTATGTTTTTTTTTTTCATACATCACTTGACACTATCTAAATAATGTCTTTTTCTTGCCATTACAATACGTGCTGAAAATTGGCAAAAATGTGGCTGTAAATATTGCCAGGTTTGAAATTATACCTATTATGGCACAAATAATTCCAAGTACCTTCTTCCCCATACTTCCATTGCTGCCTGCATCATACTGTACTGAATTTAAATCCTCTGGATTAACACTATTGTTCACAATTGGTTCCCCTGTATAAGGATCAAAATTCATTTTCGGCTGGTTTCCTTGATTTTCCTGTAACTCCATAATTTTCTTCCGCTTTCTTTTGTTTTCTGTCTGCGGCTTCACACCGCAGACAACCCTTTTAATTATCTTATCAATTATTTTTTGCCCGGTCAATTACATTTTTTTTGCCACAACAATCATCTGATCTTTTGCAACTTCCCCTTTAATATCATTGATTTCTTTTATACTGTCTGCAGTTGAGTAGAATTTCTTTGCTATAGACCAGAGTGTATCCCCATCTTTGCACACATAGGCTACAATTCCAGGCATTTTTGCTATTTTGTCATAATCATAATCTTTTTCCTCTATGTCCTGTACCACGTCTGCACTTAATTTTTCAAATGCAATGCAGTCAAGACTTACTGTTGCTTTTACCTCAACTTCATCTGTTCCTGACATATTAGAATTTATCTGTTCCGGTGTGGCATTTATCTGATAAACACAGTCTGGATTCATTCCGTTAATATCAATTTTTTGAGAAAATGGTATACTGTCGCTCAGACAACAAATGGGACTAGAATCATCAGAGCAGATATATAGGACATTTACATCAATTGCTCCCTCTACTCCTATTCCATCCTCCTCAATCCTGGTTTCATCTATCTTAATGTCCCCAGTACAATTACAGATCTGCATCACATGGCTGTCATCTATCTTGTTATCCTGTTTTATTTTTTCACTTACCCTGCATTTTACTATATTTTTCATTAATATATTTTCAAAATCTGTCTTTTTGGTATCAAGCACAAGGTCCTTATCTCTGGAATATGCATCCTTTACAATTTCAAACTGCTGCTCCTCATATAATTTTACATCCACACTTATTATTCCATCAAAGGAAAGAATTCTTGGTTCTCCATCATAGTCTGGTTTTGCCTCTATCTGGCAGCTATTTAATTTCAGTGATATATTAGGAATCATTTCCTCAGTGCATCCCTCTACTGCAATATCTCCATTAAATGGAACAGTTGCATTTGTCCACTGAAGTGGTCCATCATCAGATGAATAAAGCACAAAAACTGCGATTTCTCCACTTATATTTATCTTGTCATCCGATAATTTTACGTTACTCTGCGTGAGAGTTTTGGTACTCCATATTATTTCATTGATGTTTAATTTTCCAGAAACAAGATTAATATCTTCTTTTACCCTGAGCAGATCTTTTTTCTTTACTGCAATCTGGGTGAGACTTATTGTGTCCTTTATGTACATCACATCATCGTTATTAATTCCAGTACTAAAATCCTCATCCCTAATATTTTCTGCTATTGCAATAGCATCTATAAGTGCTTTTACACTTATTTTTCTCGAATTCACAACGGTGATGCTCAGATCATCAATTTTTAAATCCACACCCACGCTGTCCCCTTCTTCGATTCCGTCCATATTAATTATCTCATCAAAATTAATAGTACCGTCCAGTTTCTGAACGGAAACAGCATTCTCCTTGTCAGATTCCGCCTTGTACATAATACTGAAATTCAATTTTCCTTTTACGTTAATCTTGTTCTTTGATATCTTCACAGTATCTATCTCTATATTTCCACTCTTAGTAATGAGAGTGTTAATATCTGGATACTTATCTGGAACATTGACATCATCATCCAGTGTTATCTGACTCTCCGATTTTCCCCTCATATTATTAATGTGAACGCTTTTTTTGATTAAATCCATCACTATACCTCTCCCTGGCTTATTCTTTAAATTTTACTGGTTTTCCCGTCTTCTTCAATTTAATTACTATATACGGATATGTGTAGCCGGCAGTGATTTCCTCTTCCTTTGATGGACCCATAAAATCAAATTTTGCCACTATGCATTTTTCCGTCTCATATAGTTTTGTCACACCTATGCTATATCCCCCGGTTGTTACTGTTCCGTACCCCTTTACGATATAAAGATCATCTCCCTCTTCAAATGTTGTCTCAAAAGGCTCATTCTTTCTGCTGTCTATGAGATTCTTTAATTCTCCGCTTATATTTTCTTCCTCAACAACAGTAAAATCTAAGTCTTTTAATTTTTTTCCGTCTGCATCTGTTTTCAGAGAACATGACGTCAGAAATACGCACAGGCTTATGCACACAAAAAGCTTTACATAAATCTTCATATATTGCCTCTTATATATGCTTATAAATATATATGTTTGGATTTTATATTTTATGCAATAAAAAAAGAGCAATGATTTCTCATTACTCTTTAATTCAAAGTTTGCTGGTGAGTCTTTCTCGTCTTATTCAAATCTGTGCACGCATATATTTTTCTAATTACTGTTCTTTCACATATGATCTGCCGACATAAGCTGTACTTCCATCAGATCTCTTAATCGCTACCCACTCATCATTACTGAGTTCTGGGTCATAGCTGTAGGTTTCACCTTTACTTGCTCTTCCCACTTTTTCACTGTCAGTATCAGCCTTTGCTCTTATATTACAGTCACTTGTCATATATACTTTCTTCGAATCAGATGGTGCCTCTGTCGTCTGTACTTCTGTAGTTGTCTCTTCTCTTACAGTCTCACCTGTTGTAGTCTCCTCTGGTGTTGTTTCCTCTTGTGACTCTTCCTGACTTTCTTCTGGAGATGTTGTCTCTTCTATTTCTACTTGAGACTGATTGCTTGGTCTTTTACTATCAACGCTCTCTAATATCTCTAACTGCTCTTTATTTGACTGACTGCTCTTATCACTATCATCTTTTGAGACAAAAGAAACAAGACATAACGTTATGCAGATAGTAAGATTAACAATCATTGCTGTTATTATAAAATTATTTTTCCTCATGATTTCCTCCGATTTTAATCCTCATCGTGGTATTCTATTTTCTCACCACGTTTATAAACTCTCATATTTCCTACGCCTTCTTCTCCAACTATTCCGTCTCCTAAATCACCTTCTAATCCGTCAGTAGCGTAATTTTTCTCAAATTCAGGATTAAATTCTGTCTTGAAATCAGGTACAAATTTCTGTTTTGTTCTGTTCTTTCTTGGTTTTCTGGCTGTTTTAACAGTTTCCTCTGGAACCACTGTATTCTGTATATTTTCACTTTCCACCATTGCTGCTGGTGCTGCTTTGACTTCAGAAACATTCTCAGGTTGTGATACCTTTGTCTGTAGTTTTGTACTTTGTGTATTTTGAGTCTGTGTTTTAGTTCTCTTTATATTTTCACTCTGTGTATCAGCACTCTGTGAAACTGTACTCTGTGTTACTGTACTCTGAGGATTAACATGTGTACTTTCTTTTGTCTTTACTCGCTGAACCTGTCTTGATCTTCTCTTTGCATCCTTTGATGCACTTGTTCTGTCCGAACTGCCTGATTTTACTGTTTTATTTCCAAGAGTATTTGCCATATTTCCAGATTGAATTGCATTTTCTTTTGCAACTCTTGCAATCTGCTCCGTCTGTTTTGCTGCTTCCATCGCTTTCTTCTTAGCTGTGGCAATTGTTACATGACTTCTCTCGTTTTGCTTTGTCTCCTGATAGTTCTTGACAAAGCTTGTATTTATTCCATCATCAGTTATTTCAAAATCAATATTATCATAATCAGAAAGTCTACTCTGTATATAGGCATTTCCGCTGGCAGATCTGGTTTTTTCAGGCTCTCCCTTTTTCTTTTTACCGATTTTCTCAATAGATGGTTTGTTATCTATCTCCGTTTTGCCCGACTCAATTCTTCTCTTTAATCTTCCAATCTCAACCTCCGAATCCGCTATAATTAAATAGACTATAAGCAGCACAAATACTGCCGAGAGGCAAAGGCATATCAGAGCCAGATTTCCATTATTATTTATTATATTAATACCTGTAAATGTATAAGATAATATTAATAGTACTGAAATTAATATTTCTTTATGTGTGATTTTAGAATCCATGATGTCCTCCAAAAATGTATTTTTTCATATAACCTATATTATAATTTAAATTATTACCTTTATCAACAAAAAAAATCCCCCAGAGCTCACAAAATATATGATTTTGCGGCACTAGGGAATTTTACATGCTCTGATTATTTGTTTATTTATTTTTTACCGAAAGTCTAACAAGTGCTCTCTTCAGTGCTAATTCCGCTCTGTCTAAATCCACACCGTCTGCATCTTCATCAATACGTCTCTGTGCTCGGATTCTAGCTTCTTCAGCCCTGTTCTTATCTATTTCATCAGGCCACTCTGCTATCTCTGCCAAAATTCTGATTCTATCCTTTAGAATCTCCACAAATCCTGCATGAATTACTGCAACTTTAGGTTCTGCTGTATGGTTTTCATCTTCATACAGTCTTACAACTCCTGGAGCAAGTATGCATGTTGTAGGTACATGATTTTCATAGACACCTATCTCACCTTCTGTAGTGGCCATCTCTATGAAAGAGACCTTGCCTGTATAAAATGATCTGTCCGGAGTAATTATCTCTACGTCTATCATTTCTCCTCCTGTCCGCACCTGTTATTAAGATGCCTGCTCATTATTATACTTCTCTACTACATCATCAATGCTTCCAGCATTTAAGAAATAGCTCTCAGGAATATTATCATGTTTACCATCAAGGATTTCTCCAAAGCTTCTGACAGTCTCAGTAAGTGGAACATATGCTCCAGGTACACCTGTAAACTGAACTGCAACGTTAAATGGCTGAGATAAAAATCTCTGAACTTTTCTAGCTCTTGCCACTACTGTCTTATCCTCTTCTGATAATTCATCCATACCAAGGATTGCAATAATATCCTGGAGTTCTTTGTATTTCTGGAGTATCTCCTGAACTCCCCTGGCAACTCTGTAATGCTCTTCTCCCACAATCTTAGGGTCTAAGATTCTTGAAGTTGATTCAAGTGGATCTACCGCTGGATAGATACCAAGTTCAACTATTGATCTTGATAATACTGTTGTGGCATCCAGATGAGCAAATGTTGTTGCAGGAGCTGGGTCTGTAAGGTCATCCGCAGGTACATATACTGCCTGAACAGATGTTATTGATCCGCTCTTTGTAGAAGTGATTCTCTCCTGTAAAGCACCCATCTCTGTCTGAAGTGTAGGCTGATATCCAACTGCCGAAGGCATACGTCCTAGTAATGCCGAAACCTCTGAACCTGCCTGTGTAAATCTGAAAATATTATCTATGAAAAGAAGTACATCTTTTCCAGCTTTATCTCTAAAATGCTCTGCCATTGTAAGTCCAGTAAGTCCAACTCTCATTCTGGCTCCAGGTGGCTCATTCATCTGTCCGAATACCATTGTTGTCTTATTGATAACTCCGGATTCTTTCATCTCATAATAGAGATCATTTCCCTCTCTTGTACGTTCGCCAACTCCAGTGAATACTGAATATCCACCATGTTCTGTGGCTATGTTATGAATTAACTCCTGTATAAGTACTGTCTTTCCTACTCCAGCACCACCGAAAAGTCCAATTTTACCACCTTTTTGATATGGGCAGAGAAGATCAACTACTTTTATACCTGTCTCTAATATCTGTGTATCTGTTGACTGCTCTGAAAATTCAGGTGCAAGTCTGTGAATAGGAAGATATGAAACATCCTGTGGTGCTTCCACATTATCGATTGGATCTCCAAGAACATTAAACATTCTTCCAAGTGTTTTTTCTCCTACAGGAACCATAATTGGTGCACCTGTGGCCACCGCTTCCATTCCGCGGACAAGACCGTCTGTAGGTCCCATGGCTATACATCTGACTGTCTCGTCTCCAAGCTGCTGTGCAACCTCAACCACGAGTTTTCCACCATCATTTCTCTTAATATTTATGGCGTCATGAATTTCAGGCAATTTTCCTGCACTGAATTTTATGTCAAGAACAGCACCAACAATCTGTGTTATTTTACCAACACATTTTTCTTTGTCTGCCATTTTCTACCTCCCTGTGTTTAACTAATAGCTTCTGCGCCTGCTATAATCTCTGTTAATTCCTGTGTTATAGAGCTCTGTCTCGCTCTGTTGTAAAGAAGACCTAAGTCCTTTATCATCTCATCTGCATTATTTGTAGCTGAATCCATAGCCGACATTCTCGCACCATTTTCACTGGCGACTGCCTCTATAATTCCTCCATAGATAATACTTGTTACGTATTTTGGAATAATGAGCGACAGTGCATCATCTTCATTTGGCTCATAATTCATAATTGCCAGTTTGTCTTCGCCTGATACCTGCCCTTCATCCTTTGATACAGGAATTATTTTTAACAGTGTCGGGATATGAGATACTGTATTCTTAAAAACCGTATACGCAATATAGAGTTCTCCAAACTCTCCGTTCTCATAATCCGTCAAAACCCTCTCACTTAAGCTCATAGCATCTCTGTAGAGTGGTTCATTCATCACTTCTGAATCATCGTATTTTATTTCGTAACCAAATCTCTGCAGAATTTCTTTTCCCTTCTTGCCAAGATTATAAACAACAACATCTTCAGGTTTAAAATTGTTGTCTTTTGTCAGAAGTTTAGTAATATTTGTATTATATCCTCCTGCAAGACCCCTGTTTCCAGTAATTACAATTACTGCTTTTTTTGTACTACCATTTTCTTTAAGATATTTATTATTTATATTTCCTGATCTCTGTAAAATGGATGAAACTGTTTCATACATTTTATCAAAATAAGGTTTTGACTCTTCTGCTCTCTGCCTTGCTTTCTGAAGCTTTACAGTGGCTACTAATTTCATGGCTTTGGTGATCTGTTCTGTGCTCTCTACACTGACTTTTCGTCTCTTTATATCTCTCATAGATGACATCTGTAAATCACCTCCGCTTATCTGGCATTCTTAAATTCTTCTATTGCAGCTTTTAATTTATCTTCTGTTTCTTTGCTGAGTTCTCTTGTTGCCTTGATATCCTGTGGAATCTCAGGATATTTCGTATCAATGAATTCAAAGAGGTCTTTCTCAAAATCAAGAACTTCTTCTACTTTAATGTCTAACAAATATTTCTTTGTTGCAACATATATTATGATAACCTGATACTCTACAGGCAGTGTATTATACTGATCCTGTTTAAGCATCTCTTTTATTCTCTCACCCTGGGCAAGCTTTTCTTTTGTATCTGCATCTAACTCTGAACCAAACTGCGAGAATGCTGCAAGCTCTCTGTACTGGGCAAGCTCTACTCTGATTGGTGCAGCTAATTTCTTGATGGCCTTAATCTGTGCAGCGCCTCCAACTCTGGAAACAGATAATCCGGCATTTACTGCTGGTCTGAAACCTGAGTTAAACATCTCTGTCTCTAAATAAATCTGTCCATCTGTTATAGAAATAACATTTGTTGGAATGTATGCTGATACATCTCCGGCCTGAGTCTCAATGATTGGAAGTGCTGTAAGCGAGCCTCCTCCCAATTCATCTGAAAGTTTTGCTGCTCTCTCGAGTAATCTTGAATGTAGATAGAAAACATCTCCAGGATATGCCTCACGACCTGGTGGTCTTCTCAGAAGTAAAGAGAGTGTTCTATATGCAGTTGCATGCTTTGACAAATCATCATATACAACTAATACGTCGTCTCCATTTTCCATCCATTCCTCACCTATCGCGCATCCTGAATAAGGCGCAATATACTGAAGTGGTGCAAGATCACTGGCAGTAGAAACAACAACTGTAGTATAAGCCATTGCTCCGTGTTCTTTAAGTGTCTTTACTATTCCTGCTACTGTAGAGGCTTTCTGTCCAATCGCAACATAAATACATTTTACATTCTGTCCCTTCTGGTTGATAATTGTATCTATTGCAATGGCAGTTTTACCTGTCTGACGGTCTCCAATTATAAGCTCTCTCTGTCCTCTTCCAATTGGAACCATTGCATCAATGGCTTTTATTCCAGTCTGAAGTGGTGTATCAACTGACTTTCTGGAAATAACTCCTGGTGCAACTCTCTCAATCTGTCTTCTCTTATCTGTATCAATCGGTCCTAAATCATCTACAGGCTGACCCAAGGCATTTACAACTCTACCGAGCATTTCGTCACCTACTGGTACCTCAACTACTCTTCCTGTTGATTTTACAATATCGCCTTCATTAATGTTTTTATGATTGCCTAGTAAAACGGCACCAACATTGTCTTCCTCAAGGTTTAAGACCATTCCATATATTTGACCCGGGAACTCTAAAAGTTCGCCCTGCATTGCATTGTCGAGGCCATGAATTCTGGCTATTCCGTCTGCAACCTGAATTACTGTACCAATATCTGATACATCAAGTTTATCGGAATATCTCTTTATCTGTTCTTTTATTACAGAACTAATTTCTTCCGGCTTTAAATTCATGGAAATGTCCACCTTCTTTCTTAATCAAATTTATACCTGCACATCACTTAACTGCTTTGACAGTTTTTCTAACTTTGTGCGAATTGTACTGTCCACAACTCTGTCGCCAATCTTAATAATCATTCCACCAATTACATCTTCATCTACAGTATAATTCATCTCTAATGACTCGTAATCAGTAGTCGACAACAGCTTGTTTTCTATTTTATCTTTGTTTTCTTTGTTTAATTCAATTGCAGTTGTGACATATACAACCCCAATTTTCTTATATTCTTTTGCCCTGGCAATAAAATAATCCAATATGCCATCTATATATTTCTGTCTATCCTTGGTAATAATAATATTTAAAAATCCTAATATTTCCTCGGATGCCCTGCCACCAAATATATTTTCAACAATCTGAATTTTCTCATTTTTTTCAATTCTTGGATTGGTAAGTAATTTCAAAAGGTCTGGATTTTCACCAAAAATCTCTCTTAATTCCACAGCCTCCTGAAACAGGGTATCTGTTTTACCCTCAGAAACTGCAAGGTCAAACAAGGCATCTCCATATGTCTTATTTACTAACTTAGCCATGTATCCTCACCCATTTCTTTAAGTGTCTCTTCGATGAGTTCATTCTGTTTTGCCTCATCTACTGACGCCTGTGCTACTTTACCAGCCATGACAGTTGCAACACCAATTATTTCCTTTTTGACGTCATCTGCAACTTTCTTCTTCTCAAGCTCTCCATCATGTTTTGCATGAGCTATAATTCTGCCAGCCTCTGCCCTTGCCTCTTCTTCTATTCGGCTCTGATTCTTTAGAGCTTTAGCTCTGGCACTGCTAAGAATTTCTTCTGCTTCTTTATCTATATTTTTCAGTCTGCTCTCATATTCTTCTCTGAGTTTTGCTGCTTCTTCTTTGTCCCTACCTGCCTGCTCTCTCTCCTCTGTTATCTTGTCTTTTCTCTTTTTCATAAAATCCCTTACAGGATTAAACAGAAAATATGATAAGAAGAAGAACAAAACAAACATGGTTATCAGCAGCACTCCTGCATCAAACAAAATCTGTGCATCCAGACCAAACAGTCTTTCACCAAACAATGTCTTGCCCCCTTTCTATATTCTGAATATTTATCCCTGCTATTTATGCAGTGAATTATTATCTTATTTGAAAGGTTTTACAAACATTAAAATAATGGCAACAGCAAGTCCATAAAGACCTGTTGTTTCTGCTACGGCCTGTCCAAGTAACATAGTAGATGTGATATCTGATTTTGCACCCGGATTACGTCCTACAGCAGCTGCTGCATGACCTGCTGCGATACCCTGTCCAATACCAGGTCCAATACCGGCGATCATTGCGATACCAGCACCTACAGCTGACATACCATAAATAAATTCCTGTCCATTAATATTCATAATTTTCCTCCATTCTTCGCTTAATGCGAAACAAAATTATTAATCTCCAATTTTATCATTTATATAAACCATTGTGAGCATACAAATTACATACGCCTGTATACATCCTGAAAATACATCAAAATATACATGCAGCACTGCCGGCCATCCAACTGCAAATGGTCTTAACAACTCGTATATAAGTCCCATAAGCACTGTTCCTGACATAACATTACCAAACAGACGAAGTGAAAGTGATAATGGCACTGCAAATTCTCCAATAAGATTTATTGGAAACAAAAACCATAATGGTTTAAATAAATCTGTAAAATGTCTTGTTTTATTGACTTTAATTCCGTTGTACTGAATAAGTGCGAACGTAATAAGTCCAAGTGGAAGTGTTATTCCATAATCTGCTGTCGGTGGTCTGAGACCAAACAGTCCTGACACATTGCTCAGTAATACAAATATGAACAATACGCCTATATAATTATGAAATTTTTTGGCGTTTGAACCCATTATGCTGTATACCATCCTGTCTATGGTCTCAACTAAGAGTTCTGCTACATTTAAGATTCCCTTTGGGGTATCATTAATGTCTGCGTGTTTTAGCTTATGATTTACAACAAGTGCAAATATCATAAGAGTAATTGCGACAATAAAAAGACTCACATGTGTGGATGTTATATACACCGTTGTTTTACCAATCTTAATCTCCTTTAGGAGCTGAATCATAAATCCGCCACTGCTCTCTTTAGTGTCTGCCGACGCCTCTAATAGAGTAAAATTTGTATTATTCACAATACTACAGGCTATTCCATTTCCCACAGTCTCACCTTCTTTTCTTCAAAATTGACTACTGGTCATTTTCTAGATTATCATATTTTAATTTTCTGGTCAATGTCTTATTTTTTTAATAATTTTATCTGTAAATGGACAGATATACGCTGAAAATTTCAGAGCCATTAACCCAAATAACGAAGCTACTATATTCCCAATTTCTGTAATTCCCACAATTATCAATACTGCTGCCACTACAAAATATCTTATTATCTCACTTATTCTTATATGATTCTCTGCTTCCCTCTGCTTATATCGTATGGCTTTTTCAACTGAAATACTCATACTTAGAGTCATAAAAACCGATAGCAGAAATCCCAATAAGAATCCTATGGATATATGAAGCTTATTATTCATAAATAATAAAATAACCATCTCACCTATTATATAATAAACTATATCACCAATCAACAGTCCTATTCCTGTTTCATTAATTTTTATCCCGTTTTTTTGTAGCCTCATCCACAATCCTCTTCTCTTTTAATATTCTTTCCTGATTATCAGATTCCGAATTTGCTTTCATTCCAAGTACATACATATTCCTAAAACCTGCTGCCATGCCCAATACAAGAAATGGGACTGCAGTGAACAGTCCCGTCTTATTTTCTATAAAAAGCCCAATTGCAAGCATCAGAAAAGTAGGGACAAGCATTGTCACTCCAAATTGCACAATAAGTGCAAAATTCATATAAACATGTCTGCCGTACTTTTTCTTCATAGATCTATCACTACTTTTCTGCCTGAAGGCTCATACTTCTTGATAATTATCCCCGCTGACTTAAGCATCTTTTTAGATGCTATAACAGAGGGAGTATCTGCATACTTATCGCTGTCATAGACTATTTCCTTTATTCCTGACTGAATAATTGCTTTGGCACACTCATTACATGGGAACAATGTAACATACATCTTGGAATTTTCAAGACTTCCTCCCCTGTAGTTGAGTATCGCATTTAATTCGCTGTGAGTGGCGTATAAATATTTGCTCTCCAGCTCATTTTCAGATTTTCCCCATGGATAATCTTCATCTGAGCAACCATTTGGGAATCCATTATAGCCCATAGACATAATCTTATTCTCGCTGCTGACTATGCATGCGCCAACCTGTGTATGGGGATCCTTTGATCTCATAGCAGATAAATGAGCTATTCCCATAAAGTATTCATCCCAGCTTAAATAATCTTCTCGTTTATCACTCATAGAACCCCTCCTTTTGCACTAATCCTCTATCATTGCAATTCTTCTCTTGTGTCTTTCTTCATCTGAAAACTCTGTATCAAGGAATGTATCAACAATCTTCAATGCAAGTCCCATTCCCACAACTCTTCCTCCAAGTGCAAGAATATTTGCATCATTGTGAAGTCTTGTAGCTTCTGCCATAAAACAGTCTGTGCAAAGGGCAGCTCTTATTCCCTTAACCTTATTGGCTGTAATAGAAATACCTATTCCTGTTCCACAGATTAATATTCCTCTCTCACATTCTCCATCCGCTACAGCATGAGCTACTTTTTTTCCATATTCAGGATAATCTACTGAATCCGTACTGTTACATCCGTAATCCTTGTACTCTAATCCTCTTTCTTCTAAATGTTTCTTTATTTCCTCTTTTAATTCAAATCCGCCATGGTCGCATCCTATTGCTATCATATTGTTAATCCTCCGTTATTCTATATTTCTTCTTCACCTTTTAAAATAAGGTCCAGTTTCACAACAAGTTTTTCAAGATATTCATATCCCTGTCCGTAATCCACCAGTTCTCCTCCAAATGGGCTTTCCACATCTATCGCCTCATTGGTGAACTCCCTAATAGAGTATACGTTAAGTGCATTTGAAAACTTCTCATACACCTGTTTCTTCAGCATATCTGTCATAACTATTATAATAGTGTCATCCCCAAAATCCTCCGAAACCAGGGCTTGTGATTTTTCATCACCAATTTCTATTCCTTTACTCTTGGCAATTGCTACAGCCTTTGGATTAACTGGTTCATTAAAGAGAACCACAAATCCTCTTGCTCCTGCCTCTAATTTATTGTCTCCCGGGATATTATTATAAATAGCTTTCGCAAGTATACTTCTGCAAGTACCACCAGTACTCACAAAAATCAATTTGTTATATCTGTCCATAAAAACGCCTCACTAAGTATGTATTACCTGATATCCTGCGGCCTTTAGCATTCTGTTCATTATTGCTGGTCCCAGTTCATCACTTTCAAAACTTTCTCCAAGTATATAGTCAACCTTCATATCGTCAAAACTTCTGAGTACTTTGTATAAACTCTTAGAAATACTCAGTTCATCTGCCCTGCTTCCTATGGATACAACTTCTCCATAATGATATTTATCCACACTCTCATCGCTGGCTATTATACCCACCTTATATCCTTTATTTATATACTCTCTGGCAATTTCATTAATTTTCTCTGCTACGCTGTCTTTATCCCCTTCGTAAATTGTAAAATCCGCCTTTGGCGCATAGTGTTTATACTTCATTCCAGGTGCCTTAGGCTTCAATGCTGGGTCTGGTCTTCCAATTATGGCTTTATCCACCTCAACGTGACCAATGACTTCCTCTAACATTCTCTTGTTTATAAATCCAGGTCTTAAAATAGTTGGTATATCGGATGTTACATCCACAATCGTAGACTCAATTCCTATTCCAACTTCTCCACCATCTATTACCATGGAAATTTTTCCATTCAAATCATCCATAACATGTTTTGCAGTAGTAGGACTAGGTCTTCCCGAGGTATTTGCACTAGGTGCAGCAATTAAAACATCTGAATACTCTATAAGTGTTCTTGCAACCTCATGACTTGGCATTCTGACAGCTACTGTATTAAGTCCTCCAGTTGTTCCATTTGGTACAACATCAGCTTTGTTAAAGATTATTGTGAGTGGTCCTGGCCAAAACGCATCCATAAGTTTTTTCGCGGCTTCAGGAATTTCCTTCACCACCCTCTTAACCTGCTCAGTATTGCTAACGTGAACTATAAGCGGATTATCTGATGGCCTGCCCTTTGCTGCATATATTTTTCTAGACGCATCCTCATTAAGTGCATCTGCTCCAAGTCCATATACTGTCTCTGTAGGAAAAGCAACCATATCTCCTCTTTTAAGTATTTTGCTTGCTTCTTCTATGACACTCATGTCAATTTCCTGTGGATTAATTTTTCTGTATATTGTTTCCATTTCACTTTACCTGACTTTTCATAATATCAAGAAAACATTATAACATTACTTATACCAAATTCATATTAAATATTTGTTAATCACTTGTTATATTTGTTTAAATTTTGTCCATCAAAATACTTTAATATTCCCTTTAATATTACTTTTGCCATCCTTTCCTGATAAAATTCATCCTTTAAGTTGTTTGCCTCGTTCCAATTTGACAAAAATCCGCATTCCACAATAACTGTAGGGCAATTAGATTTTTTTAATATGTAATAAGAGCTGTTCTCCTTGGAGATTCTCTTATTTGTTGTGTCTAATTCTTCTTTTATTTCATTCTGAATTATATTCGCCAAGTTTTTCCCTTGTTCTGATGAAGAATGATAAAAAACCTGAGCTCCATGTATATCTCCACCATTGTAACTATTCTGATGTATACTTACACATATGTCTGCATCCGATTCATTAATAATACTAGCTCTGTTATACATATCTGTTTTCTTTTTGTTTCCTGTATTTCCACCCGAAAGATCTGTATCTGTATCCCTTGTCATAACGATTTTAATCCCTTTTTTTTCACATTCTTTCTTAAGTTTCAATGCAATCTTAAGGTTAATGTCCTTTTCATTTTCTTTATTTATCCCTATTTTTCCAGGATCAAATCCTCCATGTCCCGGATCAATTACAATCACCTTGTCCTTATACTGATTTTTTGTGCTTTCATTACTTGCA
Organism: uncultured Eubacteriales bacterium; assembly: GCA_900314525.1. Lineage (GTDB taxonomy): Bacteria > Bacillota > Clostridia > Lachnospirales > Lachnospiraceae > Bovifimicola. Next base: position 14,713 of record OMVN01000026.1, read on the forward strand.
GAAGCCAGAATATTATAAATAGAAAAATTGTAACATACACTGATGATTATTATCATGACTATCAATATTATTCCCATTATTTTTTCTATTTTCTGTTTCAAACAATACCGCCTATGCCTTTTTATAGTATACTATGTTCAGCCAAGCCTTATATATGTATATTTTAGTATTTTCTCGGTTTATATATAATTAACCCCAAATTACTCAGACTTTTCCAATTATATTCAGGGGGATTGTCTTTGTTATTTGGGGTTATATAATTTAATTTACATATTTAATAATTGTATTCCATATATCCTTGTTCTCGTATCCCAGTCTCCATGCTGCGACTCCTGCAAGGTTATCCTGTCCAATCAGTTCAAGCTTTTTCTCAATAGACATTGAATCTTCAAGCCAAATTCTCACTGTTTCGCCAGCGCCATTAGTGTATTCTCCATAATTCTGTCCGCATTCATCTACCCACCAAGGTGTTACTCCATTTGATGCAAGTGTCTTTGATGCTGTGTCCATATCAATTGTCTGGCTATCTGTCACATTTCCATCCACATTCTCTTTAAATAACCTGGTATAGAATGGAATACCAAGTACTACCTTTGTCGAATCCACACTCTCAATTACAGTCTGCATTCCACTTGTAACCCATGGAAGTGATGCTACAGAGCCTGCACCGGACGCTACTCCCCAGTGCTCATCATATGCCATTATAATAACATAATCTACTGTCTCTCCCTGAGCTTTCAAATTGTAATACAAGTTGCCTGGAACAGGTATTTTGTCATCTACTGATAAAATAATTCCATTAATTCTGCATTTTACTGACAATTCCCTGATAAATTCTATATAATCATCAGCTATCTCTGGTTTTATATACTCAAAGTCTACATTAATTCCATCTATATCATACTGGATGGCATCAGCTATAAGCTGGTTAATTATCTTCTCTCTCTTAGATGTATATGTGAATATCTGTGTATTGTCTGATGTATCAGACTGATCATCTATAGCTGCCCAAACCTGTAATCCAATAAGGTGTGCCCTCTGAATGTAGGCAGAATCTGCATAACATGACATATTTCCGTCATTATCTGTTATTCTATACCACTGTGGTGATACAACATTTAATCCTCTAGTATTAGTCACAAGATCAACCAGCTGATTGTTTGCCACAGTATTATTCACTGCCTGCCATGCCAAGTTTACCTTACCCGGAAGCCTCTTGCTTGTATATTCAGGTTCTTTGAATGTACTCTGCAATTTCTTTGTTGTTCTACCCTTAAGAGAAGAATTCTCTACATATCCAAAATGTCCGTCATCTGTATATACATATGACCATTTCCCCTTGCTCTCAGTAATTGTTACATCATGTTTCTTAACTGAGGTATATAAAATATCTGCTTTGATATTTGCTTTCTTTCTGAGTTTAACTGATTTTGAAATCTTTGCCACATCTACGTCTGTATTCCATTTATTTGTAATGCATACCCTCGATGGATTCTTATAATATGCACACTTTATGTTAGAATACTGACTTACAAAATCCATTGCTATATATACTTTATTGCCATTAGTTTTTACTATCTGGTAATCAACAGTATTCTCTGTCTTAGTTACCTCATACACATTGCTTCCAACGGAAACTTTTACTATATCTGTTGGCAGTGTATATAGCAATAAATTCTCATTATTGTCCCAGTAAAATCTGTCATTAAGTTCATCTTTGACAAAGTTATACTCTAAATATACTACTCCGTCCTCTACCATAGCCCTACTGTCTGAGAGCTTATTCTGTAGAAGTATTGCCGCCTGTTTATCCTTATCTATATCGCTTTCATTTTCAAATCCATATATCTTCATAAGTTCTGCAGCTGTAACAAACTTCTTGGAAGGTGTATATTTACTAATATAAATCGCTGCCACTATTGCCAATACTAATAATACTACTATTACCGCAGCATATGGAAAAGAACTCTTACGTTTCTTCATGGTTTGTTCCTCCTTAGTGATAATAGATTATTATAACATCAAAAGTCACAGTAGTCATCTTTTTTTTATATGACCTGGAAGTTGTTCTGATAAATCTCAAATAGTAGTGTTTTTTATCTTTCCTCAGATTATTACTCCCAGGCCATCCCCTGTCTGTGATATATTATATGCCTTCAATGCCTGATGACCCATATAATATTTTATACTCCTTGCGATATCTCCATGTGTGTATTAAGGTAATGGCCACCACAGCCCGGCAGAGCCTTTAATGCATCACAAAATAACAATCCCCTTATTAATTCGGCCCACGCCTTACCCTCACAGATATATACTCACCCCTCCTTTTCATATCGTATGAAAATTATAATTCATATTTTATTTTTAGTCAACATCTTTTTAATATTTATTGCAACTTTTTATTTTTGTTGTTGTCTGTAATATATTACCTGTATATTTATAATATTTTAACTTTACATTATGAATACGAATAAGTTATACTATCACTACTAATTTAGTTTCCAAGGAGATGTTACGATGAATTACGAAAAATCAAATGATCATCAGATTCGATTTTTCCTTGATAAGAGCGATTTAATCAATAGAAAAATCGATATCTCAAATCTTACATATGGCTCTGATCAGGCCAGAAAATTATTTGATGAAATATCTGCAATTGCGGATAGCGAGTTTAATTTCGACACAGCAAACAGTGCTGTTTCCATAGAGGCCATACCTGTTTCCGAAGATTCTCTTGTTGTTATACTTTCCAAAGAACCTGAACCAGATCAAATTGACACAAGGTTCTCAAAATTCACACCTACTAAGGAAGATATCGAGGAGGCCACCGGAGAATTTTCTGACAAATCATTAAAATCGGCAAACGATATTCTCAATCTTTTGTCCTCCTTTAAGGACACACTGTCAAGCATCAGAGATGAGTCGGATAATAGTACTCAAAACAAGGAGGAAGTTCCCGATATTACTGTTCCTTCAAAGGATACCAAAAAGAATATTTATATTGTCTTCAAATTTGACAACATGGACAAATTAATTGATTTATCACATATTATTGTAAGCAAATACAAAGGTACTAGCAGTGTGTACGAAAAAGATAATGCATTTTATCTTATCATCAACAATAAATCAGTTGATGATATCACATTTAATCAGATATGTAACATATCGTGTGAATTCGGCGAAAACGCCTCATCAAGTACATATTCTGTTAATTTTATAACTGAATATTTTAATCCAGTTATAAAGAGGGGTGCCATAAAGGATCTGGCATCAATATAAAACTTTCTTAATAGCAAAATCAAACTGATATTTATTTTAATTTTTATAGTCTTGCTTATTCCTCTTAATGTATTTTATTAAGGATAACTTAAACCTCTACCTCCAATTTAGCCATTTTCGCTATTTGGAGGTATATTTTTTAGATACATGATTTAGTCTCTACCTCCAAATTAGCTATTTTCACTATTTGGAGGCAAAAAAACAGACTTGCATCGAAAATTGCCAATGCAAGTCTGTTTATAACGATTTTTTTAACCCATTTCAGGGACTTATTCAATATCAGTATTTTATTTGCGGGTATCTGTGCTACCCATTGTTTTAAAATTATTTATCAGCAAGGAAATCATTTATCTGAACTAATAATTCATCAGGATTGATTCCATGTACTAAAGCTGCCTCTTCAATGCTCTCACCCTGTGAAGCTGGGCAACCTACGCAGTGCATTCCTGCTTCCATAAGAATTGGTATAACACCTGCATTTATCTGTATTAAATCGCCAATAAGTATATCTTTCTCAACTTTTGCCATTATTTTTATTCCTCCAATGTTAAATTTGTTTAGTAATTATATAACAGCAATTTATATATTGCAAGTTATGTAAATTAACTTTATTGTTTTTTATAGTTTTTCCACAAATTACACCATTTGTTTAGACAAAACCACTTGAATAGTTTACCCATTTGTATTAGAATATATTTACGATTAAGATAAAAGGAGGATTTTACTATGGCACGTGTTATTAACGATGGTTGTTTATTATGCGGAGCTTGTGCAGGTGTTTGCCCAGTAGGAGCTATCTCTGAAGGTCCTGACAAGTATGTTATCGATGCTGATTCTTGTATCGATTGTGGCGCATGTGAAGGTGGATGCCCAGCAGGCGTTATCTCAGAAGAATAATCTTTTCGATACATATGGCCCGGCTTATAATAGCCGGGTCTTTATTTTTTCCACAAAACCTCTGGATTTCTGATTTTTCTCCCTGTTTAATGCCTGGTAATTTCTTATTGTCTCATCCAGCTTTTTATATCTCTCTTCATCTTTTTGTTCTCTCATCTGCATCAGGTAATCCATTTCCTTTATCAAATTATCTGATACTTTGTCCCCAACTTCCTGACCTAACAGCCTGTTGTTTTCCTTAAGTGCGTTTGCCACAACATCTGAAAGTATTCTCTGAAACTGCTCTAGCTTGCTCTCCTTGGAATTTATACCTATTTCTGTATTTTCCCTGGCAGGCTCACTTACTCTCTGTAAAAGTTCCTGTTTCAGAACTTCACTGCTATTTGACTTTAATTCTTTTTGATTAACATCGCCTGATTCCCTGCTATCTTCCAATTTATCTTCCCTGTTTTCTGATTGCCTGTCCGAATTTATTTCCATAAGTTCCGGAAGAAGCATTTTAATCGCCTTTAGCTGAAAACCGCTTTCTTTTAAATCTTTTATTTTTTTAAAAAGTTCTACATAGTAATCTGTATAATAACGGTGTCCCAACTCGTTTCTAGGTATTTCAATTTCTAATTCTTCTTCCCAGTATCTTAGAACGTGAGATTCCACGTCAATTATCTTAGCCGCATCTGAAATTATGTATCTTTTTTCACCCAAATTAATATTCATAACTGCCTCCATTTAATTATTTTCCCTAGAACCAAATAGATTGGCTCATCCTATAAGCACAAAAATACCACATTAATATCAATGCATCAATGTGGTATTCCATAATTTTATTCTTTTTTTCTCTCAAGATTGGCGAATTTTGTATATTTTGGTATCCAAGCCAATTCTATTGTTCCAATTGGGCCGTTACGCTGTTTAGCAATAATGACTTCTGCTATTCCTTTTTTTTCACTTTCTTTGTTGTAATAATCATCCCTGTAAAGGAACATTACCATATCTGCATCCTGCTCTATGGCTCCGGATTCTCGAAGATCCGAAAGCATTGGTCTCTTATCTGGTCTTGACTCAACTGCACGTCCCAGCTGCGACAGAGCAATTATTGGAACATTCAGTTCCCTTGCAAGGGATTTTAACGATCTTGATATTTCAGAAATTTCCTGCTGCCTACTCTCTGATCTGCCAGTTGTAGTCATAAGCTGAAGGTAATCAATTATTACTATTCCAAGATCAAACTCCCTCTTATATCTTCTACATTTTGATTTCAGCTCGCTAATTGATATGCTGGCTGTATCATCTATTATCATATGTGATTTTGCAATTGTATTGGCACCTTCTATCAACTTCTCCCAATCGCCGTCATCAACATCTCCAGTTCTTATTTTCTGTGAATCCACACTAGATTCCAAGGCCAGCAGTCGATTTACCAGCTGTTCCTTTGACATTTCCAAACTAAATATCGCAACTGTAGCATTTTTTCTAAATGCCATATATTCTGCAATATTTAACTCAAATGCTGTTTTTCCCATGGCAGGTCTTGCTGCAATAATAACAAGATCTGATTTCTGAAATCCCGATGTCTTATAATCTAAATCTGTATACCCCGATGGAAGTCCTGTTACAGTTCCTCTTATCTTGGAAACTGTTTCTATTCTCTCCATTGCATTTAATACAACTTTATCAATGGAAACGTATTCTGACTCACCTCTGTTCTGAACTATGCTAAATACTTTTTTTTCAGTCTCATCAAGTATTTCGTCTAATTCTTCTTTTCCGCTATAACATGTGTTTGCTATATGTTCTGATGTTTTTATCAGCTGTCTAAGCACCGATTTTTCTCTTACAATACCTGCATAATACTTTGCATTAGCCGATGTTGGTACTGAATCTAACAGTTCTTTCAGAAAATTTATGTCAGACAGTTCAGGCATTGCATCCATGTGGTCTAACTTGTCTTTTAATGTCATCAGATCCACCGCAACTCCGGAAGTATACATCTCAACCATAGCCTTAAACAAAAGCCCATACTGTCTGCCGTAGAAATCATCTTCCGTGAGAATTTCATGAGCTGCCGCTACAGCTTCACTATTCATCATCATTGATCCTATGACTGACCTCTCAGCTTCTATACTGTGAGGCATTGTCCTCTTGATTACTTGTTCTTCCACTGCATCCTCCTGATATTATTCTTCCGAAACTTTAACTGTAAGTTCTGCAGTAACCTGTGGATGTAATTTGACCTTTACACTGTGTGTACCAATTGATTTAATTGAATCCTTTAAAACCAATTTTTTCTTGTCTAATTCAAGATTGAGCTGTTTTTTTGCAGCCTCAGCAATTTCCTTTGCCGAAATTGATCCAAATACTCTTCCATTCTCACCTGTTTTTATCTTGAGGTTTACACTTAATTTCTCAATTTCCTCAGCAAGTTTCTTTGCATTATCTAATTTTTCTTTAGCAATTTTTTCGTCATTTGCATTCTGAAGTTTAAGGTCATTCAAATTTGCCTTTGTTGCCTCTATACCAAGTTTTTTCTTTAAAATAAAATTTCTAGCATATCCTTCGCTTAATTTTACAACATCACCTTTTTTACCAACTGATTTTACATCCTCTAATAATATAACTTCCATTTATTTTATGCCTCCTATATTTCCTTTTCTTCAAGCATTGTATTTACTGTGTTCTTGACGATTTCCTTGGCTTCACTCATTGATACATTTTCAAGTTGTGCGCCCGCTGTATCAAGATGTCCCCCACCGCCTAATTTTTCCATTATAAGCTGAACATTGATATCACCCATAGATCTGGCACTGACATATATCCTTCCATTGTACTCGGTAAGAACAAATGAAGCTTTTATTCCGCTTATATTTAGGAGTTCATTAGCAGCCTGAGCTCCAACAACTGTAGGACTTTCAATTCCCTCAGAAGGGCAAACCGACACTGCAAATTTATCTCCAAACGCCTCTGCAGAAGATATTGTTCTTGCCTTTGCCTTATAATCATCCATTGAGTCCCTGAAGAGCTGTTTTACATGGGCAACATCTACACCATTTTTCTTCAGGAATGCTGCCGCCTCAAAAGTCCTGACTCCCGTATTTTTTGTAAAATTATTTGTATCAATCATTATTCCTGCATACATTGCCTCAGCCTCATATGATGCAAGTTTTATTCCATCATAGAAATACTGAAGTATCTCCGCTACCATTTCCGATGCAGATGATGCCGATGGCTCTATGTATGAGAGCGATGCGTTTTCAATTACCTCACTGCTTCTTCTGTGATGGTCCAGAATAACTACATCTTTTGTCATGGTCAATATCTGTGGACACTCCACATAGCTTGGTCTGCTGACATCTACAACCACAACTGCTGTATTCTTATCAACAATTTCAATTGCATCTTCACTGTTAATGAAAACATCTTCAAAGTCCATCTGGCTTGAGAGCAATTCAAGCATAGGTCTTATAGATGATGTTATCTCGTTTATAACAATATATGCCTTTTTGTCTATGAGTTTTGCTGCTCTGTAAATACCCACAGCAGATCCTAATGAATCAATATCACCTATCTTATGTCCCATAATAACAACAGTATCTTTTGTCTCTAGAAGTTCTCTAAGTGCATGTGCCTTAACTCTGGCCTTTACTCTTGTGTTTTTCTCAACCTGTTTTGACTTGCCTCCGTAGAAATAAATCTTTTCTCCATCTTTTACAACCGCCTGGTCTCCGCCTCTTCCAAGAGCAAGATCAATAGCTACTCTTGCGTATTCACTGCTCTGAGTGTATTCATCTCCGTTTACACCAAATCCAAGACTTATTGTGACCGCCATAGAGTTTCCTATATTTACATTCTTTACTTCATCTAGTATGGAGAATTTGTTACTCTGCATTGCAGAAACATGTTTTTGTTTTATTGCAACAAAATATTTGTCTTTTTCTAACTTCTTAACAACTGCATTGTACTGTGCAAAATATTTATTTATGCATCTATCAATAAGTGCCATGAGGAGGGATTTCTTAACATCCTCAATACTTGCCAGCGCGTCCTCATAGTTATCCATATATACAAATCCAGTAACCAACCTCTGGTCTGTATTCTCTTTCTTTAATCTCTTTACCTCTGTCTCGTCAAATAAATACAGCGCAATCAGATACTCTTCATTTTGATCTGACTCTTCTGAATCTTCTGAATTCTCACTGTTTTTGGCTATAAGTCCCTTCTTCTCAATTTCATCAGCCGCACTTACAAACTGATTTTCCATTGGCAGTTTTACAAAATCTACTCTGTAAAATTTCGAATCAACATTTATATATGTTGATGGTCTGCCATTTTTTTCTTCAAAATCAATGATTTCCAGCTTAATATCCGGAAATACTTCAGATATATTCTTTAACTCAGGATTTTTAATAAGAGAATTCATAGTCTGATTACACCAGAGTATCATTCCATCCTGGTCAATCAACCCATATGGAAGTTCAATTCCCTTGATAATTTTCTTCTGAATCTGAGAATAGTCCGATGCAAATTCCACCAATTCCCTGACATATTTATTTTTTTCATAAAAATAAAGGCTTATAGTAAGTATCAGATACATTGCAAAACACACACATACAGATATGAACACCTGTCTGCCTTCATACCATGCCCACAATATGACAGGAATAAATAACAAAGAAAAATAAATCGGGATTTTTAAATATAACGCAGTATGACCCCTAAGTCTGCTATGGAACAGGCTGTAACTTGTACTGTTATTTTTTACTTTCCTAGATTTTTCTTTATCTGTTTTTTCTTCTATTTCAGACATTTTAATTCCCACTTTCTAGCTCTATCAAAACACTGCTTTGGATTAATTATAACATAAATTATTTTTATTATCAATGCGTTGCAAATTGCCATGATTTTATGGAAATCTAACATGTAAGTTATTCAAAAAAATAAAAGCTGTATCTCAGTTTTTTCTGAGACACAGCTTAAAAATATACTATTTTTTTAAATCGCTAGTACAATTTGGACATTTAACTGCCTTTATTGAAATCTTGCTCATGCAGTATGGGCATTCCTTTGTATCAGGAGCCTTTTCTTCTTCTTTCTTTCCAATAGCTAATAATCTGTTCATTCCCTTAACAAGAAGGAATACTATAAATGCCATTATAAGGAAATTAATTACATCTGCTAAAAATGTACCGAACGCAAGTGTCTGTCCATTAATCTTTACTGATAATCCTGCTGTTCCTTCATTAACATTTCCAACGCAGTTGATAAGAGGATTGATAATGTTATTTGTAAGTGATGTAACTACTCCTGAGAACGCACCACCGATTAACACACCGACTGCCATAGACATTACATTTCCCTTGAGGGCAAATTCTTTAAATTCTCCGAAGAATCCACCTACTTTTTTCCCATGTTTCTTGGCATTTTCTCTTGCTTTACTCATATTTTCTTTTGTTTTACTCATAATCTCACCATTCCATTCATGATATTTATTTTGTTACTTAAACATTATCATATATTTCCCCATTTTACAAGAAAAAAAGCGTCCGCACATAACAATGCGAACGCTATTAAAATCAAGATATTAATCTAATGTGTATGGCATTAATGCGATATGTCTTGCACGTTTGATTGCTCCTGTAAGAGCTCTCTGATGTTTAGCACAGTTTCCTGTAATTCTTCTAGGGAGAATCTTACCTCTCTCTGATACGTATCTCTTTAATTTAGCTACATCTTTGTAATCTATTTCGTTATTTTCTTTGCCACAGAATACGCAAACTTTCTTTCTTCTGCGTGTGCCTCTTCTCTTCATTGGAGAATCACTTCTGTCGCCTTTTTCATTCTTATTGTATGGCATTTCAGGCCCTCCTTTTATAAATTAAAATGGTAATCCCTCATCTTCAAGACCATCTGCAACATTCATAAATCCATCACCAGGTGCACCTGCAGGTTTCTCATTAGCAGCCCCTTCAAAACCGCCATTTGAGTAATTTGCTGCAGTAGCTTTACTCTCAGCGAACTCAACGTTTTCTGCAACTACATCTGTAGTATAAACTTTGACTCCGTCTTTGTTTGTATAGCTTCCTGTCTGAATTCTTCCCTCAAGTACAAGTTTTGTACCCTTATGAACATATTTCTCGATGAATTCTGCCGTTTTGCCAAAAGCAACACAGCTAATGAAATCTGCGCTCTGATTGTCTCCATCTCTCTTGAACCTTCTGTCAACAGCAAGACTAAATCTTGCGATTGCCATAGACTGTTCACCCTGTGAGTATCTGACATCAGGATCACGTGTCAATCTTCCCACTAATATTACTTTATTCATACTATCGCCTCTTTCTCTTTAAATTATCTTTAGTAATCAGTTTACCTATTATTCAGCGTCATCTCTTACACATAAGAATCTGATAACTGGCTCCATAATACGAACCTGCTGCTCAACCTGTGCTGGGCATGCTGAATCTGACTCAAATTTAATGAAATAGTAATAAGCTTCTCTCATTTTCTGAATTTCGTAAGCTAATCTCTTCTTGCCCTGTTCGTCAACTGCTGTAACTGTACCACCGAAACGAGTAATATACTCTTTTACCTTTTCAAGTGCAGCTGCTCTTTCTTCGTCTTCAAGTTTTACGCTTAATACTACTGCTAATTCATATTTGTTCATGCGTTCTTTACCTCCTTTTGGTCTCTGGTCTCCCGTCTAGCGAGAAACAAGGATAATTGTAATAATATATCACAGATGACAAGTCTATCATATTTAATAAAGTATTTCAAGTATAAAAATTATATTTTTTCTCTTTTTCCCTTAAAATTCTTTTCAACTGTTTTCCTTGGAACCATAATCTGATGTCCGCATCCAACACATTTCAATCTAAAATCCGCACCAACTCTCAGAATTTCCCACTCATAGCTTCCACACGGATGTTTTTTCTTAAGTTTTACTATTTCTCCTACCAGAAATTCCATTCCTCACACCTCCAATTATGCTAATTCTAACATAAAGAAAACCACACTGCAATTAATTTACAGTGTGGTTTTGATTCTAATATATTCTAATTAATCTTCATCATTTGAGATTTCTTCTGTCTCATATATGAATTTTACACTAGTACTCTTATTGTCTGCTGCTGCAGTAAATATTGTATAATCATTTGCTGCCTCTACTGTTGCCTCTACTCTGCCTATAACTTCTGAGAGATCATTGTCTGCAAAATCTTTTAATTTTCCTACTGCTTTGTCTTTATATTCTGCCATTCCATCATCAAGAGTAACTGAACCATCATATAACTTATTTATTCCGTCTGTAACCTGAGATGTACCTGCATTTAATTCGTCTCCACCTGCTGCTGCCTGCTTTGTTCCTGCATATAACTGCTCAATTCCTGCCTTAAATGCAAGACCACCTTCATTAAGTTTTACTACACCAGTTCTTAACTGTGTATTTAATCCATCAGATAATGTCTGCATTCCTGTGCTTAGCTGTCCTGCTCCCTGGGCTAATGCTGATGTTCCTGGTTTTAACTGGTTATTTAATGCTCCTGATAATGTCTGCATTCCTGTGCTTAGCTGTCCTGCTCCCTGAGACAATGCTGATGTTCCTGGTTTTAACTGGTTATTTAACGCTCCTGATAATGTCTGCATTCCTGTGCTTAGCTGTCCTGCTCCCTGAGATAATGCTGATGTTCCTGGTTTTAACTGTGTATTTAATGCTCCTGATAATGTCTGCATTCCTGTACTCAGCTGTCCTGCTCCCTGAGATAATGCTGATGTTCCTGGTTTTAACTGTGTATTTAATACTCCTGATAATGTCTGCATTCCTGTGCTCAACTTGCCTGCACCTGCACTTACCTGACCTGTTCCAGCCTTTAACTGTTCAACACCTGCTATTAATTCAGGTACTTTGCTGTCTAACTGATTTAATCCATTAGCAACTGGTGTTGCAGCCTGTTCACGTAACTGTGAGATTCCTGCTGAAACCTGTTTTGTTCCGTCTGCTACATTTTTTGCACCCTGTGTAAGAGCATTTACTTTCTGTGTCATTACTGCCTGCTGTTCTTCACTTGGAAGCTGTGACTGAATCTGCTGAATTACTGATGTAAGTGCTGCATTAGCTCCGCTTAACTGCTGAATGTTTGCTATATATGTCTGAATTTCTGTTTCTGTAAGTGCCTGACCTGTTGCAGGACTTATTCCACCCTGTAATACTGCCTGACACTGTGCAATTTTTGTATTGTTATCTGTAATTGTCTGGCTCAATGCTGCAACTGATGTCTTTAAGCTATTTACTGTTGACTGCAACTGTGATGCAAGTTCATTTACACCATCTGAAACTGCCTGAGATCCGCTTGTAAGTCCAGGAGTTCCATCTGCTCTATCATTATATGCTGCCTGTACATTTGCAAGTCCATTATCTATTGCAGCTGCTCCATTTGCAAGCTGATCAACTGATGTCTTAAGTTCATTGCTTGAATCTGCTAACTGTTTTGCACCTGCATCTACTGCTGCAGCTCCATCTGCTAACTGTTTTGATCCGCTTACTGCTCCATTTTCTCCATCTACCTGTGATATTATCTGGTTAACACCTGCATCTACTGCTGCTGCTCCGTCTGCTAACTGTTTTGATCCGTTAACTGCTCCGTTTTCTCCGTCTACCTGAGATATCATCTGGCCTACGCCTGCATCTACTGCTGCTGCTCCATCTGCTTTTGATCCGCTTACGGCTCCATTTTCTCCGTCTACCTGAGATATCATCTGGCCTACGCCTGCATCTACTGCTGCTGCTCCATCTGCTAACTGTTTTGATCCGCTTACGGCTCCGTTTTCTCCGTCTACACTTGAGATGATTTTGTCAACACCTCCAAGAAGTGTTGAAATGCCATCTGTAAGAGCTGGTACATTTCCACTTAACTGTGATGCCCCTGTGTTTAACTGTTTAACTCCAGATACAAGCGAATTAACACCGTTTCCATATTTTACAAAACTTGTATTTAATGTTAATAAACCGTCTTTCAGCTGAGATGTTCCATCTTTAATTTTGTCTGTTGCTGATACGAGTTCATTTAATTTGTCTTTAACATCATCAAGACTGTCTGATGTAGAATCAAGATTTACCTGTGATAATAAATCTGCACTTCCCATTGTAAGTGTAAGTCCAAGTGAAAAATCTTTTACATCTGCATTTACTTCTACATAATTAGGAAAATCTACATCTTTATCAAGGTCCTTAGAAAACTTTGCAAGATTTAAATTTTCTTCAAGTCCTGGGAATGCAAGACCTATTACAACACTCTTGTCGCCATCTGTAACAACTTTTCCTGAACTAACTGTTACATTTGAAAATTTAGTGTTATCAAGAACCATTCCCGAAACCATTGTAAATGGCACATATACTTCATAGTTCTTTCCTTTTTCTGTATATGTCTTTTTCTGATTGTTTGTATAATCAAATCTTATTTTAACTTTTCCGCTTTTTCCTGCAAGTTCTTCTGGTTTAATTTCTTTGTTATCAAGATAATATGTTACTTTAACATCTACAGGTGCCTTCTTATCTGTTGTTCCCTGATAATAAACATCCTCTCCGTCTGCTTTCCATGTTATTTCGCCATCTTTACCTTTTTCAAAATCAGCATCAGATTTTACATTTTCGATATTCTGTAAGTCTGATTTATCTTCAAGTTTATCACTGCCATCTTTATTCTTTAACCAGTCACTAACAACAGTTTTCTTTACCTGTCCATTTGCATCTGATATGAAGTAAACAGTTTCTTCTTTATCCTCTCCTGTAGTTGATAATGTTACGTTATCTTCTATTGTATTCTCTATTGTCTCTTTATCCTTTGTATTATCAGCCTTTGCTGTTTTCTCATTTCCTGTGAATGACTGATAACCGATTGCAGAAACCGCAACTAAAGCTGCTGTTGTAAGAGAAACTACATTTCTTAATTTTCTACGCATATGAATCATCCTTTCTATATTATTCCCTAACCTTTTTTGGCTTAAATCCTAAACTTGTGTTAATAATTACTTTATCAAATATCATAAAGAATGCAGGCAGTATAAATGAAACCATTATGAAACTTATTATTGCACCTCTTGCAAGCAAGATACACAGTGAACTAATCATATCTATACTAGAATAAATACCTACACCAAATGTTGCTGCAAAGAAACTCATTGCACTTACAAATATTGACTGTACCGAACCATTAAGTGCACCTATTATTGCTTCTTTCTTTTCTGCTCCATTATATCTTAATTTCTTATATTTATTACTCATGAGAATAGCATAATCTACAGTTGCACCTAACTGAATTGTTCCAATAACGATAGATGCTATAAAAGGAAGTGTTGTATGTGTGTATGCTGGAATTCCCATATTTATAAATATTGCAGACTCAATTACAACTACCAAAATAACTGGTAAAGAAATTGATTTAAGCGAAATTGCAATTATCAAGAATACAAGAAGAATTGATACTGTACTAACTGTCTTGAAATCCTTATCAGTTATTGTAATCAGATCCTTTGTACAAGGAGCCTCTCCAATTAACATTCCCTTGTCATCATATTTCTTAACGATACTCTTAATTTCTGATACCTGATTATTTACTTCATCTGATGCTGTCTTGTATTTTGACATTACCATTATTAGTTTGTACTTTCCACTGTCTAAAACTTTCTTATATTTTTCAGGAATAATATCTTTTGGAACTGCAGGTCCAACAATGTTATCTAATCCTGCCACAGTCTTAACTCCGTCAACCTTCTCAACTTCTTTTATCATCTGTGCTGTCTGTTTTGATGATAACTCGCTGCTTGAAAGTATCATATGAGTTGCTCCAGTATTGAAGTCTTTCTCAAGTTTTGTATTTGCCTTAACACTCTCAAGTTTTTTTGGAAGTGTTCCTGCAAGATCGTAATAAACATCTGTGTGATTATATCCATATACCGCTGGTACCATAACAACTACAAATACGATTATAAATGCGATATATTTATTTGCTACGAATTTTCCAATCTTGCCCAGATCAGGCATTATAACTTTATGTCTTGTCTTCTCAATTGCGTTATCGAAAACAAGAATTAATGAAGGGAGAATTGTTACGCAAGATAAAACTCCAAAAATAACACCTTTCGCCATAACAATACCAAGGTCAAGACCAAGAGTAAATGTCATAAAGCACATTGCAATAAATCCTGCAATTGTTGTTGTTGAACTTCCTGCAACCGAACCAATTGTATTAGAAATGGCATGCCCCATTGCCCTTCCAGGTTCATTAGGGTATTTCTCTCTGTAATCCTGGTAGCTGTGCCACAGGAAAATCGAGTAATCCAGTGTTGTTGCAAGCTGTAGAACTGCTGCAAGCGCCTGAGTAATAAATGAAATCTCTCCTCCAATAAAATTGGTACCCAGGTTATAGATAATTGCCATTCCTATACTTAATAAGAAGAATACTGGTATAAGGAAGGAATCCATCGTAAGTGTAAGAATTACAGCTGTAAGAAGTGCTGCTATTCCTACATATACTACAGCCTCAGTCTTGCTTATCTCAGCTATATCATATACTACTGAAGACATTCCACTTAAGAAACACTGTCCTTTGGCTATTGATCTAATTTTTTCAATGCCTTTTAATGTCTCATCTGCTGATGATGAAGTATCAAACAAAACCATAAATATCTGGCTGTTATCCTTCTCATTCACAATTGCATTTTTAATTTTCTTAGGAACTGCATCCATTGGTATTGATAATTCCTTAAATGAATCATAACCAAGAACTGCTTTTACATGATCTACCTTTCCAATCTTTTCTTCTAACTTGGCAAGATCACTCTCCTTCATATTATCCACAACTACTACCGAAAATGCTCCCGTTCCGAATTCATCCACAAGAATATCCTGACCCTTCATTGTGTCGATATTCTTTGGAAGATAAGAAAGTATATCGTAATTAATTCTTGTATTTAAATACGATATGCCGCAAGGAATCAGTAATAGAAAACTTAGTATTAAAATTGGTATACGCAACTTAACAATTGTCTTTCCCAGCTTTAACATATTCTCACTCCTTTTTATTTTTTATTGACCAATGGTCATTTTCTTGATACAATATATAACACAAAACTGACCACTGGTCAATAGCATTTTTGTTATTTATTATTATTTTATTTTATTGTATTATTAGTATTTATTAGATATGAAAGGAAATGGTTTTTGTGAATAAACTAGAACTTAATAAGAAGATAAAGAGGGATTCCCTTTTAGAATCTGCTTTTTCATTATTTACTTCAAAAGGAATAAATAAAACTTCTATTTCTGATATCGTGCAGCAATCAGGTATTGCAAAAGGCACGTTTTACCTTTATTTTAAGGATAAATATGATTTAAGAAATATGCTTATTGCAAAAAAGGCCTGCCAGCTTTTTAGAAAAGCTGATGATGAACTGTTAAAAACTGACATAGACAATATTTTTGATGAAGTTATTTTTATAGTAAACAGTTTAATAAACCAGTTATGCGCTAATCCCTCACTACTTGCATTCATATCCAAAAATTTAAGCTGGGGAGTTTTCAAGACTTCACTTATTAATCCTGTAGATGATGATGAACTTTATTTCTATAATATATATACAAGAGTAACCAACCGTGTGGATGTAAAATTTAAAGATCCAGAAATCATGCTATTTATGATAACTGAACTTGTGAGTAGCACATGCTACAGTTCAATCTTATATTCTGAACCCGTAGATATTGAATCCCTAAAACCTTACCTTTTTGATTCGGTTAGAGGTATTATGAAAAGGCACCAGATTTAAAACTATCCATATCACTCTCGAAACTGTGATATGGATTTTTTTGTCATTTTTTTCGCAATATTAGTTATTAATTCTTTGTTCTTGCTAATATTCAGTTAAAATATGAGCAAAGGCCATACATTTATGACATATTATTCATCTTTCTTTATTTAAAGTATAATTTCTTTATAATATTAATAAGGAAAGAGGTTATATTATGATTTTACCAATTGAAGAAATCCCCTCAAGGATAAAGTATTTATATAGGAAGAACTTTAAAAATCTCAGTGATTTTGCCAAAGCCTGTGGTATTCCATACACCACGTTAGACTGCATAATAAAAAGAGGGTCTATACCCTCCCTAAAAAATCTTTATAAAATATGTGCTTGTTTAAACATTGAAATGGCTGATTTTCTAAAAAGCTATGAACCTCATGTTTTTGTACTAGACGAGACCTCAAGGGAGATTATAAAAATGTACGACCTGCTCCCTGAGAGAAAGAAAGAATTATTAGTTTCATATCTACGTGGACTTTTAGAATAAAAAAAGGACCAAATCTTTGGTCCTTAAAAGGCGAGTACCAGATTCGAACTGGTGATGACGGTGTTGCAGACCGGAGCCTTACCACTTGGCTAACTCGCCACATCTTGTCAGCAATGACTGACAACGTGTTTATTATAGCAATGTCCTTGTATTTCGTCAAGCTTTTTTTTATTTTAGTCTTAAATTCCATAATATATTATTATTATATATAAAACTAAGGATTTTATTACTATTAATTGCGGCTAAAATTTCTCTGCCTGTATGTGTACTTGTGAATGCTGTGAGGAGTATGCAGAGTACCCATATAATTACTATTCCCTCTAATAATCCAACACATCCACCTGTAATCTTATTCACATCTTTTATTACAGGAAGCCTGCTTATTACATTAAGCATTTCCGAAATAACTTTGAGTCCAATAGTGAGTATTATAAATATTATAACAAATGAAATTGCCTTTATTAGCATATCTGTAAGAGCTCTAGCAATATAGTCATTAAAGTTTGATGCTTCCATCTGTGATTTAACCAAATCCGTATTGTTTTTCTTTAGGCTCTTTTTAATACTCTTTGGAAGCGAAAGTTTATCTATTGCCTGATCCTGCAAATCTTTTGTTATTGTCTCTTCATGAATGTTCTGATCCACATATTTTACCATCTTTTTGTGAATATTTTCATATATATTTGTGTTATGCTTTATAAAATATCTGGTGGGACCTGACAAAAAAACTCCGCCGGAAAATGATACCACAGTAATTGCTACTGATAGGATTATTTTCATAATACCTTTTTTATATCCCATCATAAATGTTGTATAAAGTATAAGTGCCACTATAATTAATAATGCTATTTCCATATTACTCCTGTCTATCCTATTTCAGTTTTATCTTCTCGTATTTATTTTCATGAACTACATAATACACATTGTCCTCTACAGGCTCTACATCCGCGATATCTGTTCCGATTTCTTTATTAAATCTCTGTTTTCCTGAGAAAGAATACATCATGCATCTTGTTTTGTCATTCATAACCACATTCTCATCTGCAAATTTTATTCCCGAAAAGTCAAAATTAATTTTTATTGCACACTCTTCATTTCCTTTTAAATCATACACTTTAAGCAAATGATTGTATTTCTGGCTGTTGCTTTTAAATACTATTCCTATATTTTTTTCATTATGAAATACTGATTCTATCTCTTCTTTTAATTTAGTTTCATATACAAGTTTTGGTTTTTCATCAATATCATATATCGAAAATCTGTTATCACCAAATGCAGCCACAGTATTATTATCAATAAATTTAACCTTAGGTACAAGTGTGTCATCGTACTGATTAAATCCGCCAACTATTCTGTCTACTTCATTTTTTCCAACTGATGAGTAATTGTAAAATACGACTTTAGAGTGAGCCTGTCCCTCTGATATTGACAGATATGAAGCAACAAGTTTGTTTGAATCGTCCGATATTGATATAGATACAGGATATCCATCCCCCTCTACGACAGTTCTTCCGCTTACTAATCTATCTCCGTTCTTATCATAAAGTTCTATATAATTTGCTGTTCCATCGTCTAGGATTGCGGCAACAACTCCTTTTTTTGAAACTGTTACTCCCACAACAGCACAAGTTGCTGTGATGTCATAACCTTTTCCTGATCCATTTATGAGACATATATTAGTAGTATTTCTGTCTGCCACAACAATATAAGTGCCTCTTACATCAAGAATCGGAGAAGACATCTGGAATGCTTTGTTAAATACTTCTTTTCCATCACGGTAAAAAGACAGGCCATCTCCGTCATATCTAATAATTCCATCTTTAAAACTCTCGTATCTCGCCGATGATATACTCTCGAATTTTTTTTCTGATATTATCTCGTATTTCTTATATACCTTATTTTTCTCCCTGTTAATAATAATAATGCAGGTAACTGCAAATACAATTATAAGCAGAACAGGTATTATTATTCTCTTTTTTCTCCATATATAAAAGAATATATTATTTTGCATTATCCTTTTCCTTTCGTATTCAGATGAATAGCTTAAAGTATATCACACTATCATTTTTTATGGAAGTATAAGTATATCTCCCTCTGTTATTTTATCATCATTTTCACCCATATGATTTTCCTGTCTGATTCGGCCTATCATATCAATATTTCCGTAAATATGCTTGCTTATTGAATATAGCGAATCTCCGGCTTTTACTTCATATGTTCTTTTCTGAGGCTCTATCTGTGCTACTGGCTTAAACTCTGTCTGTGTTTCCACCTGTGTCTGTGTTTCTGCATTTTGTGTCTCAACTGCCTGTGTTTCATCTTCATTCCCAGACACTGCCACTTGCGTAAGTTCCTCCTGCTCCCAGAGTGCGGTTTCATCAGTCTCCTTTTCTGCAATTGTGGAGGTTTCTGGTATTATCTCTGATTCAGATATATTTCCAGAAGTAGTAACTGCCTTGGTATTGCTCTCCTTTTCGTCGGATATGGCAGCATTTACTGCTCTTGTAAATCTTCCTTCTAAGTCATTTAATTTTCCCTTTGTGTGCATAAGTGCAACTGCAAGTGTTAATACCGCCACAACCAAAACAGTAGAAGCCGAATAATTAAATACCGGGATTTTCTTTATTTTGGTGTTACTTTCACTTTTAGGTTCCAGTTCTTTTTCAGGTTTTTTGTATAAAATTTTATGTACCTTGGCATTTATGGTTTTTCTTCCTTCAACGGTTTCCTCTGCTTTATCCTCATTCATAATCATATATGACTGCATGTCCCCGTTTTTCTCATAATAAATGTAGTGCCCACCGCATTTTTTTAATTCTCCGTTTTCATAAGCAAAAAATGTATCTTCGCATTCGGCTCTGTCAATTAGAAAACACACCTTATTATTTCCAGCAAAATGATCTAGATGAATTTTTGTAATCATCGCCATGTCGTTTGCAATAATTCCAGGTGTAGATAAAAACCATCCAACAACCTCTACATTTTCAAAATATGTCTTTATGTCTTCGTAAATCCCAGTCCACACATCCTCATCAAATAATACTTCATTATCTATGGCTGGTTTAGCAAGAACTGCACCTTCTATGAATAAATATGTATTTTCTCCCTTTCTGCCGAAATTTCCAAGCAGAACTCCATATTTGTAATCCTTGCAATTAAAATGTTTTACGAAAGACATTACAAAATCTTCTACATAAATTTTTCTCTTATCTTCTGTGGCATCCCCTATCTGCCTGACATTTTTTGGCAACCTGATTTCCCCTGATGTTTCTTCGTCATCATGTCCCTGATAAATTACTTCGATCACTTATTAGCTCCCCTTTCGCTATTAATTTCGTATATATATTAGCATAAGGCGAGCACAAAAAATGTCGAATCATATTTGATTATTACAAAAACTTTTCTACAAAAAAACTATTTTTTTGCAAGTTCAATTGCTTCTTTTATATCTTTTGCCTGTCCTTCATTTATTGAAGTTATGAGTTTTTTGATTCCATCACAAGTTAATATATTCTCAGGAATAAATTCTCCATATTCTGCAATTATTTTATCAGAAGCTGTAATTTCTTCATTTTTCTTCTCAAGTTCTGTCTTATTTTTTTCTATATCATCATTATTGCTGCTTATTATAGGTTCGTATTTTTCACTGACTGATTTGAGAATATCCTCTTTTTTCTCATTTTCAAATTCTTCTGATTTTCTATCTCTCTCTTCATGAAGCCTCTCAAGTTCATCTGATTTCTTCTGAATTTCGTCATCAAAACTATCAAGATTATACTTGCTTTCGTCGTTGTCTAATTTAATATTTTTCTTTATAGCTTTGATCTTCTCTGAATTATCAGATATCTTGTCCCTGTACTCTCGCATTGCTTCTAATGTTCCATTGTCTTTATCCTTGGTAAGGAGCAGTATGGTAATAAATACTGTAATAACGATTACATCAATTGCAATGAATAGAAGAATTTCAAAGAACCAGAAAACATCTGTACATTTAACAATTATTAATGGAATTATAATTAAAGTGAAAATAAATACAGCCATCTTTATCAATACCTGTTTCATTCCCTGAGTACAGTACATGGTATAAAACCACGAAGAATCACAATATGATGGAAGATCATTTTCTTTTAATGTTTTCCTTATTGTCCTATGATATTCTCTGTTTTCATTAACAAGATCTTTAGTTTCATTAGTAATCCTGTCCTTGATTCCCCTCTGTTTAGCCTTGTTTCTGTTGCTCTTTATTTTTTTTATCTCCGACTCTGTCTGTCCTATTTTGGTAACTTCCTCAGAAATATATTCTTCTTTTGCTTTTGCAACATCATCAATTTTAGCCTTTTCATATTCTTTTTTGCTATCCTCTAATGTTCTTTCTAATTTTTTTCCATTTGAAGAAATCTCTTTTAATTCCTTTTTTAGTGCTTCTCTTTTATTCAATTCGTCAAGTATTTCATTTAATTTTTCAGTTCCCTGATTTAGTATTTCTTCTCCCATGTGTCCTCCTTCTATGATGTCTGTATATACATATCCCCGTCTTTTATCAGTTGTAAGTGTTTAAATCCCTTTGTTATAAAGAAAGTAATCAGACCCGGCAAAACAAAATGCATTAATATAATCTCTATTACTGCAACTGTATTTGATACGTTATTGGCAGTCATTGCGCTGTATGTATTTAACTGTCCAATAATTCCAAGACTCCCTACACCTACGTAAGATGGTTTACATACCATCTTAAGTACCCCGCTGGATATTGGGCCAAGAATGGCACTTGCAATAATCGGTGGAAGCCATATTAATGGTCTCTTCATTATATTAGGAAGCTGTAACATTGAAGTTCCTAAGCCCTGTGCTATAAGTCCCTCAAATTTGTTGTCGTTGTAACTTGCAACTGCAAATCCAACCATCTGACAACAGCAGCCCACAGTAGCAGCCCCTAGAGCCAGTCCCGAAATGTTGAATGACATCAGTATAGCTGCAGAGCTAAATGGAAGAGTTATCAACATTCCCATAAATACTGATACAATAATTCCACCAATTATTGGACTATTGTCCACATTTATTGTTATAAGATTTCCAAGCCATCTTGTAAATTTTGTTATGTACTGACCAAGGAATACTCCCATAACTCCACCTGTTAATATTGACAAAACTGGAGTTATCAAAATACCTGCCTTTGTTCTTTCAAATATGAGATGTCCTACCTCTATTGCAATATACGCAGCAATAAATGCACTAAGTGGCTCCCCTGGATTTCCAAAAACAAAAGCTGATGTTTTATACATCTCCGGAAATGCACCAATCATTCCTGTAAGCGCTGCCGCTATCGTAACAAAAGGTGATTCTTTTAATTTTGAGGCAACCCCCACTCCTATTCCTGCACCTGTAATTGTCTTTGCAATATTAGCTGCAAAATTTAAATAGCTGCTCAAGTCTCCCTTTGCCCAAATAGAAAGCTGTCCTAAAATTGTTCCAAGAATTAACGTGCAGAATATTCCAAGGCTCATTCCCCCAAGCCCATCTATAAAAAATCTTTTTAAATATTTTTTCAATGTTGTCTCCGTTTCCTCTCGTTAAATATCCATGCAATATCCAAGTACTTTTCCTATGCTGTCGTTAATTACCAAACTGCAGTTTTCATCCATAGGTGTTTTCTGTTTATTAATAAGCACTAGATTTTTGCCATTAAAATATCTGATTAGACCTGCTGCCGGATAAACCGCAAGAGATGTTCCTCCAATTATCAATGTATCTGCATTGGCAATATGGTTAATTGCACCGGTCACAGTTTTATCGTCAAGACCCTCTTCATAAAGTACAACATCAGGCTTGATTATACCTCCGCATTTACATCTTGGAACGAGTTCATTATTTTCTACCTGTTCCAAATCGTAGAATTTTCCACACTTCATGCAGTAATTTCTGTGCACACTCCCATGCAGTTCATAAACTGCTTTACTTCCTGCTTTCTGATGAAGTCCATCTATATTCTGGGTAACTACAGCTTTTAGTATTCCAAGCTTCTCCATTTTTGCAAGGCTCAGGTGAGCCTTATTTGGCTCAATATTATGAATTAAAAGCTTATCTCTGTAAAACTTGTAAAACTCTTCTGTTTTTCTCATAAAAAAAGTGTGACTGAGTATTGTCTCAGGTGGATAATCATATTTTTGATTATACAGACCATCAACACTTCTGAAATCTGGAACTCCGCTCTCCGTGGATACTCCGGCGCCGCCAAAAAAGACAAGATATTTACTGTTATTGATTATTTCTTTTAATTTTTCCAATTTTTCATCTGACATAGCTATCCCTCCCTAATTCCTTTTAAATGCAGAAACCCATCAGATTAAAAATCTGATGAGCCTCTTCACATTGCACGATATTAAAAAAGTCAAGATTCAATCAGCGTCAAAAAACCCCAACCTTATTTGATTATAATCTCTTTAATAATTCTTCTCTTTCTTTCTCGTATCCAGGTCTGCCAAGTAAAGCAAACATGTTCTTCTTATAACTTTCAACACCTGGCTGGTTAAATGGATTTACTCCTGAAATATAACCACTTACACCACATGCGAATTCGAAGAAATAGAATAACTGTCCGAGATAGAATTCATTCTGCTCTGGAACTGTAACCATTAAGTTTGGAACATTTCCATCTGTATGTGCGAGAATTGTACCATTCATTGCACTCTTATTGATGAAATCAACTGTCTTTCCTGCAAGGTAGTTAAGACCATCTAAGTCTACAGGCTCTTCTTCAATTTCAAATGAACATTTTGGTGTTTCGATATTAACTACAGTCTCAAACATAATTCTAGATCCATCCTGAATGAACTGTCCCATTGAATGTAAGTCTGTTGTAAGATCTACAGATGCTGGGAAAATACCCTTCTGATCTTTTCCTTCACTCTCACCGAATAACTGTTTCCACCACTCTGATACATAATGTACACTTGGCTCATAGTTTGCTAAAATCTCTACTGCCTTGCCTTTTCTGTGGAGAATATTTCTGATTGCTGCATATTTTAATGCATCATTATCTGCATATGCACTGTTAAGTGCTAATTCTCTTCCTGATGCTGCACCTTCCATAAGTTTGTCAATATCTGATCCGCTAACTGCGATTGGAAGAAGTCCTACTGCAGTGAGAACTGAGAAACGTCCTCCAACATCATCTGGAACTACGAATGTCTCATATCCTTCTTCATTTGAAAGGTTCTTTAATGATCCCTTTGCCTTATCTGTTGTAGCATAAATTCTCTTTGCTGCTTCTTCTTTTCCATATTTTTCTTCAAGAATCTTCTTAAATACTCTGAAAGCAATTGCAGGTTCTGTTGTTGTTCCTGACTTAGAAATCATATTGATTGAGAAATCTTTTCCCTCAACTACATCCATAAGATGTTTGATATATGTGCTGCTGATGCTGTTACCTACATAATAAATCTCAGGAGTCTTTCTCTGCCCCTTAGAGAGATTGTTGTAGAAGCTGTGTCCTAAAAACTCTATTGCAGCTCTTGCTCCTAAATAAGAACCACCAATTCCGATTACTAATAATACATCTGAATCGCTCTGAATCTTCTTAGCTGCTTCCTTAATTCTTGCGAACTCTTCTTTATCGTAATTAACAGGTAAATCAATCCATCCAAGGAAATCATTTCCTGCTCCTGTCTTTGATACTAATGTCTCTTTAGCATTATTAACTATGCTTTCCATACTGGCTACTTCACTTGCAGATATAAATTTGTCTGCTTTCGAATAATCAAATGTAACCTTTGCCATTTTTTATACACGCTCCTTTGTTCATTCCTATTTAAAATTACTCGCTATAATTATAGTACCTTAAATATGATTTGGCAAGCAAATGTTTGTTCACATCAGGCTAGAAATTCTTCTAAAACCTGATAGATAACCTGCTCATTTGTGATCTTTTTTTCTTCCGATAAACTGCTATTTTCATGAACTTCTTCACTCACATTTAAACTCTCCTTCTTTAATCCCGGAATAGCAAAATTTAACTCATTCTCTATATGGTTAGCGATTGTATCTGTGAGAACATTTTGTTTTCCATAATCATCCACAATCATTGAGACAATTTTTAAAATCAGAAGATATATGATACCTGCTGCTAAATACTTGCATGAGGACAAGATGTCAAGATACATATTTTCTGCTCCCCCTGTATCCCTTCCATAAACCAAAATAAGAACAACTGTAACAACACTTACAAGAAGGCATAAATAACCGCATATCAAGTGAAAATCTATGCTGAAGAATTTTTTATTTATTTTGTTTTTTACATAAGAATAAATATTAACTCTAGTTCCCTTTTTACATTCTTCTATAAATTCTGAAAGTATTTTTTCAGTAAGCCCCTTTTCGGATTTATTGTTACATTCTGCATTTTTTAGTTCTTTTTCATATATAATGTATCTGTATATTCCACAAATTATCCCCGCAATAAATATTATTGTCATAAAAATTAATGAAATATCATTATTAATAATACTAGCTATTATTTTTTCCAAATATATTACCCCTTTCATTTATATAATAGCTGTCAAATCATATCTTTATTTCTTTGTAAACATTTTTATAATATCATAGTTATCTTTATTAAGGAAAAACTTTCGTACTTCAAATTTTGACATTTTATTCATTTACATATTTTTTTTATATAGTATAATACGCTTAGATACTTTATAAACTAAAAAATAGGAGGATAAGTCATAAATGTCTGATATACTTGATATTGGGCATAAAGGAGGGACCCTATAGGGAAGATGCCTTATGACTAAAAAATACATGAAATTCAAAACAAAAGGTACATGTTCAAGAGAAATACATATAGAAACAGATGGAGATATAATCAAAAATGTAGAATTTGTTGGCGGATGTAATGGTAATACTCAGGGTATTGCGAGTCTGGTAAAAGGAATGAGGATTCAGGATGTAATTGATAAAACTGAAGGTATAAGCTGCAATGGAAGAGGTACATCTTGTCCTGACCAGCTTTCTAAAGCACTTAAGGAACTTTTAGCTTCTAAAAACGTATAATGAAAGGCGATAAAAATGTCAAAAAAAATAATACTGACAGGCGGTGGTACTGCCGGCCATGTTACACCTAATATGGCTTTAATTCCTGAATTAAAGAAAAAGGGCTACGAAATCAAATATGTAGGTTCATACACAGGAATTGAAAAAAAATTGATTGAAGAAATGGGAGTTGAATATCAGGGTATATCTTCAGGAAAATTAAGAAGATATTTTTCTATGAAAAATTTCTCCGACCCATTCAGAGTATTAAAAGGATTTAAAGAAGCCAAGAAAATAATGAAGGACTACAACCCATCAATTGTTTTCTCAAAAGGCGGTTTTGTATCAGTTCCAGTTGTTCTGGCTGCAAAAAAATATAAGATTCCTGTAATAATACACGAATCCGACATGACTCCTGGTCTTGCTAACAGAATTGCCATGAAAGGTGCCAGTGTCATCTGCCACAATTTCCCAGAAACAGCTGCATCACTTCCTGATGGAAAAGCTGTATTAACTGGTTCTCCAATCAGAGAAGAATTAAGACACGGCGATAAAGCTGCAGGACTTAAATCTTTAGACTTTACCCCTGACAAACCTGTAATCATGGTAATGGGTGGAAGCTTAGGCGCAGTTGCAGTTAACAATGCCATAAGAGGTGCCCTCGATGAACTCTTGGATAAATATCAGATTATACATCTATGTGGAAAAGGCAAGTTAGACGAATCCCTGAAAAACATCCCTGGCTACAAACAGTTTGAATATGTAAAATCAGAACTCACAAACTATTTCGCTGCTGCTGATTTACTTGTATCAAGAGCAGGTGCAAATGCTATCTGCGAAATAGCTGCTCTTCAGAAACCAAACATATTAATTCCACTTTCAAGAAAAGCAAGCAGAGGCGACCAGATTTTAAATGCTAATTCATTTAAAAAACAGGGCTTTAGTGAAGTAATTGAAGAAGAGGATGTTACCAAAGAGTCACTTGTAAATATGATCAACCAGGTATATGACAACAGAGAAAAATATATCGATGCTATGGCTAAATCAAACAACAATGACGCTATCACTACAATTCTAGATCTTATCGAAAAAAATGCTAAATAAATAAAGGCTGTATCACAGCTTTAAATACAATTCGCCTCTGATTTAAAGACCAAAATTCTAGACACATATTTTTTAAACTCGGCGTATACATGGATGCTATACTGTATTTTACAGGTAGCATCCATTTTTTTATAAGTTTTTGGGCAAAAAAATCACCGGAGTTTATCCGGTGAAAAAACACACATGTTGAATAATATAAAGCTTTGTAAATCATTTATAGATTCTCTTGAACCTTTTTAACAAGTTCCTTTAATTCTGCATCATCTGCCTGGCCTGCCTTCCAGAATTCAATTGCATTATCATCCTTGTATCTAGGTATGAGATGCATATGGAAATGGAAAACAGTCTGACCTGCGCATTCTCCATTATTCTGAATAATGTTAAATCCATCACTGTCAAATGCCTTTGTCATTGCTGCTGCCATCTTCTTAGCAAGCACGAATGCTTTTGCTGCTGTATCATCATCAATTTTATAGATATTTTCAAAATGTTTCTTAGGTAAAATAAGTGCATGACCCTTTGTTGCAGGTCCCAAATCAAATATTACTCTGAAATCATCATCTTCAAATAATGTGTTAGATGGTATAATGCCATTTGCTATTTTACAAAAAATACAATCTTCATTCATTCTATGCCTCTTTCCGTGTCCCACAAGACACTATATAAATTTGTCGAATATTGTTTTTTGATTTTAATTGACAATTAACAATAATTTTTTTAGACTATTGTATGTCAAAAAAGTCATATTAGGAGAACAAAATGTTTAGTGATATCTTATCAAATCCGGAATATAAAGAACTGATAGATTCCAACCCCAAAACTCAACAACTACTCGAATTATTACAAGACGATTATACCATGACAATGCGAAAAATTACACATGAAATTAGAAACTCTCTCACTATGATTAACAGTTCTCTCCAGATTATAGAATCCAGTCATATTGAAGTAAAAGATTTTAAATACTGGAGTTCCACTATGGAGGATGTAAAGTATTTAATTGATTTTATGTCTGAAATATCTGTATTAAATAATTCTGGTCGACTAAACATCTCTAGTTTTGATATATATGACATGTTGTATTCCCTAAAAAAATCTTTTTCTACCCTTAATCAGAAAATAAATATTTCTATAATGTGCGATGATAACATCCCACCAATTAAAGGTGATATCACAAAACTCCGTCAAGTATTTATTAATCTCTTAAAAAATGCAACAGAGGCTCTTGCTAACACAAAAGCCCCTGCTATATATATTAATATTTCTCTAAATAACAGCCACTTAATAATTAAAATTCTAGATAACGGACCTGGCATCCCAAAAGAAAATATTTCCCAGATATTTAATCCTATGGTTTCATTTAAAAACGGCGGTACAGGTCTCGGTCTGGCAATTTCCAAAAATATCATAGATGCACACAAAGGAACAATCAGTGTAGAGTCAACTGTAAATGAAGGTGCTCTATTCACTGTAAAACTACCCGTAAATTAAAATCTAACTGCGCTATTTTTTATTTTATCATTTTTCATCTTTAATAAAAGTAAGTGTACCAGTCCAAATATCATTCCTGCCACCATTCCTGAAAAATGGGCTATGTAATCAATACTGCTTCCCTGCATCGAACCACCTGATCTTCCTGCATAAACCAGCATAATTACTACTATCAAGACATTTAAAGCCTTGGAATTTTTATCTTTATTTTGTCCAAGTATTAAAATTATTATTCCACCTAAAATTCCATAGATAGCACCTGACGCTCCTACTGAGATTATCCTATTTCCATAGTGGATCCATGCTGAAACAAAACTTGATAACAGTCCTGTCACCAAATACATAATCAAATAGTTAAATCTTCCATATAACTTTTCTGCGCTCATTCCAAGCAAAAATAGTGCCACCATATTCCCAAATATATGCGATATTCCTGAATGAAGGAACATACAGGTAAATAGTCTGTAGTACTCTCCAGAATCAAATATTAACGATGAATATGATGCCCCATGATCGACCATAAACATTATTTTTTGTGTTTCAGACATACCAATAGTCGATAACCATGTAATAATAAATATAAAAATGTTTATGCCCATTAACATAATTGTTACATATGGAACAAAATCCGATTTAGGAGCTCTTGTTCTCGCTCTTCTATTTCGAGAATTTCCGTAACTATAATTGTCTGAATTCAGTATATCATACTTTATACTGTCAAAATCATCTGGCTGATTCTCAAATACTATCAGTCTGTCTCCAATTTTATCAATAAGCCAGAAGTTAAATATATTATTATTATATACTTTATCCTTCTCTATATTATCACTAAAAATAATAAAAATTGTATCCACATTTTTATTTTCCACAAGAACAAATCTCTGCTGTATTCTGTTATAAACCGCATTAATCTGTTCAACAGATGGTGCATTTTGTGAACTTGAATCTGTAATTCCTATTACTTTTACGGAATTACCATCTGGAAGATATCTGATATAAAATTCAATATTGATTACATTAGAAAATAAATTTGAATAACCTTTTCTCTTAAGTGTCGAAATAATACTGTCATGTGTCAATTATACTTCACCCTTTCAAATGTTTTATCCAGCAAACATTTGTGACCAATAGTATACTCCTGAAACATTGACTGCCCCTACTCCTATTCTTGTATATGATGATTTAAGAATATTCTCTCTATGTCCTTCTGAATTCATCCAAGCATTAACTACTTCTTCCGGTGTTCTCTGTCCATAGGCAATATTTTCACCACATGTTCTATAAGATATTCCATTTTCACTTAATACTGTAAAACAATTTTTTCCATTTGGTCTAGTGTGTGAAAAATTAGAAACGATCTCATTTGCCCTAATCTCTGCAACATTACATAACGATGAATCCTTTACCAATGATGGAAGATTATATTTAGCTCTCTCAACATTTACCAATCTGATTACCTCATCAACATAACTGGTATTAGACTGCTTATTGTCTTCTTTTATGTCATTATTGTCTTCACTAACTTCCTTTTCAACAATCTGAACAGAATCATTGTTATTATTTGATATTATATTATTACCTGGACACAAATAAATATATTTTCTAACACCATTACATGAGTTGTTAATAATACTATTTGAATTGTCACAATTGTTTCTAGAGATTATAGCATTATTTCCAAAGATAGTACAAGTATTTGTTTCACTCTCCTTTATTTTAATATTATTATTTTTAGTTTCAGCTTTATTACCTGTGTCATTACTTATATTGTCATTACATTTATATTCAGCATTTTGCTCATTAATATTTGCAGTTTCTGAATCATGAATCTGAATATTCTGGGCATTACATTTATTGTCGTTCTTAACATCAATTTGTGTATTTGTAGTCTCCTCACTTAATGTATCATCCTCATTTTTTATCTGTTCTGTCTCTTTTGTGTCTGTTATGCAATTGTTTTCATTTGACAAAATAGACTCTTCCGAAGCCTTTTCTTCAGTCTTATTCGCTGCTTCATTTTTTATCTCAGTATTGTATGGATTTTTTTCTGTTTCACAGGTTACTGTTTCCTCTGGAACAGCTATTACCTGATTATTTCTGTCACAATTTGATTTATCAATAACTACTCCACAATTTTTGTCAGCATTATTATTTACTGGTTTTATAAATCCAAAATCACATGCCATACATACTGTAGAAACAAGCAGTACCCCGCTCAATCCTGCCACAACGATATAACGTTTCTTATTCTTAAACAGATTTTTTAATATACTCATAAATATGTTTCTCCTTCCCATGTATAAAGTTTTGATATGTCCTCTACACTCAGAGTTTAACATTTCTATATGTATAAATAATAGCTGTAAATACTGGATTTTTTTCATAATAATGTTAATTAAAAGCCTCTCAGAACTCTTGTCATTTTATTGAAGAAATTAGGTTTTTCATTTTCTTTTGAATCAGTTATATCACACTCCATATCACTATATATATTTTCATTTTCAGATACTTTCTCAAACTCTTCGTATTCTAAATCATAATTTTTTTCTGTTACATCAGAATCACTATATTCCTCTGTCCCCTTTAATTCCAGATTGCTTAAAACATCTTCTATCTGATCTATATAATAGTCATCACTATCACAAACATTTAAGACTCCATATATCAATTCTACGGCTTTCCTATCTGTATGATCAGTAATCAATATTATTTCCTGAATTAATTTTCGTATATCACTATGAGCATCTCTACCATCATCAGGATAATAACAAAAATATATCTCATCATCCAAACTGTCATAGAATATATATTCCATATCAAATATAATATCATCAGATTTTAACAAAAATTTTTTTACTCTGCTGCATATTCCTGTTATACTTTTAATTATCTTATTTATTTCCTTATATCCTGCCTTTTTATTTTTATATAACTCCTGCAGACTATGTTTTGACATTACTTCATATGATATATCTGCATTTCCATCAACCAGACTGATATACAAATTTAGAAGTCCCTTGATTTGGTTTTTAATTATCATATTTATTCTATAGTCATTAGCACACAAAGAATTCTGTCTCATTGTAATATATTTTTCATTTTGTAATACCTCCACTTATTTACACCCCCAATTATTTTTCCTTTATTCTAATTATTGTATCTGCCACAACTTTTTCCTTAATTATAAATTTGTGATTATCTAGTTGATATTTTTTTACTTTAATAACATCATCTCTTGATATATTAAAAAAACCTTGGCTATATCCTATCTTAGCTATAATTTCACACTCTTCTTCGCCATTACCTACAACAACATCCCTTGGTTTTGCTACAATTACACTGCTGCAGATTTCATTATAAATTTCATTTTTTATTTCATCTGTTCCCTTTCCATAAATATCATATTTATATAAAACTGCTCTTATGGATACTAAATCAGATAGATAAAATGAACACATAATCATTGTGGCTATTATGACTATTATTATTGGAAAAATTAGTGACATTTCTATTGTTATATTTCCCTCATACTTTTTTATATCAATTCCCCTTTTCAACAAATATCTAAAACAGGATATTAAACAAATTTTATTATGATAAATGACAGTAAAATAAATGGTACAAAAGGCAATCTGGTCTTTAAACTTTTTCTTAATATAATTAATATAGGCGTGCATATCACCAAAACAAGAATGAAAGCAATCAATAGTATTCTTGTTACTTTCAAAATACCTACCATAGTACCAATAACTGCTATAATTATTCCGTCTCCTTTTCCTATCTGTCCATTAAATAAAATACTTGATAGATATATTAAAGCCCCTGGTATAAGCCCCAAAATAATATATAGAAAATTAAATCGATTTAGAAATATTAAAATAAAAATATATATCAATTCGGTTACTATACATACAAAAAAATTTATATGTCTTGTTCTTAAATCTTCATAACTGCATATAAATAAAAAAAGCAGCAAAATCAAATCTTCTATTATATCCATTATTATCCTCCACACTTACTACATTTGGTCCTGTCCCCAACATCCCTTATATCTATACCAATAATATTACGCTCTAATTTATTACAATCTATGTTTCCATGATACCTCCTTCCATCTTTAGTAATATATACATACTCATTCTCGTCTTTCTGCCCGCTTATGCATGATTCACATGGATAGTATTTTGCCCCGCTATTATTCCTATATCTGTCTATTTCTCCAAAAGATACACTTTCTATATTTCTTTTTATATATGTGCAATTCTTATCTAAATGGTAAACTTTTCCTGTTCTTGTAATATAAACAGTTTGTCTCTTGCTTTTTGATGATTCTTTAAGACTCTCTCCAACCCAGGATTTAAAATAACTCCTATTTGCCATATTCATTGGATATTTATATCCAAAAAAATTATAAAGTGCAATATATGAAACTTTAATATCATTTACTCCTTCTCCATTTTTATCAATTACTGATTCTAAGATATTTAAAACAGGAGAATTGACTTGTGATTCTTTCATGCACTTATTAACCTCATTATCCTGTATATTCTTGAGTACATATGCAATTGTAATCCCGCTAGTTAATATTTCCTTGTCCTGCTCACCTACAAGATTCTCAAATTCCTGAGACTTGAATTTCTCAACTATGTACTGATACCTTGAAACTTTTTGAGATGCAAAAAATATTTTATCCTGAATAACATTGTTACAATTTATCAGAATAAATAATTTTAACAGACATAATATTGCCATAGTAAATATTGGCAAAATAAGCGATGCCTCTAATGTAATTACTGCTTCATCCCTTTTTATACTAATCGCTCCCTTTTCATGGAAGATCGTTAAAATGTACCATAAAATGTCAGGCTTGCAAACTATCGGGAGAAGAATAAGCTTATTTGTAATATGGTACATTTTAATGATCCCCCATGCTTTTCTAGTATTTGAAATTGTCTATAACTTTAAAATCGAAATTGTCTTCCTTGAAAAAAATAATATTTTTAACAAATCCCAGTCCTGAAAATATTCTCTTACTTTCAAAATGTGATTCAACTGATATTCCCAAAATACAATCTTTTATATTAAAATTACTGTTATATTTTTTCTGCATATCTATCTGTATTAAATCAAGTATTCTATATACTGTTTCCTGTCTGCTATTCATTAGCAATAAACATCTCAAGTAATTTTCATAATTCAAACCCGGTCTGTCTTTTTTTGACTCCTCATCTCCTGATTTTAGCCCTGATGCATTTTCGAGAGACAGATTCCAATTTTCTTCAGTTTTCATTACCTGAACCTTATATCCATCTAATAAATCTTTCACATCAACAACTGACTCTGCAAATGCCCATGCACCCATAATAAGAAGCCATGTTACTCTTATTACCACGGGTAATCCTGTAAATCCCGTTGTAAGTAATGCAAGATCATATGCTTCCTGTCTCTTTGCATTATCACCTAATAGAAATAAAAGATTAAGTCCTTCCCTTATTAACAACAATTTATCAATTATCACATCTTCGTTTTCTCTATCTGAATACTTTCCGCTTATTATGTACTCCAATTGATATTTTAGACTATCTAAACCATCATCGGTGTATGAATCAAATTTATCTAATACATACTGTGAAATAAGAACTTTTCTCTTAAGAATAGTAGTTTCATCATATTGTGTCCAATCTGCCCCACCGTTCAATGATTTATCTCCTGATGGCAATGAATTTATATCTTCAATTTTTCCATCAGATAGTCCTCCCGATACTATATAATTTATTATGCCATCTTTTCTTATCTTGTCAGTAAAGTCAATAATATCTACAGTATTATTATTTTCTTCATCTTCCTGTGTTGAAAAAGAATTATATAGTTTATTAATATCAAAATTCATAATACTAATATTTGCCTTATTTACACAGTTTTCCATTCTTTCAAAAAATTGACCTGTATCATCATAAACAGACAATGCATATGCAAATTGCGCAATATCCTCCATATCTTTTCTTATGTCACTCATATCTGCTGAAACTTGTGAAATGATCATTTTCTGATTATTTAATTCTTCCCTATTTTCACTTATGTGGAATAAATTTCCATCCAAACCGCTAATTTCATTATTCATATCTTCAATTTCTGCTGCAATTGCATTATAGCTCTCAGGAACCATTTCACTTTTTTTCTGATCTAATTTGATTTTAACGCTATTTATTTTCTCTTTTGCACTTTCTATATTTTTTTCATAATTTTGAATGTTATCCAGCGAATCATCATAATATCTCTGAATTTTTAAAGTATATTCTATATAATTTTTATATTCTACTTTAAATTCATCAAATTTTTTATCTTTTTCTTCAATACTATTTTCATCATATGATTTTATCTCATTTATAATTCCAGTCATATTATTTAATATATCCCTGGGATTATATTGATAATTCTTTATTCCATCTATATTCGTCTTTAATTCCGTTGCATTATTATTTGCATCAATTATATTTTTTCTGCACTCACTTAATTCTTCATCAAAATTATCTACATCTTTTCCTGAATTAACTGCTTTATATTCATCTATTATTTTGTTAATAACATCATCAGCTATTTCATATTTCATATATTCACAGATTTGCTTTTCTATTAATTCACCCTCATAATCGAGTGCACATGTTTTATATAAAATTGATGTTCCTGTATATTTTAATGACATGAAATCCGCAACAGGAAGTCTAAAACCCCCCTTTAAATCACAATTATTTTTAGCATAGTTGTCATACAGATCCATAAATTCATTATCATCTTTCCACAGTAGCATTATCCCATAATCATCAAAGACCTCTCTTGCATATGATGCAAAACATGAATCAATGGATAGCTTTGATATCTGACTGGATCTGTATGATAAACTATAACTCCTTGCATATTCTAAAGATGTAAGTACTATTGAAAAAACCAGAATAATAATTAATGTAAGAAAAACTGTAATAACGCCCTGACTGTTTTTTGTTTTTATTTTTATTACCTCACATTAAAATGTACTTATTTTTGATGCCAATTTGACAAATACATTATTTACAATTGTCGTAATCTGCGTTCTAAAAATCATAACAAGTCCAACCAGTACAACTATTATAAGAATAACTTCAATTACTCCCATTCCCCTGTTGTCTTCAGCCAAATTACTAGTTATAATCTTCCCTTTAATTTTGTTGATTAAATCCTTTACTCTATTTACAATCCCCATATTATCCCCTTTCCTTTCATTAAATAATTTGATTGATTATAAAAATTATTAATCTATAAGTTGAATGATAAAATAGCTGGAACCATAATTATTATCATAGAAATTACAAGCATAATTATCATCGGAATTAATAACTTTGTTCCTGCTTTATCTCCCCTTTTTCTTGCTGTTTTCTTTCTGATTTCAAATGCTTCCTTTATTTCGTCATCAAGCACATTTTTTAATCCCTTTGTTCCCTTTTTTATATTTTGTTCTAGCAAATTTGAAAATTTAATATATGTATGTAGTCCACATCTTCTGCCAAATTCCAAATATGCTTGTCCTTCTGAGTACCCCATTTTCATCTTTTGTCTGGCATATTTCATCTCTTCATACAATATACTATTATCTGTATTTTTCTTTTCAAAATCCCTAATTATCTTATCCCACGCGCTTAAAATGCTCATACCAGAATTTTGTAAAATTGTAATTTTATATACAAGACCTGCATATTCTGCTTCTAATATTTCCCTTCTTTTTTCTATTTTTTCATCTGTCTTCTTTCCAATTAAAATAAATATAATAATGCCTGTTACAAATGCAAATATTATAAAAATCCAAGACTTATTTTCATTTTTTATATAAAAATTTACTTTATATTTTTTAGAAATATCATTTAAATTGACCTCTTCTCTCTGACTATCTGTATTATTTTTTTTATTTACTATATCAAGAATATTTTTATAGTAATCCCTTTTTTCCTTGTTTAAAATCAAATCAAATTCAATTTCCTTTTTATAACCTGAAAGTAGTAAAATTGCCCTGACCTTTACTTCCTTATTTTCATCAATTTCTTCCCAGTTTATTTTTCCTGAATAATTAATACACTGACTATCACAATTCCACTCAACTGATACTCCATTCTCAAGCGAACTCACTAGATTTATATCATCTGTTATATTATCTAAACTCTTATTTTTCCCTAGAATCAACTTATTTAGCTTTCTTTCGCTCTCACCAAATATCTTTTCTGCCTCTTCTTTTGTATAGTCCTTTTCTTTTATATCAATATTTACATTTTCTGATTTATTTCCGTGCTTAATTATTAGATCATAATTTTTGCTTATACTTCCACTTTCTGGCCTTTTTAAACTGCTTATCTTCTTGTTATCTGTCAGTAGTTCTTTTATACAATTTAAGTATCCTATAAATAAAATTAATAGAAATATCAGTAAGGAAAAAGACAATCTTCTAATCAGGTATAAATATGCTTGATTTCTGTTTATACTGCCTAATTTTAACTGATTCAATTTATTTATAATGTTTTCATATCTAATTTTATGAATTGTATTATCTATAAAATCTAATATTCTGGCACTGGGAGAATATAAAAATTTCAGTCTGTGATTCTTAAAATCTAATTTGCTGAAATTATTTTTTTTGTATTTTCTAGTTAAAATCAGAACTATTATGGTTATCAAAACTATAATTGTATATATTGTAAAAAACAATTATCATCCCCCTTATACACTAATATTTGTAATTTTTTCCCCAATAATGAAGGCAACTGTATATAATAATAAACATATTGTCATTATTAATTTTCCAATCAGTGTATTATACATAACGCTCATCATATTCCCTGAAGTAAAATTAACATATAATATCATTATTAGTGGAACAATATCCATAATTCTCTGCTCATATTTTTTTGAATTAATTATTGTTTCTATTTCTCTTTCCACTTCTATTTTCTGACATATTGAATCTGCTGCATTCTTTACAATTTCAATGATATTTCCACCACTTCTCTTTGCAATATTAATTACATCAGAAAATAATATGATTTCCTCAATCTGACACCGGTTTCCAAAATCTTCAAAACAGTTTTCAATATTCATATTCAGTTTGATTCGCTTGCAGATTATCATTAATTCTCTGCAAATATCTGAATCTTTATCATATAATTTAACCATTTCTTTGTAACATTCACCAATTGAATTCTCTAATGAATAACCAGCCAATAATTGAGAACATAAGGACAAACAAAATTCCTTAAATTGTATTTTCAGCATTTTTATTCTACTTTTTATAATCATATTTTTTATAATACGAAAATATATTTTTACTGGTATTATAAATATAATAAAAGCTATTATGCTTTTGAAAAAAGTATATGAAAAAGCAATATCAATAATTAAAATATAAAATGCGTATTTTACATATTCATATCTGCTAAATCTATACTCACTATATTTTATTGTTTCCGTAAATTTCTGCCTCCTTAAACAACCCGTTATTAATTAATTTCTGAGTATTCCTAAGACCATTTTTTGTCCAGGTAAGTTTTCCGTTGACCTTTATGTTTTCACATCCTTTTTCTTCATCAAATTCATATAACTTGTTAAGAATAAAATCATCATTTTGTATCCCTATAATTTCAACTATCTCTATAACTTTCCTTGTCCTATCTCTAAGTCTTCCCAGTTGCACAAGGATATCAATTCCTGATGCAATTTGACTTCTAACTGCAGAAATTGGAATTTCCATTCCCATTAATATCATTGTTTCAAGTCTTGACAACATATCTCTTGGACTGTTTGCATGACCTGTACTAAGGCTTCCATCATGTC
The DNA here is from genome assembly GCA_900314525.1 of uncultured Eubacteriales bacterium. Taxonomy (GTDB): domain Bacteria; phylum Bacillota; class Clostridia; order Lachnospirales; family Lachnospiraceae; genus Bovifimicola. Next base: position 53,693 of record OMVN01000026.1, read on the forward strand.
CTGTATTCATAGCCTGTAGCATATCTATTGCTTCAGGTCCTCTGACCTCACCTACAACTATTCTGTCTGGTCTCATTCTAAGGCTGGATTTTATTAAATCCCTTATCGTTACCGCATTTTCCCCTTCAATATTCGCTTCCCTTGCCTCTAATTTGACTATATTTTCAATATTTTGTAGTTGTAATTCCGCAGAATCTTCAATTGTTATTATTCTCTCCGTGTTTGGAATAAAATTTGACAATGCATTTAAAAATGTTGTTTTTCCTGATCCTGTGCCCCCACTAATAAATATATTGTAACCAGAAACCACCAGTACTCTTAAAAACTCTGCAGCTTCTTTTGTTATAGAATTTATCTCTATTAGTTTATCAATTGTAATTCTTTCTTTTGGAAATCTCCTTATTGTAAGTATAGGACCATTAATTGCAACTGGTTTTAATACAACATTTACTCTAGATCCATCTTTTAATCTGCTGTCGACAATTGGTGTTGATTCATTTACCCTCCTATTTACAAATGACACAATCTGCTGTATTACATCTTCAAGTCTTTCAAGTGATGAGAATTTTCCATCATATTTACATATAATCCCCTGCTTCTCATAAAAAATATTGTCTGGACCATTAATCATTATTTCAGTAATATCTGCATCTGAAATAATTTCCTCCAAAATATCCAGACCCCTTATTGAATCAAATATTTCCCTTCTAAGTTTATTTTTTTTGTTAATTGAAAATATTTTATATTTTGTGTACTCTAAAATTTCTTCATCAATAATTTCATAAATACTGCTATCTTCAATATCATCATTGAGATTTATTCTGTTAATTACTTTTTCTCTTAGTTCTCTAACACAATATTAATCACCCCTTATTTTAGAATCTAATTCATCTGTAATAAAAGATAAATTCTCTCCTTCTTCCATATCTGAGTTTTCAATTAAATACTCCCTAATATTATCTATTTCATATTCGGACTGATTGCTTATATAGTTTATAAGCTTATCCTTTTTTATCTTCCAGTACTTATCATTTTCATAGGGGATTATTGATTCAAATGATTCAGCAATTATCCTTAAATAATCCTGAACTATACTGGACAGACTGATAATTATAACATTGTAATTTCTCATTTCACCAATCTTTTTAATTAATCTTATAATATACTCTGTATCAATATTTCTCAAATCACTTCCACATTTTACAGCTGGAATATATTCCAATCCATTGTAATATCCTATTATGGATTCTATTTTTAATGAAAGTGCTTCATTCTGAGTCATAGATAAATAAATAATATCTGAAAAATTTCCAGAAGTATTTCCCATTATATAATTGTCAAGAACAGAAAATTCCTTCAAATCAATATACAATATTCTATATCCTTTTTTAGCCAAACAAACCCCCATTTTCACTGGCCATATTTCTGTCCTCAGGCTATCTATCGGTGTAAAAATACTAATTATCCTAGTTTCATTTTTTCTTATATACCTTAATTTCTTATTAACTAATATACTTCTGTTAATACATTCCTCGATAATTTGATTTATCAATTCTTCTACCTGCTGATATCTATATACTGATTTTACTCCTGAAATACTATCAACATTTTCCTCATCAGTCATAACCATGATTTTATTTAATCCATATCTATTTATAAAATCACAAGACAAAAGATTCTCTCCAATTACAATCATGTCTGTATCTTCACTGTTTTCATAAAATGTCTCTAATGATGAGAAGAAATATATGATATATTCTTCTTTTCTCTTTCCTAATAGATAATCTCTGAAATTTTCAATATAATAATTATCGTCATATATCAGTGCAATATTAAGTCGTTTTTTCATTCATATTATATTTCTCCTTTCTTTACTTTTTGTTTTTGTGATGTTACATCAGTATATAACATGAGATTCAATTTGTAAAGTACTTTTTGGAATAAAATTACAGATTTCTGTTTATACTTAATATGAATACATTTTTTCATAATTAGCATATGAGGTGATTTATTTGTTTAAAAAAAAGAATAAACTTTCTAATAGGGAATTATTAGAGGATTTTCGATGCTATCTTTCAGAGGAAGAACTGCTAAGGCTGGAAATAGAGGAAACTAAACTTGCTTTAGATGCGGCTTATTCTGTATGGCAGAACATAACTGAACCAGAACTTATTGACAGTGTAATTTATGAATTAAATTCCATTCAGTCAAAATATACTTTTCTGACAAAAAAATACAGAGAAATATCAGCGTAAAAAAATGACATCATCTGAAATGTAAATAATATGTTGTATCATTACTGGATATATCCAGTAATGATGATGCATACATAACACTCAGATGATGTCATTTTTATATTTCCTTCAAATAATAAAATCCTCTTCCAGGGACGACCGTCTTATTTATATCTATCTTATTTCCCGTCATGAGATCTTCATATTCACTTTTGTTTTTTAATAACATAACTTTTTTATCATGTTCACTAAAGTTAAATAATCCTATAATCGTCTTCTCATTATATTTTCTCTCAATACCTATTATACTGTTATCACATGTATCAATTGTTTTAAAATCTGCAATATAATCAAATTCTTTATTGTTTCCCCTTATATTTATTAGTTTTGCAAAATTTCTCATTAATTTTCCTTCAATTGTATTTTCATCAACAGCAAAAAATCTATCATTTTCTTTACTAATTTCGCCATTGTAATTATTAATTTTACCTATTTCATCACCACTTTTAATACATGGAACCCCTTTTAAAATAAATAAAAATGCATATAACATAGTAATGAAATCAACAGATTTTTCTATTTCACATTCATTCATTTCATTTATAGCCTTTTCCAATCCGCACATTGAAGAAGTAGTGCTTATTGTCCCGAAATTTCCATCATTTAGTTCTATGCTGCGTGCTCTGCTGTTACTGTATCCAGTTTTACCTTCAAAATATCTTTTCAGATAAATTTTATGCAGTTCTTCATTTATTCCATATTTTTTTAAAAAACTATAATTCAATTTCCAGATTACTGGATTATTATCTAATATATAATTGAAAGCTGATATTTCTTTTTTACGTTCTATCTCATTTCTTAAAAGTTTTATATTTCTTGTGGCAACTGCATTCCAAATCACTTGTGTAAAATTATTATTTAACTGTATGTCGCACTCTTTTGTTTGTTTATCGTAATTACAGTAATCTGATTTATTCTTTACTAATAAAATAACAGATGGAGCAGCAATTTCCAAAATTATTTTTATCATTCTCAGTATTCTATGGTAATCTGAATTAGTTTTATTTATTTCGATTTCTTCTGGATTTTTTAAAATAATTCCATCTATTCCAAAATTTACGATATTAAGAATATCCGATATAATTCTATTAAACACCCTCGGATTATTATAGTTAAGTTCCCACATATTCTTATCAGGAGCAGTTCTTACATAGTTATTTTCATCTAACTTTAAATACGTTTTATGTATTTTACTAATTGAAATGTTATTATCAATGATTTTGTCTTCATCATAGAAATAATACATATTTCTATATTCATTATCTCCTTGCCTTGCTCTATACGCACTTTCACTATTAGAATCGTCGTACTTTATCTCATATTCAGTTAATATACTGATACCCTTTTTTTGATATTCTGATAATAAATTTTCCAGTCTATTATTTTTCAATGGTTGATATGAATGTATCTTATTACTGTCTTTATAAAAATATTTCATATCAATTTTTGTTATTATCATATTAATATTTAAATTTAAAATATACTCATTTAACTCTTCTAATTCTTCATATTCTGTACTATCAAAAATAATTCCAATATTTTCTTTGTTTAGGAACCAATCGGGATTTATTTCTCGTTTTATATCTAGATTAATTAATTCTTTATTCCTATTGTCATAATAATTTTTTATATTAGAACATAATTCATATAACATTGACTCATTCTGATACAATTCTATATATAACCATTTTAATTCATCAAATTTCTTTTCAAATCTTCTGCTGTATATTGCATCATAATACTCCTTATTCATTTATGTGTTAAACCTCCAATATAATGTCATATTTTAGTATTCCATTTATGAGATTTTTTATTCTAATAAAAATTATTTTTTATGCTGAAGTAGGAGACATCCTACTTGATTGTTTTCTTTATACATCTTCTCGAATATATTCTCGCTATTTCCTTACACACAAAAAAAGCTACGATACAAATCGTAGCTTTTAAATGAGACATCGGGGATTCGAACCCCGGACAACTTGATTAAAAGTCAAGTGCTCTACCACCTGAGCTAATATCCCATCTGTCTTCTATTTCTAGAAGAAAATGCCCAAAGCTGGAATCGAACCAGCGACACGAGGATTTTCAGTCCTCTGCTCTACCAACTGAGCTATCTGGGCTTATCTAAACCTTTTAGTGAGTTGCGGGGGCAGGATTTGAACCTACGACCTTCGGGTTATGAGCCCGACGAGCTTCCAGACTGCTCCACCCCGCGATAATATTAAAACTTAAATGGATGGAGGTGGATTCGAACCACCGAAGCAAGTTGCAGCAGATTTACAGTCTGTCCCCTTTGGCCACTCGGGAATCCATCCATAAAAGCCGATGATCGGACTCGAACCGATAACCTGCTGATTACAAATCAGCTGCTCTGCCAATTGAGCCACATCGGCACATATAATGTACCAAATATATTATACTATAAAATGGGACCTACAGGGCTCGAACCTGTGACCCTCTGCTTGTAAGGCAGATGCTCTCCCAGCTGAGCTAAGATCCCATAATTCATATGTTTTTTAAGCGACCCGAAAGGGGTTCGAACCCTTGACCTCCGCCGTGACAGGGCGGCGCTCTAACCAACTGAGCCACCGGGCCATTATTGTACCTTCAAAACTACACATCAAATCATCTTTCAAAACATCTTCCCAAACCGTTATTGGTTAAGCTTTCGACCTATTAGTATTGGTCAGCTGAGTAC
>OMVN01000013.1 GCA_900314525.1 uncultured Eubacteriales bacterium
TCCAATGAGAATCACCTCCATGGAAATGGTATCACATCAGTATGGATTGTACATTTTTATTTTCCATTAAATGTACATTCTTATAGTATCATTTACAGCATATCAGGAATATGACATCTTCAATAAAACGCAACCAATCGAGTCTGATTTTGATAAGGTAGTAAAAGGATTGGCAAAGACTGATAAATAGGATGTTTTTTGATACGATGTTAGCGGAAACAGAATCTGCACAAGTTCATTCTGAAAGTTACAGCAAAAAAAATAAAATCAATTGTACAAGATTGGATGAGTCCGGCTTTGGTAGGCTTGTTCAAGAAGAAAAAACAATTTCTTTTCGGGATTGTGTAATTTTGATATAATTTGAGATGATAATTTTTATTTTATGAATAAGGCAAATCGGAATTTATTGTCCTATAACATAACGCAACTATATAGTAGCTCGATAGTCGGGGGATGCAACCAGAGTTTTCGTGCGATGTCATTACGGCAGAAGAATTATTCTCAAATTATGCATAAAATGGGGGATGCAACCCATAGTTTACATATAGAAACTCAGAGGTGGTGTTCTTTCGGACTGCAAATTCGTATCATTGATATGAACAAGAAGTTCAGATTGGAGGATTCACTATGACATTAGGTGATAAAATATCAAAACTACGAAAAGATAATAATTATACGCAGGAGCAGCTTGCAGGTATTCTGGGAGTATCCAGACAGTCTGTCAGCAAATGGGAAGGCAATCTTGCCTACCCTGAAACAGATAAGCTGATACGCATGAGCGAGATGTTTCAATGTTCCTTAGACTATCTACTTAAAGACGACGAAGAAATGTCCAGTGAGCAGCAGACTGACTTGGGACTTCCATTCTTTAGAAAGCGTTTGCAGGAGAGAAAGAGCGAAAAGACCGTGATGGGTATGCCTTTGTGGCACATTGCCCGAAACGCCAAAGGTTTTGTCGCCGTGGGACTGAACGCTCGTGGTGTGATTGCCATCGGTCTGAAAGCACAAGGTGTTGTATCCCTTGGAATGTTATCCATCGGAGTGTTTTCCTTTGGTATGCTTTCTATCGGACTGCTTGCCATTGGGTTGTTTGCGCTGGGTGTTCTCTCAGCAGGCTGCTTCGCCCTCGGAATCCTGACGGCGGGAGCGATTAGTTTTGGCGTTATTTCCATTGGGGGAATCGCTACCGGTGAATTTTCCGTTGGAGCGTTAGCGATTGGGAAATACTTCGCTCTCGGTGATAACGCCAGAGCGATGGTAGCCATAGGCGATACGGAAGCTGCCGGAAGCGTTTTTCAGAAAATAGGAGAGCTTTCCGCACAGGACATTGCTGACGTAAAGCAATCGCTTGATACAGTTGTTCCAGCCTATTTTTCGTGGGCGAAAGAACTAATCAAACTGTTCTTATAAGCCAAGCTAATGTAAATGGAGGAACAAACTATGTGGAGAAACAAAGAAAAAAGGAATCAGTTATTTATATTATTGTTCTTTACCTTTGTGCTAATATTGCTCACATTTTCTTTTAAGCTAATTTTTATGATAAATGCAACTGGAATACGAATGACCGTAAATTGCTTTCTCTATCTGCTTCTTGGCTTTGTGGCATTCCTGTTTATTAAATTATCCAAACTTAAATCGGATTATGGATTTAAGAACAGAAAGGCTTATTTAATCGGTATATTACTTGCTATAGGGCTTGAACTGATAATCGGCGTGTTCCCTGCATTAATGGGGTTTTCTTTAATCGGAGAACATCGTGATTTTGCATTGTGGTATTTAATCGGTAAATTTTTCTATTATGTTTTAATTATAGGACCGGTTGAGGAACTAATATTTCGAGTATATATTCAAGATACAATCATTGAATTGTTGCCGAGAAATAAATGGCTCGGTGTGGTATTAGCTTCAATGCTGTTTGGCTTTTGGCATATTATCAACGGGAATTTGATACAAGTTTTATTTGCGACGCTGCTTGGATTAGCATTCGGTTTTGCAAAATACAACATTAAGAATTGCAAATATGTCGGAGTTGCAGTATCTCACGGTTTATACGATTTTCTAAATGTTGTAACTACAATACTTGTTGTTAAATAGAGAAATTGTACCTTGGAAGAAATTCGGGGATTATCTATAGATTCGTTGCAAAAGAAGTCAGTGCAACAAATCTTCAGTTTGTAATGATGAAAGAGAAATGGAGAAAGCATAATGATATGAAAAAAATAGGAGTAATAATAGGAGCAATAGTTGGTGCGGCATGTGCAGGGATAACAGTATATCTTCTCGGAAATCCATTTGCTTCTGCGGCAGTTGGTTTTGTTTGGTGTTATACTGGTTACTTTCTTGGAAAATACATTGAGAAGAAAAAAGGCTCCAATAAGCAAGAAAAAAGATGACAACTTCAAGTTTATCAAGATGACGACAGACTGGAAACTTGATATTTTTTGCAACAAAAATACAATATATCTCCCCTCATTCATATAAATTCGGGGAAATTAAATTTCATGATACTTATAAAACAGTTCCGATTTTCCTTTCGGATTTCTCCTATTAGTGAGACAATAATTATTTTTACACAAACCAGCTTATTCGTGGTAGAATAAAACCACAGATAAGCTGGTTGTTTGTTTTGAAAGGAGAATCTTATGAAAACAGAGCAAAGCGGTGACAGCAACAGTATCGTAAACCAGAAGAAAATGCTGGAGAAATATGCAACCGAACAGGGATTTACCAATCTGCGTCACTATACCGATGACGGCTGGTCAGGAACCAATTTTGACAGACCTGATTGGAAGCGTATGCTTGCAGACATTGAAGATGGCATAGTAGGATGCGTTATCGTAAAGGATATGAGCCGTATCGGACGTAATTACCTTGAGGTAGGCTTTTATACCGAAGTCCTGTTTCGAAAGAAAAATGTTCGATTTATCGCCATTTCCAATAATGTGGACAGTGCTTTAAACGACGGCAGTAACGAATTTGCCCCATTTCTTAACATTATGAATGAATGGTATGTACGTGATACCAGCAGAAAAATCAAATCTGTACTTCATAATAAGGGAATGGAAGGAAAGCATCTGACAAGTAATGCAATCTACGGGTACAAGAAAGACCCTGACGATCACGACCGCTGGATTATTGATGAAGAAGCTGCTGCTGTTGTCAGACGCATTTATCAGCTTATCATTCAAGGATACGGACCATCACAGGTTGCAAGAATTCTTACCGACGAAAAGATAGAAAGACCATCTTACTATCTTACTAAGCAGGGACTTGGAACCTGTCAGGGAAGCTGTGACATGAGCAGACCTTACACATGGACTGCTTCAACTATCACAGATATGGTTAAAAAGCCTGAGTATATGGGACATACCGTTAATTTCAGAACACACAAGGATTCCTATAAAGATACGCATTCCAGAAAGCTTGATTCTGATGACTGGATTATTTTTGAAAATACACAGGAACCCATTGTGGATGAAGAAACATGGAATATGGTACAAAAAATTCGTGAGACTAAGAGACGTCCTAACAAAAAGGGAGAACCAAACCCTTTGACTGGTTTGATGTTTTGTGCTGACTGTGGTGCCAAGATGTTTAATCACCGCACCGGTGGTTATGAAAAGAAGGACAAAGACGGCAATCCTACCGGGAAATATACCAACGCTCAGGATAATTACCATTGTTCAACGTACAGCCTGTCCAGAAACAAATTTGAGCATAAATGCACACAGCACCATGTCCGTACAGATGTTGTTAGAGATTTACTTTTGGAAGTAATTAAAGCTGCCAGCACTTATGTGAAGGAGCATGAAGCAGAATTTGTTGAAAAGGTTCGTAATGCCACAGCGCTTCAACAGGAAAGCGAAGCTAAGGCAATGAAAAAGCATCTTTCCAGAGAGCAGAAACGTATCAATGAACTAAATACCCTCATTAAGAAAATATATGAGGACAATGTAAACGGGAAATTAAGCGACAAGCGGTTTGAAATGCTTTTGGCTGACTACGAAGCAGAACAAAGTGAATTGGAATTATCAGTAGCTACTTTAGAAAAGGCTTTGAATGACTATCAGGAGAATGCTGATAATGTAGATAAGTTTATTGAACTGGTACATCGATACACAGATTTCACAGAGCTTACTACTCCTATGATTCATGAATTTGTTGATAAAATCGTGGTACACGAAGCGGACAAATCTACCGGCGACAGAATCCAGCAGATAGATATTTATCTTAAGTATGTCGGTAAGTTGGATGTACCGATGCCGGAGCTTACGCCCGAACAAATAAAAGAAGAAGAACGTAAACGTCGTAAACGTGCCCAAAACCGGACCTATGCCAGACGCAAATATGAACGTGAAAAGGCAGAACGTGAGGCAAAAGAAAGTGCATTATCTGAGGCAGTCAGTTAGACTGTCCTAGAAATGCACTTATGAACGGCAAGCATGGCTATGACGTAAATCATGAATTCTGATTTTTTTCACGCCCGATGCCTTACAACCTCTTTCCATCTCATGACCAAGATATGATTTTGTAAAACTGAACATCCTCTCACTTTCACCTATCTCATAAAACATTCCAAGATAATCTTTAATCTCATCACACAAAAATGGTGGCAAAGTGATAATTCGATTACTTTTTACCGTCTTAGGTGTCGTAATAATATCCTCCCCCTTCGAGCGATGGAATGTTTTATTAATTCGCAATGTCTGCTTTTCAAAATCAAAATCGCTTGGCGTAAGTGCCAGCAACTCTCCTGAACGAATTCCCGTCCAATATAAAAGCTCAAAAGCATAATAGGAACGCGGCTTGTCCATCATTACCTCTGCAAATTTTAGATACTCTTCTTTCGTCCAAAATTGCATCTCCTTTGATACCTCCTTTCCAATGGTTCCTGCCAGTGAGGACGGATTCTTCGGAAGATTGTAATATTTCATCGCATGTGCAAATATTGCTGTAAGCTGCGCTTGAATCGTCCTTAAATAGTCCTGAGAATATCTTTCTTCCTTTCCTTCGTCCTTAAAGGCTGCCAGAAGCTCATTCTGCCATGCAATCACATCTCTGACTTCAATTTCATCTATCTTACGATCTGCAAAATATGGCAAAATCTTTGTTCTTATGATATGACTTTTCGTCTCCCAGGTACTCTGCTTTAACCTTGATGCCTTGTCTGCTTCGTATATCTCATAGAAGCTACCAAAGGTCATATCTAGCTTCGCCTGAGCTTTTAGCATCATCTCATGTTCCCAGGCAACTGCTTCACGTTTTGTTTCAAAGCCACGTTTTTGTGTCTGCTTTCGTTTTCCTGTGATATCCGTATACCGGTATATCACACGCCACTTGCCGGTGGCATTGTCTTTATAAACCGACATATAATCAACTCCTTTCCACTACTCTTTGCTGTAGCACATTCTTTCATAAAAATATGCTTTACTAACTCTTGCAGCTACAGTAATAAGTCCTTTTGCTTTCAATTCCTTATTCAGCTGTCTTACAATCTCATAAGCCTTTGACTTTGAAACTGTTAAGATTTCTGCAATTTCATCCACTGTTAAAAATGTCTTTTCTTCCATATTCCCTTCGCCTCCTTTCATTGTAGATTTTGTTCGTTGTATTCTCGTCCCCGTTCTGACAGGCAACCCTGCTCAGTACTGTGCCATCCCTTGTACTTCTATTCCCTTGTACTCAGGCGCTCGCTTCATTATGAAGGTCTTGGCGGTTTGTTCGGTCTCGTACACTCATTCAGTTTTACACTTAACTTTTATCCGTTAAGTTAATGTGTAGTTATTATATTAACTCTTTTCAGTTAAGTCGAGACCTTTTTAACAAATAATTAACTTTTTTTGTTAAAGTTCTTCTTGATTACATTATTTACAGGTGCTATACTACACTTAAACAAATTGATTTAACTATAATGCTAATGGCAACATTAACGGACAAAAGGAGGCAACTATGTTAGGAAAAAGAATACGATTATTCCGAAGCAGAAAAGGATTAAAGCAAAAAGAACTCGGTGAAATGGTAGGATTCATGGGTAAAACTTCAGATGTTCGTATCGCACAATACGAAACCGAAGCTCGTACTCCAAAAGATGACCTGATTAAACAATTAGCTGATATCTTTGGTGTTACAACCAGAGCAATCACAGTACCTAATATTGATTCCTATCTTGGATTGATGCATACCTTCTTCGCCCTTGAGGACGAGTATGGATTCCAAATAAGTACCGATAAGGATGGACGTCCATGTATAACTCTCGACGAAAATCATCAGGCTTATGACCAGATAGCACCTATGCTTTTTGCTTGGCTTAGTCAATATTCCAAGCTTAAACAGGGAGAACTCTCCGAAGATGAATATGACAATTGGAGATATAACTACCCTAACATTGAACCAACCACCGGCTATGTAAAGAATGCCATCTCTGACAAGTTGGATGCCGAGCTCCAGGATACATTGTCAGAAGAAATGAAGAAACGAGGTCTGCTTTAATTCCATTTTCTAGTGGCAACAGACCATACAAGAAAAAATCAGATAAATAGAAAAAGACCTTCTCGAAATTCCTTTCCAGTTTGGAAAAGAACTTCAGTAAGGTCTTATTTAAATGCAATTAATATAATATTTCACTTAACACATTTGCGTTAGATTATGTTGCCAAATCGTTGCCAAAACTTAACGCTTTTTGTTTGGAATATGTGTAAATAAAGGCTCGATTTTCACAAATGGTTATTCAAACTCGATAGTTGCAGGTGGCTTACCAGTGCAATCATACATTACTCTGTTTACACCTTTAACTTCATTTACAATTCTGCTTGTTACCTTTCCTAATACTTCCCATGGAATCTGGGCTGCTTCAGCTGTCATGAAATCTGAAGTGTTAACAGCACGAAGTGCAATTGCATAATCGTATGTTCTGCCGTCTCCCATAACTCCTACTGAACGCATGTTAGTGAGTGCTGCGAAGTACTGGCCAAGACCTTTGTCTACGCCGGCCTTTGCGATTTCCTCACGATATATGAAGTCTGCATCCTGGACAATTTTAACTTTCTCAGGTGTTACATCACCGATAATTCTGATTCCAAGTCCTGGACCTGGGAATGGCTGACGGCTTACAAGGTATTCTGGAATTCCAAGCTCTCTTCCTGCCTTACGAACTTCATCCTTGAATAGAAGTCTAAGTGGCTCTACGATTTCCTTGAAATCTACAAAATCAGGAAGTCCTCCAACATTGTGGTGGCTCTTAATTACTGCAGATTTACCAAGTCCTGATTCGATAACATCAGGATAGATTGTTCCCTGAACAAGGTAGTCCACTGCTCCGATTTTCTTTGCTTCTTCTTCAAATACTCTTATGAATTCTTCACCTATTATCTTACGTTTTGCCTCAGGCTCTGTTACTCCTGCAAGTTTTGCATAAAATCTGTCCTGCGCATTTACTCTGATAAAGTTAAGATCATATGGACCTTCTGGACCAAATACTGCCTCAACTTCATCTCCTTCGTTCTTTCTTAAGAGACCGTGATCAACAAATACACATGTAAGTTGTTTTCCAACTGCCTTTGCAAGGAGAACTGCTGCTACTGATGAATCGACTCCGCCTGAAAGGGCACATAAAACTTTTCCATCACCGATTTTTTCTTTAAGCTGAGCTATTGTCTGTTCTACGAAAGAATCCATCTTCCAGTCACAGCTGCATCCACATACATTGATTACAAAGTTAGCTAACATCTTTGTACCTTCAACTGTGTGCATTACCTCTGGGTGGAATTGTGTAGCATATAATTTTCTATCTGCGTCTTCCATTGCAGCTACAGGACATACAGGTGTCTTTGCTGTTACTCTGAATCCTTCTGGCTGCTTCTTTATATAGTCTGTATGACTCATCCAGCATACTGTTTTATCGGAAACATTTTTGAAAATAACAGATGACTTGTCTACTTCGACTTCAGTCTTTCCATACTCACTTACAGGAGCTGTTGCAACTTCTCCACCAAGTACATATGACATTAACTGCGATCCATAGCAGATTCCAAGTACAGGTATTCCAAGTTCAAATAATTCCTTAGTGCATCTTGGTGAGGTTTCATCATATACGCTGTTTGGTCCTCCTGTAAGAATTATTCCCTTTGGATTCATTTCCTTTATTTTATCAAGCGGCATACTGTATGGGTGAACTTCACAATATACATTACATTCACGCACACGTCTGGCAATAAGCTGATTGTACTGACCGCCAAAATCAAGAACTATAATATTCTCTCTATCCAAATCTGTTTCCTCCTTAAATACATATTATGCTACGATTATAAATAAATAAGATACCAATGTCAAGCCACATAATTATTGAATAAATGGCCTTTTCATAATATAATTATTTTATAAATTAAATGTTATCTGGTGCGAAAAAACCTTTACCAGAATCCTAAATTTGAAAGGAGAATTTTATGATAAATAATGTCACAGATTCTATAAAATATATTGAAATGGATGATACTTCCATTGAACTTTTTGAGAATCAGTATAAAGTTCCAGATGGAATTACATATAACTCCTACGTAATTCTTGATGATAAAATCGCAATAATGGATACTGCTGATCGCAATTTTCAAACAGAATGGTTCGCAGATATAGAAAAAGTGCTTGGAGGCAGAACTCCTGATTATCTGGTTGTATCCCACGTTGAGCCTGATCACTCAGGAAGTATTCAGTTTCTATTAGATAAATATCCAGACATTACTCTTGTTGGAAATGCCAAGACTTTTCCTACTTTAAATCAGTTTTACAGTCTTTCAGATTACAAATCAATTGTAGTAAAAGAAGGTGATACACTTTCTCTTGGTAATCATAATCTCAAATTCATTATGGCCCCTATGATACATTGGCCTGAAGTTATGGTTTCATATGAGACAGAGGAAAAAATACTATTTTCAGCAGATGCCTTTGGCAAGTTTGGTGTTTCAAAGGATTACCTTGAAGAATGGCTTGATGAAGCAAGAAGATACTATATAAATATCGTCGGTAAATACGGGGCTCCTGTATCAGTGCTGCTTAAGAAAGCTGCTACACTTGATATTCAGAAAATTTGTCCATTACATGGACCTGTATTATCAGACAATCTTGGATTCTATATTGATAAATACAGTACATGGAGCAGCTATAAACCAGAAGAAGAGGGAGTGTTAATTGCAGTGGCTTCAATTCACGGAAATACCCTTAATGCTGCCAATAAATTTGCTGGAATACTAAAAGATAAAGGGATAACAAATGTATCTGTAATCGATCTTGCAAATGGTGACATTACAGAAGCTGTTTCACTGGCTTTCAAATATGACAAACTGGTTGTAGCAGCTGCAAGTTATGATGGTGGTGTTTTCCCTTGTATGCTTAATTTCCTCAATCTCCTGTCTTCAAAAGCATATCAGAACAGGACTGTTGGAATAATTGAAAATGGTTCATGGGCACCTTCAGCAATGAGGACTATGAAACCTATAATAGAGTCATACAAGAATATTAATTTAATTGAAACCTCTGTTACAATTAAATCCAGCCTCACTGACAAAAATATCGAAGAACTTAATGCTCTTGCAGATGAATTAATTAAATAATGCTCATAATATAAATCCAATATATAAAGAAATCCTCCTCATTGGACAAATACATCTGTTATTTCAGATGCTTTATCGTCCTATTAAGGGGGATTTTTACTCTGTAAATTTTATATTTCTATTTTAGATATTTCTTTACATATTTTCCTGTATAGGATTTCTTATTTTCTGCCACCTCTTCTGGTGTGCCCTGTGCCACAATAGTTCCGCCCCTGTCTCCGCCTTCAGGACCGATATCAATAATATGATCAGCTACTTTTATCACATCTAAGTTGTGTTCTATTACAACTACTGTATTCCCGCTGTCAGATAATTTCCTGAGAATTTCAACAAGCTTGTGAACATCTGCAAAATGAAGTCCTGTTGTTGGCTCATCTAAAATATAAATTGTTTTTCCAGTACCTCTCTTACTAAGTTCTGTGGCAAGTTTTATTCTCTGAGCCTCTCCACCAGACAGTGTAGTGGATGGCTGTCCAAGTTTTAAATACGACAATCCTACCTGATTTAGCGTCTCAATTTTTCTGTGTATTGAAGGAACATTCTTGAAGAATTCTGTGGCCTCCTCTACTGTCATATCAAGAACATCATATATGCTCTTTCCCTTGTATTTTACTTCTAGGGTTTCTCTATTATAACGCTTTCCTCCACAGACTTCACATGGTACATACACATCAGGAAGAAAATGCATTTCTATTTTTATAATTCCATCTCCCTGACATGCCTCACACCTTCCGCCTTTTACATTAAAGCTAAAACGACCTTTTTTGTAACCCTTTGTCTTGGCATCTGGTGTACCTGCAAATAAATCTCTAATCATATCAAATACACCTGTGTATGTGGCAGGATTTGATCTTGGAGTTCTTCCAATTGGTGACTGGTCAATATCAATTACTTTGTCTAGTGCATCAACACCTTCAATAGTGTCATGGTCACCTGGAATAGTTCTTGCTCTGTTAAGTGTTTTTGCCAGTGATTTATATAGTATTTCATTTACAAGAGAACTTTTTCCTGATCCTGAAACTCCTGTTACACATGTCATTATTCCAAGAGGGATCTGTACATCAATATTTTTCAAATTATTCTGTCTTGCGCCTTTTATCGTAATATAGCCTGTTGGTTTTCTTCGCTCTGATGGAACTGGAATTTTTATTCTTCCACTTAAATAAGAACCAGTGATTGAATTGGGATTTCTCATAAGGTCATCTGCTGTTCCCGTAGCTACTACCTCTCCACCATGCTGTCCAGCTCCAGGTCCCACATCTACAATGAAATCAGCAGCTCTCATGGTATCTTCATCATGTTCGACCACCACAAGTGTATTTCCAAGATCTCTTAAATGTTTGAGAGTTGCTAAAAGCTTGTCATTATCTCTTTGATGAAGTCCAATACTAGGCTCATCAAGAATATATGCAACTCCTACAAGACCGGATCCAATCTGTGTTGCTAGTCTTATCCTCTGTGCTTCTCCACCTGATAATGTGGCTGTAGCTCTTGAAAGTGTCAGATAATCAAGACCTACATCCATAAGGAATTTTATTCTTGCCTTTATTTCTTTCAGAATCTCTTTTCCTATAAAAATCTGTCTCTCAGTCAGATTCATATCCTCTAGTAATTTTTGGAGTTTTAGTATTGACATAGACGTAATTTCATATATATTTTTATCTGCAATTGTAACTGCTAATGAAGATTTTTTTAATCTCTGTCCTTTACATGTCTTACATGGTGTAATCGTCATAAATTCTTCGTAGCTTTGTTTTACAGTGTCAGAACTGGTTTCTCTGTATCTTCGTTCTTCATTTTTCAACAGTCCCTCAAATGCTATATCATAAACACCTTCTCCACGCTGTCCTTTATAACGAACCTTGAGACTCTTTCCATCTGTTCCATATAAAATTATATTTCTGTCTTCATCTGATAAATCTTTATATGGTGTGTCCAATGAAAATCCATATTCCTCTGATAATGCTATAAGTACTGCATGAGTAAAGCTGCCCTCATCTTTGCTTGACTGCCATCCCATAGCCTGTATTGCACCTTCATTTAATGATAAACTCTCATCAGGTATCATAAGTTTCTCGTCAAATTCCATTTTATACCCAAGACCATAACAGTCTGGACATGCTCCAAATGGATTGTTAAATGAGAAGCTTCTTGGCTGCACTTCATCAACACTAATTCCACAGTCTGGACAGGCAAAGCTTTCACTGAAATTGAGTGTATCTTCTCCTCCATTTACATCGATTTCCATAATTCCGTCAGACAATGCCATTACTGTCTCAATCGAATCCGTAAGTCGCTTTTCTATTCCCTCTTTTACAATAAGTCGGTCAACAATAATTTCTATATTATGCTTCTTATTTTTCTCAAGCTTGATGTCTTCACTTAATTCGTAGAGATTTCCATCTACTCTGATTCTTACATATCCGGCTTTTTTTGCCTGTTCTATTACTTTTACATGTTCACCTTTTCTGCCTCTGACAACGGGTGCTAGAAGCTGTATCTTTGTTCTCTCAGGAAGTTCTAATATTCTGTCTACCATCTGATCTACTGTTTGCTTGCTTATTACTCTTCCACAGTTTGGACAGTGCACAATTCCAACTCTGGCATATAGTAATCTGAAATAATCATATATTTCTGTTACAGTTCCAACAGTGGAACGGGGATTTCTGTTTGTTGATTTTTGGTCAATAGATATGGCTGGAGAGAGACCTTCTATACTTTCAACTTCTGGCTTCTCCATCTGTCCCAAGAACTGTCTGGCATATGAGGAAAGCGATTCCATATATCTTCTCTGACCCTCTGCATAGATTGTATCAAAAGCAAGGGAGGATTTTCCAGAACCACTTAACCCTGTAAAAACAACAAAACTGTTTCTTGGAATATCCAGATTGACATTTTTTAAATTGTGCTCAGCTGCTCCCCTTATTTTTATTAATGGTATTTCTTTATTCATTGTATATCTTCCTTATTCGATTTAATCGTTTAATTTTTCTTTTAGCTTAATCATCTCATCTCTGAGTTCTGCGGCTGACTCGAAATTTAGCTCCGCTGCAGCTTTTTTCATTTCCTTAGTCACTTTCTCAATCAATTTCATAATTTCTTTTCTGCTCATTGACTCAGGATCTTTTTTAAGTCTGTTTACTGATTCTATAGCTTCTTTTGTTATGCTTATTCTCTCTCTTACCGCTTTCTTAATTGTGGTAGGAGTTATTCCATGTTCTTTGTTATACTTGTCCTGAATTTCTCTTCTTCTTTTTGTTTCTTCTATTGCATGTCGCATTGAATCTGTAATCTTATCCGCATACATGATTACATGCCCTTCTGAATTTCTAGCTGCACGACCTATTGTCTGTATAAGAGATGTTTCGGACCTTAAGAATCCCTCTTTGTCTGCATCAAGAATTGCAACCAATGTAATTTCCGGAATATCAAGACCCTCTCTAAGCAAGTTAATTCCCACCAAAACATCAAAAACATCCAGCCTCATATCCCTGATTATCTCAGTTCTCTCTAATGTATCAATATCTGAGTGCAAATATTTTACCCTTATCCCTGCCTCTCTCATAAAATCAGTAAGGTCTTCTGCCATCTTCTTAGTTAAGGTTGTTACAAGAACCTTGTTTTTATTCTTTATTCCTTTTCTTATTTCAAATATCAGATCATCTACTTGTCCATCTACAGGTTTAACAATAATCTCTGGGTCTAGCAGACCTGTAGGTCTTATTACCTGTTCAGCACGTAAAAGTTCATGTTCTGCTTCATAATCTCCAGGTGTAGCCGATACAAATAACATCTGATCAATTTTGCTCTCAAACTCATCAAAGTTAAGCGGTCTGTTATCTTTTGCTGATGGAAGTCTGAATCCAAACTCAACAAGAGTTGATTTTCTTGACTGGTCACCTGCATACATTCCTCTTACCTGTGGAACTGTGATATGTGATTCATCAACCATTATAATAAAATCATCTGGGAAATAATCAAGGAGTGTATGTGGTGTAGCTCCCGGTTCTAATCCTGCCAAATGTCTTGAATAATTCTCTATTCCTGAACAAAATCCAGTTTCCCTAAGCATCTCTATATCATAATTTGTTCTCTCTGCTATTCTCTGAGCCTCAAGAAGTTTTCCCTCACCTTTAAAATATTTTACCCTCTCATCTAATTCTGCTTCGATTGTCTTAATTGCCATATTTATCTTATCTTGTGGTACAACGTAATGTGATGCTGGGAATATTGCAATATGTTCTAGTCTATTCTTTATCTCTCCAGTTAAAACGTCAATTTCAGTTATTCTGTCTATTTCATCTCCAAAGAACTCAACCCTCACTGCAGTATCTGAAGAAATTACAGGGAATATCTCTACAATATCTCCTCTCACCCTGAATGTTCCTCTCTTGAAATCCATATCATTTCTGTCATATTGTATGTCCACAAGTTTTCTAATGACTTCGTCCCTGTCCTTTATCATTCCTGGTCTCAATGATAAAACCATTTCCTTGTAGTCGATTGGACTTCCCAGACCATATATACACGATACTGATGATACAATTATTACATCTTTTCTCTCAAACAATGCCGCTGTCGCAGAATGTCTTAGTTTGTCTATCTCATCATTGATTGCTGAATCCTTCTCTATATATGTGTCTGTAGATGGCACATACGCCTCTGGCTGGTAGTAATCATAGTATGATACAAAATATTCAACGGCATTCTCTGGAAAGAACTCCTTGAATTCTCCATAAAGCTGTGCAGCTAATGTTTTATTGTGTGCAAGAATCAGTGTTGGTTTCTGTATCTGTGCAATTACATTCGCCATAGTAAATGTTTTTCCAGAACCTGTAACTCCAAGCAAAGTCTGAAACTGGTTACCTTCTTTGAATCCCTTTACCAGTTTCTCGATTGCCTGTGGCTGGTCCCCTGTTGGCTGGTATTCCAGGTGTAATTTAAAATCCACTTCTATTTCACCTCCTGTAAACAATGAAAATATATATTATCTTTTAATTTATTTCACATAAAGTATGCTTGATTATAGCACAAAGGATACGCTTTGTATAGCATTTTCAGAACATTTGTTCTGTGTCTATTCTCGTTTTTTCAATTCATTTGTAATTTTTTTGAATACTGGCAGATCTACCCCATAATGTTCTGCCATATTAACAACGGAATATACAAGACCTTTTATTTCTGATTTATTTCCATCCCTTATATCTCTCTGCATTGATGTGGTCATATTCGAACTTAAACTGTCAATTAATCTTAAATTTCTTTCTACAAGGTCTTCCTCAAATTTAATGTTCATTGCCTCTCCCAATATCTCTATTTCATGAACTAACGAAGCAAAACAATCTCTTATTTCACCTGGTTTCTGAATCTCCCCAGCGGCCACGTTATAATATGTTCCACATGCATTCTGAGCTGAAATATAAGAGAATTTTACCATCGTATCTCTCTTGATATTATCAGACAAAATACCTTTAATACCACTCTCATTTAAATCATTTTCTATTTTATTCAAAACACTTCTATAATCTTCTTTATTTCTTACCCCAAAAATTACTCTTAAAATATCCCCATTCATAAAAATAACTCCTGGTTCTTTGATTTCTGCTGCCACATAAATACAACCATCTAAAACAAGTGAATCAGACAGTTTCTTCTGTATTTCTCCACCAGTACCATATATGTTAAGAACAGGGATGACTACTGTATCTCTTTTAGCAATTTTTTGTAAAAAAGGAATTATTTCATCTAGTGCATATCCCTTTACACATACAAATATTACATCTGCATCACCCGAATAGTGTTCCATGTCACTTGCCTGAAAATCTGTAACAATAAAATCACCTGAGGGTTTTACTACTTTTAACCCCTGTTTAACCATCGTATATAAATGTTTTCCTCTCGCAATAAATGTTACATCTTTTCCCGCTCTCACTAAATGTGAACCAATTGCTCCTCCAGTTCCCCCAGCGCCAATAATTAAATATTTTAATTCTCGATCCATTAATATTCTCCTTTTCAGTTACAAAAGACCACGGTAATTAACTATTTCCGTGGTCTCATCTTTATTTTATCTATATTATTTTAATCCAGCAACAACTTCCATCGCCTTATTTAGCTGTTCATCAACTGCAGAATCATCTGATTTTTCAACTTCAACATCCGGTGTAATTCCTGTTTTATGAATATTGCTATCATCTGGAAGGTAATATTTTCCAACTGTTATTTTAAGTGCAGAACCATCTGACATTGGATAAAGCGACTGCATAATTCCTTTTCCAAATGTTGTAGTTCCAACTATTGTTGCTCTCTTGTATGCCTTCATATTTCCAGTAAATGCCTCTGAAGCACTGGCACTATTTTCATTTACAAGAACTACCATTGGAGTATCTGGACATATACAACTGTCTTCAAGATAATAATCATCTCTGGTTCCATCTTTTGTCTTACTGTAGAGGAATAATCCTTTTCCTTCAATAAATGCACTGGCTATATCAAGAACCGAATCAAGACGTCCACCTGGATTATCCCTCAAATCAATTATGAGTTTTTCCATTCCCTGACTCTGAAGACTTGTAATCGCCTCCCTTACCTGTGTCTTTGTTATTCCGTCAAACTCTGTAATCTTAATATATCCCACATTGTTATCTTTCATCTCATAAGTTACAGTATCAATGTCAATTTTCTTTCTTGTGATATCAAAATCTATACTCTGATTATCTCTATTTACTGTAACCTTAACATTTGTACCTTCTTTTCCTGCTACTCTGCTTACAAGCTGATCTAAGGAATCTCCAGATACATCTTTGCCATCAATCTTTGTAATAATATCTCCCTTAAGGATCCCTGCATCCTTAGCTGGTGCAGTTGAAAACACATTCGTTATAAGAAATTCTCCTGTTTTCTGATTCTGTGTTACATTTACACCGATTCCACAATACTGACCCTCATTACTCTCGAGCAGTTTTTTGTATTCATCTTTTGTGTAATATGTTGTGTATGGATCTCCAAGAGCTACCGACATACCATAATAAATTCCATCTGTAAGTTTATCTTCATCCACATCCTCATAATAGTATTTATCAAGATATCTCTTAACTGTATTAATTTTGCCATATACAGTGTCCATATCTTCTTTTATGCCATCCTGGTTAACAGCAGTGGTTGCTCTACTAAATAATAAACCTCTTCCAAGGAATATAATAAGCATAAATGCTATGCCCACAATTATTCCTGTTATCAGGCCACTGCGATATCTTTTTTCATCATTTTCCATTATCAAGTTCTCCATTCCGTCTCAAAATTATTGACTCACATAACCTAATGGATTCACATTTACTCCATTTTTTCTTATGCTGAGATGCAGATGATTTCCTGTAGACTGGCCTGTTGAACCAACATAACCAATTACTGCTCCTGCACTTACATAATCTCCCTCTTTACAGTTAAATCCTGACATATGCATATATACAGAGACTATTCCATTTCCATGAGTTATTCCAACCCAGTTTCCTGCCGATGAACTTCTGTATGCCCAGGCAACTGTTCCTGATGCTATAGCATGTACTGGTGTTCCTGCAGGTGCTGGAATATCAATTCCAGAATGGCTTTCTGCTTTTCCTGTAACTGGATTTATTCTATCCACAAAATATGAGGAAATATATGTATGACCATATACAGGCCACGAATATCCGCTACTTGACGATGAGCCTGAACCTGTATCTGATGTTTTTCCACTAGAGCTTCCAGAATCTGATTTCTTTGTATCTCCCGAACCTCCTGAAGACTGTTTTCCTGTATCCTGAGTTTTACTCTGCTGACTCTGACTTCCAGTATCTGTCTTATTATTTCCTGAATTATCGAGAACTACAGTTGTTGTCTGCTTTTCTTTCTCGGCTGCCTTAGATGCTTCCTCAGCTGCCCTGGATGCCTCTTGGGCTTCCTGCTGCTCTCTTTGTAATCTCTGCTGTTCTGCAAGTGCTTCCTGTTCTTTTACTTTTTTATCCATCTCAACAAGTTCTGCCTCAATTGCCTGGGACTCAGATAATTCTGATTCCATGGAACTTACACTTGACTGTGTTGAAGATATCTGCGAATTAGTCTGCTCTAATACAGCTGCTTTAGCGGATACAAGTGTCTCAACCTGAGCCTGTTCTGTTTGTGCCTTAGTCTTTAACTCAACAAGACTTTCCTGCTCTTCCTGAAGTACAGCCATAGTATCTTCTATCTGTTTCTTAGTATCTTTCATCCTGTCAAGCATATTTCTATCATATTCAGTTATCCTTGTAAGATATTCCGCTTTATTCAGGAAATCACTTATACTCTTAGAATTAAGAATCATATCAAGATATTCTGTCTGTCCGTTTTCATATAAGAATCTGATTCTTAATTTCATTGCCGCATACTGATTATTGATATCCTCCTGCTGCGTTGCAAGAGTTTGATTTGTCTCGGCAATCTGAGCTTCTTTATCAGAAATTTTATAATTGAGATCCACAATATAATTTGTCAAATCTTCCATTTTTGTGTCCATTGCCTGTATATATGCAGTTGTATCACTTTTTAGTGTTTCAAGTTCACTAAGAATCTGATTTGCATCTTTTATTTTTTTGTCAAGGTCCTTCTGCTTTTCCTGTTCCTGTTTTATGCTTGTAGCTTTCAACGGAACTGCAGGTCCTGCTATAATTGCCATCGATAAAATAACACCAGTTATTGCTTTAAATTTCTTTTTCAAATAAATATGCCTCCTAATTTACCAGCACTAACTACCCCAGGTAGTAAATTGGATTTACATAAGCCCCATTTAATCTAACACTGAAATGCAAATGATTTCCTGTTGACTGTCCTGTGGACCCAACATATCCAATAGTATCCCCCACATTTACCACATCTCCTGCTTTGCAGTTGAATGCGGACATATGCATATAAACTGTTACTAATCCGTTTCCATGATCAATTCCAACCCAGTTACCAGCTGAACTGCTTCTATTTGCCCAGGCAACTGTACCTCCCATTGCTGCTGTAACAGGTGTTCCGGCTGGTGCTGGAATATCTAAACCTGAATGATTTTCCGGCTGACCTGTAACTGGATTTATTCTGTGACTGAAACCAGATGATAATGTGTAATAACCTTTTAATGGCCATCTGAATTTTTCACCTGTATACTGAATTACTCCGTCATAATAATTGCTTCCTGAACCGTTAAATATTGCAAGAGCCTGTTCCTGCATAACAAGTTCATTTTCCATTTGCTCAGATGCCATAAGCTGACCTTCCATTGTGGCCACATTATTCTGAGTATCACTTATCTGCTGGTCTGTCTGTGCTAAAAGCTGTGCTTTTGAATCAACAAGCACCTGAACCTGTGCCTGCTCTTCTAGGGCAGAACTCTTTAAATTCTCTAATTCCTTCTGCTCCGATTCTAGCTTCTTCTTTGTTGCATCAATTGCTTCTTTTGTCTTTTTGAGTTTGTCCAGCATATCCCTGTCATACTTTGTAATCTCACCTAGATATTCTGCTCTGTTCAACATATCTTCCACACCCTTGGATGTGAGCAGCATATCAAGATATTCCTTATTTCCATTCTCATACATGAATCTTATTCTCAGCTTCATTGCATCGTACTGCTCATTTATGCTCTTCTGCTGTTTATCAAGTTCCACATTTATTTCATCAATACTTCCCTGCTTGTCCTCTATCTGTCTGTTTAAGTCAATAATGTAATTAGTGAGTTCAGACATTTTCGCGTCCATCTGAATTATATAATTCTCTGTATCGGTTTTAAGCTGTTCTAATTCAGTCAGAATCTGCTGCGCGCTCTCTATGTTTTTCTTTAAGTCTTCCTGTTTTTTCTGCTCATCGTCAATACTAGTAGCTTTAAAAGTCCCAGCCATACACACCATCATAGATAAGGACATAGCAGCGCATAAAATTTTCTTTATTCCCTTTTTCAAAAAAACCGTCTCCAATATAATTAAACTCTTAAATGTTTTCTAATAGTAATCATACTTCCAATAAATCCGATTCCACCGCCAATTAACAGCGACATTGGTCCTACCACTGCAAATATATGTCTGCTGCTGATAAATGTAATTATGTTTGTAAATGACTGAAACTGTGTCATAACATAAACTACAACTTTTTTATAAATCAGTATAAGTGCTACTACTGGTATTATTGCTCCTATTAATCCGATAATCACACCCTCAATTATAAATGGTAGTCTTACAAATGTATCTGTGGCTCCTATAAGTTTCATGATTCGTATCTCATCTTTTCTAACAGTAATACCAATCATTACTGTATTACTGATAAGGAAAATACCAACTGCAAACAGAATTATAATAATTACTGCTGATACGTATCCTGCAATCTTTCCAAAATCAGAAAGAGTATTGGCTGTATTTTCAGAGTAATTAACCTTTCTCACACCATCAAGAGACTGTATATAGTTAACCAGCTCCTTCTGTTTTGAAAGATCTTTTAAATATACCGCATAGTTTGAAGATTCTGCCAATGGATTGTCATCCTTAAATCCATCTGCAAGTTCAGGGTCATCAGCAAAATACTGTGTTTTATACTGTTCCCAAGCCTCTTCACCCGATGTATACTCTATCTTAGTGACTTCTGATCTCTGCTTTAGTATTTCTCCTATCTCGTTTATCCTTCCATCATCAGTACCCTCATTGAAAAATACAGTTACACATACTGATTCCTCTGCTTCTTTTACAAGATACTGAAAATTTGCCAAGATAATATAAAACAGGCCTATAAGAAATACACAGGCCGTTATTGTTCCAATTGATGCAAGTGAAAATAATTTATTTCTTTTAATATTCTTGATGCCCTGCCCACAACTATATCCTAATGTACTAACCTTCATATGAATATTCACCTTTTTTTTGATCACTTAATATTACGCCTTTGTGCATAGTAATTACACGCTTATTCATTGCATCCACAATTTCTCTGTTATGGGTAACCACAAGCACCGTTGTTCCTCGCTTGTTAATCTCCTCTAACAGTTTCATAATTTCCCATGAATTACTTGGATCAAGATTTCCTGTAGGCTCATCCGCGAGTAATATGGATGGGTTATTTACAAGGGCTCTTGCGAGGGCAACTCTCTGCTGCTCTCCACCTGAAAGTTCCTTTGGAAAGGAACGATATTTTTCTGCAAGTCCAACAAGACCAAGCATAGCAGGAACACGTTTCTTAATTAATTTGGAAGGTGTCTCAACTACTCTCTGTGCAAAAACAATATTCTCATATACGTTTCTGTCCTTCAGAAGTCTGAAATCCTGGAACACACATCCTATCCCTCTTCTATATTCAGATACTTTTTTTCTCTTTATGTCTTCAAGACATTTGTTATTTACATATATCTTGCCACTTGTAGGCTCTAACTCCTTAAGTAGTAATTTTATAAGTGTAGACTTTCCCGAGCCACTGTTTCCAACAATAAATACAAACTCTCCATCCTCTATCTCTATATTCGCCTGTTTTATCGCTGGTGATCCCGTAGAATATGACTTACTTACGTCCTTTAATACTATCATTACGGTTCCTTCGCTTTCTTAATAATCTATAGTTTCCATATATTTCATATATTTTACAACCATCAGTGCAATCTTAAATGTGATTGCATCATCAAATACCCTCAGATCCAGATTTGTAATCTTCTGAAGTTTATCAAGTCTGTATACAAGTGTATTTCTATGAATATAGAGTTGTCTTGATGTCTCTGAAACATTTAAGCTGTTCTCAAAGAATTTATTGATAGTTGTAAGTGTTTCCTTGTCAAATTCATCCGGTGATTTACCGTCAAAAATTTCTTTAATAAACATCTTGCAAAGTGGAAGTGGAAGCTGATAAATAAGTCTACCGATTCCAAGTCCATTATACGCCATAATATGTCTGTCACTGTAGAAAATCTTTCCTACATCAAGAGCAAGTCTGGCTTCCTTGTATGATCTAGATACTTCCTTAATATCGCCAATAATTGTTCCATATGCAATGTTGACTTTTAACATTGCCTCAGTATTAATCATATCTAATAATACTTTTGCAATCTTATCTATATCTTCGTATGACTGTCCTTCTTCAATTTCTTTTACAATAATAATGTTTTTCTCAACAACAGCAGTTATGAAATCACTTGTCTTTCCAGCAAAGATTCCCTTAATTGTTTCTAATGCATTATTATCCTTATCATTTTCTGACTCTACTATGAGTACTATTCTCTTTACATTTGTCTCTATATGAAGTTTCTTTGCTCTTGAATATATGTCTACAAGAAGCATGTTATCAAGAAGGAGGTTTTTAACAAAGTTGTCTTTGTCATATCTCTCCTTATATGCAACTAAAAGACTCTTTATCTGGAATGCTGCCATCTTGCCAACCATATATACATCGTCACTTGAGCCTTCTGCTAATAAAACATATTCTAATTGTCCGTCTTCGCTTACCTTAAAGAACTGGAAATCTGAGACTAACTGGCTGTCTGCCTGAGACTGCACAAATGCAACTACAGATTCCTCATTTTCTTCTGCACCTGAAAATGTCGATGCAAGAACTTTTCCCTCTGTATCACAGACACACATATTTATTCTTGTGATGCTCTTAAGACCTTCTATTGTACTTAAAAGAATTTGATTTGATATCATTCGCTTCACTCCCATAATAAAATTTATTGGTATCTTTATATTATACTATTTTGATGAAAAAAAAAAGAGAAAATACATTATTTCCATGTATTTTCTCTATATTTCATCAATTTATCACATTTAATATGTAAAAATACTAGTTTGCAATTACTAACTGTGTCTCTTTATCAAAGATATGGATCTTAGATGTATCAATTGCCATTCTGATTGTATCACCAGGTCTAGCAGTTGTACGAGGGTTAACTCTAGCTGTACAGCTATATTTATCAACATCAAAGTATAAGAATACTTCTGCACCAAGCATTTCGTATAATCTAATTGTAACTTCAATTGAAGCCTCTGGTCTTGCATCAATGAATACTTCTTCATCATGGAAATCTTCTGGTCTAACACCCATGATAACTGTCTTATTGATGTAGCCACCTTCGATAAGCATTCTAGCTTTTGATTCTGGAACTACGATTGAGCTCTGTCCGAATAATAATACAACGTCAGCTCCTGACTGTGTAACCTCTGCATCGATGAAGTTCATCTGAGGTGATCCCATGAATCCTGCTACGAATAAGTTCTTAGGATTATCATAAAGGTTCTTAGGTGTATCTACCTGCTGTGCAATACCATCTTTCATAACTACGATTCTTGTACCAAGTGTCATAGCCTCTGTCTGGTCATGTGTAACGTAGATGATTGTTGTTTCAAGTCTCTGATGTAATTTAGAAATCTCAATTCTCATCTGTACTCTAAGCTTAGCATCAAGGTTTGATAAAGGCTCGTCCATAAGGAATACCTTAGGATTACGAACTATAGCACGTCCCATAGCTACACGCTGTCTCTGACCACCTGATAAAGCCTTAGGTTTTCTATCAAGTAAGTGTTCAATATCAAGGATTCTAGCTGCTTCATGTACAAGCTTATCTATCTGATCCTTTGGTGTCTTTCTTAATTTAAGACCAAATGCCATATTGTCAAATACTGTCATGTGTGGGTAAAGAGCATAACTCTGGAATACCATGGCAATATCTCTATCCTTTGGTTCTACGTCATTTACAAGTCTGTCTCCTATGTATAACTCTCCGCTTGAAATCTCCTCAAGTCCTGCTATCATACGAAGTGTTGTAGATTTACCACATCCTGAAGGTCCAACGAAGATAATAAACTCTCTATCCTGAATCTCGAGATTAAAATCCTTTACGGCAACGAATCCGTTAGGGTACACTTTGCTGATATTTTTTAATGATAAACTAGCCATTTTATAATCCTCCTATATAGATAATATATTCACAAATTTTCTACACCGTCTATTTTATCGCATTTTCTCTCAAAATGCCATTGACTAAAATACCTAAATTCAAATTTGCGTTTTGTTACATTTGCATAAAGAGGATTATTTTTCTGCTATTGCCTCAATTTCAATGAGAACGTCTTTTGGAAGTCTTGCAACTTCTACACATGAACGTGCAGGACAGTCTTTTGTAAAATATTTAGAATAAATTTCATTTACTTTTGAGAAATCATCCATATTTTTGATAAATACTGTTGTTTTGATAACTTTTTCTGCATCTGTACCTGATGCCTTTAATAATTCACATAAATTTCCTATTGCCTGGTCTGCCTGAGCCTCTATTCCTTCGGGAATAACACCTGTTGAAGGCACTACTGGAATAACACCTGATGTATAAACTATTCCATTTACCTCGATTGCCTGTGAGTAAGGTCCGATTGCCTGTGGAGCTTTATCTGTGCTTATTATTTTTTTCATAAAAATCACCTGCAGTTATAACTGCTTATCCTTTCAATTTCTATTTTGATATTATTTTAATACTATTTTCCTGGATGTCAATCTCTCTGTTCTTATACAGGTGTCCAAGAGCTCTCTTAAATGCATTTTTACTCATTTTAAAATCTCTCTTAATAATCTCTGGATTTGCCTTTTCTCCATATGGAAGTTCCCCTCCATATTCCTTAATTACATCGAGAACTTTCTGTGCATCCTCATCAATCTGAATATATGCTTTTTTATTTGGACTTAAATTAATCTTTCCATCTTCCCTAATGTCAGTAATTCTGGCATTTACCATATCGCCAACCTGAATGTCACTCTGCATCTCTTTTGCAGGAATAAGACCATAATATTCGTTGTCTATAGCAACAAATGCTCCTATTTTTTTATTAATTTCATATACAATTCCTGTCACAGTATCATCTTTCTGATATTTTGTGGCATTTTCCAGAAATCTGTGTATGTTCATTGTTGCAGCAAGTCTGTTGCTCTTATCAATATAGAGATAAACCAGGTATGATTTACCTTTTACAACTTCGCAAGTCTGCTCCTTAAATGGTAGGAAAAGATCTTTTTCCAGACCCCAGTCTAAGAATGCACCAATTTTAGATATTCCCTTTACTTCTAACACTGCCATCTCACCCAGAGTTATATATGGCTGATTTATTGTGGCAATCAGTCTGTCTGATGAATCCCTGTAAATAAATACATCTATCTCATCACCTGACTCAAGAGTCTCTGGAACCTGTTTTTTAGGGAGCAGTACTTTCTCTTCTTCAGTTCCAACATACACTCCAAAATCCACTTTTTTAACACATTTAAGTGTCTGTCTTTCTCCTAATTTTATCATTAGACAGCTCCTATCTTTAATAATCAAATTCTGTTATGGAAAATAATTCGTCTTCAGAATTTCTTAATTCTACAACTGTTCTGCCAGATTCACGCGCTACATATGCAATCATGCAGTCACCTAACACTGCCTGCATCTTATACTCGATTCTGACTTTTTTTACTTTCATATGATCTGTGACATATTCTTCCGCAATTCTTAAATGCCAAGCATTATTCATATGTCTGTTAAAATCCATATGATAATTTCTAACTGTAAATGTATCTTGTTTCTCATATGAATCTGCCCTTTTTATTTTGCTCTTTATATAATCCATATCAAGTGGTTCTTCACACTCATATGGAGCTACATCATCCTGCATAATTCTCGACAGGGTGCCCTTAGCTGCATCAAACATTGCCCACACACTGTTAGCTTTGATAATAAAGTCATCTGGTGCACCTTTTCTGGCAATTACAGAGTTTCTCTTTCCTGCTGCTCCCTTGAAATAGTATGGCCATGTTGTTGCCACTATTTCCTCATTGAGATTAAAATGTCCGTGTATTTCTATCTGCCATGACGAGAGCACCCATACTCTTCTCGTTTCAAGTTGATATTCCACACCCCTATTAATACTTTCACTCTGTACATTCATGCAATCCTGCATAATATCTATCATATTTCCAAAGCCCAGCATCGATTCCTGGTTCATGTCGCTAAAATTAATTTTTGTCTCACAGGATGTTTTCATTTTTTCACCTTACTTAAATTTTTTCCAACAGAAAAACAAAGAGTATCTTCACGTAGTGTTTTTTACTTTATAAATAATCAAAAAAAGTTTCCTACAAAGTAAAAAACTTCACTGCAAATTGCAGTGAAGTAGCTGGCCCACCAGGATTCGAACCTGGAGAATGCTGGAGTCAGAGTCCAGTGCCTTACCATTTGGCGATGGGCCATCGTCTTGCGACAAAAAGTATTATATCAGATATCAATATGTAATGCAAGTACTTTTTTTAAAAAATTTAATTATTGACAAATTTAATAATAAATGTATAATAATTCGTGTAGAGACAAAGAAGTCCAGGTTGGTGCTTCTTTGTCTTTTTTACTTTCCCTCACATTATACATATTAAAAAGGAACTGTATTCGCGCATCACAGTTCCTTTTTAAATACAAGGATTTCTGGATTTGTACTGCCGAAATTCTCTGACTGTATAAATTCCAACTTTCTGCATAGTCTTTGAGAGGATGTGTTATCTGCTTTAATTGTACATATCATTTCATCACTCAGGTAATAATCCCTTGCAAACTCAAGCAGTCTTTTGCACGCCTCATATGCATATCCATTTCTTCTATATTTTCTGTCTATTATATATCCAAGTTCAATACCATAATCAGTATTATTAAATCCTGCCATTCCTATCATCTTACCGTTTTTCAGAAACAACCCGTACATTCCATATCCATAAAATTTATATACATTGTGAATGTATGCCTGAAATTTATCATTATTCATAAATATTTCTATATCACTGGCAGAAATAAATTCAGAACTTTCCCCATCATCTAGTATTTTATAAATTATTAGAAAGTCTTTATTTCCAAGCTCTCTTATTATCAGTCTGTCTGTTACATCAACCGTTCATGGCTGATTTTTCTGATGGGAATATACCATCTCAAAAAATCCAAGATCAAGATCCTCATATCCTGTAATAACATAATCTGCGAGAGATGAATCAAGATGTGGCATTCCATTGTCATTTTCGAACATCACGCATACCATACCAGCATTTTTTGCTGCTTTGATTCCATTTAATGAATCTTCAATTACAAGACACTCCGATGGATCTACATTTAATTTCTCTGCAGCTGCAAGAAATGTATCTGGAGCAGGCTTTGGATTTTTCACATCGATTCCGCTTACTCTTGCATCAAATTCATCAAATACTCCCATTTTCTTAAGAGTATTATCTATTCTGTCTATCCCTGAAGATGATGCAATTGCAAGTTTAATGTTATCAGTCTTGAGCCTCTTAATAAGATCTGCTGCTCCACTCATAACTGGATATCCTGCATCCCCGAGTATCTGTGCTACAAACCTGTCAGACATTTCCATAAGCTGGCTTTTGTCAAACGAGAGCTTATTATCCTCAATTACTTTGTCCCACATATGGTCAGTGGTACTTCCTATAAACTGATAGTAATAATTCTTGTCGAACTTTTTACCAAGGCTTTTAATAAGTACTTCAAATGCTTTCATATGGACAGGTTCACTGTCAACCAATACCCCGTCCATATCGAATATTATCGCTTTTAACATTTCTCTGGTTCTCCATATTCAACGCCAAATGTATCGACTGTTACATTCTTCATCACAACATCCTCAAATGGTCTGTCCATATAATCAGTTGGCATATTTGCTACTTCATCCACATTTTCAAGTCCTTCTATAACTTTTCCAAATGCAGCATATTCCCCATCTAAATGAGGTGCTTTTTCATGCATAATAAAAAACTGAGATCCAGCTGAATCAGGATGCATTGCTCTTGCCATAGATAAAACTCCCTTGTCATGAGCCAAGTCATTTTTAAATCCGTTGTGTGAAAATTCACCTGCTATCTGGTATCCCGGACCACCTGTTCCATTACCTTTTGGACATCCTCCCTGGATCATAAATCCTTTTATTACTCTGTGAAAAATAAGTCCGTTGTAGAATTCCTTATTTACAAGACTTATAAAATTCTTTACTGTATTAGGTGCAACTTCTGGATAAAGTTCTGCCTTTATCACTTTTCCGCTTTCAAGTTCAAATGTTACTATTGGATTTTTGTTTTCCATAATCTTACCTCTTTCTATTTTATATTCTAGATATTACCACATATGCATTACATACGTCCACCTCCGCCGCCATGGCTATGTCCTCCACCGCTTGAATGAAAGGATCCTCCATGTCCTCCAGAGCTTTCTGTGTTTATTCTTCTTGTAGAGACTGTCTGCCTTACATATCTGTCATTTGATATATTCAGGCACGAATTAGCCATATCCTTATAGTTTGCTGCACCAGCCGTCATCTTCGCCTTGTTCTGGTGAACCATTATAAGCATTGCAATAGTTGTAATAACAGCAGCCCCGAATAAGTCAATTGGAATAGATTTAAATATTGTAAAAATTGTTGTTTTTAAATATTTATCATAAAACTCTTCATAAGTTCCATCAAATTTGGCCCATTTCTTTTCTATATCACTATCCCTGTTAGATTCAACCTCGGAATATGCATCCCTAATAAAAGTAATCGCTCCTTGATAATAATCCTTTGTATAGTGTGTGTCATCATATACATCATCATACATTGTTTTGATATAATCATCATCAATGTAATAAATTCCAAGTCCTGTTGTATCAAAATAAATCATCTGGTTGTCAAAATCAAACATAAGCATTATGCATGATTTGTCGAATCTTCCGTCATTTTCATATCCCATATGAAATTCATCCATGTAATCATCGGCATATGTTTCAGAGCCTTTTCCATTGGTGTTATTTGTCGTCATAACAACTATATCAATCTTAATTTTTTCAGAATATTTCCTGCACTCGTCAGAAATTTTCTCTTCCTGTTCATCTGTATATGTATCCGCATCGTCATACACATATTGTTTTTCACTAGCAAATGCATTTGTCGAGCAAATGATTACCATAAATATCCCTGCAAATATTGCCCCAACCAGGATTTTTCTTATTTTCATTATATTTTCTGCCATCATCCAAACAATCCCCCCAATATCATAAATAGAATAAATGCTGCAATATACGTAATTACTCCAATTACAATAGCTCTGGTCTTAGAAACTGGCCTATCAGCAACAATTTTACCGGTCTGTCCATTCATCAGAAAAGAATACTGTTTTCCATTATATGTATAGTAAAGTTCCCATACTGGAAGCAGGGCGTAATCTGCTCTTAGTCTTTTTAATCTAATATTTTTGCTGACAATTGATACTGAAGAATATCCATGTATTGTATTTCTGGTCTCGTTCAGCGCATAATCTGCAATTCTCTTCTCTATCCTGTTTTTCATATCATCACTGGTATAGTCATATTTTTCAGAATAAAATCCAGATAGATATGGCATCTCAAAATCAGTAAGATTACTGTAATCAAACGGCTCCAGTTTATCCATTTTATCGTCATCCATCTTAATCGACGCATCTGCTGGAACCCTTTCAAACTGGTTCTTCATCTGTCTTGTTACGTCATAATATTTTGTAGTTGTTGTCTCTGTATTTCCAGATACTCGTCTTGTTACTGTTGTACATCTAGCTGTGAGATCGGTAATCGAATCATAATCATATAACCAGAACGGTACATATATTCCTGTGATTTTTTCAATTGTAGAACTGCTGTAAAGCATTCTCGGTGTCAATATACCTTTCTTGGCCCATTTAGTATATATTTCTCTTGCAGAATGTTTATCATGTTTGAAGGGAATTACATATTTAGGCATAATTACACCTGTAAGCCTGTCTTCTATCAGTGTTGGATTTCCACAATAACTGCAGAATGTAGCAGTTGTATTGTCATCAGTTAGCAATTCCGCTCCACATCCCTTACACCTGTAAACCTTGAATTCCCCAGTTTTTTCCCCTGTTTCAAACTCTCCTTCTACAGTGTGTTCTGAGTTTAATTCTAAATCATCAACATCATTGCTATATTCACTGTTTAAATTATTATTTATTCTATTCAGTTCATCAACTGACATCTGTGTATCGCAATACGGACATTTCATCTCTCCGCTAATTGCATCAAATTCCATTATTCCGCCACACTGCGGACATGAATACGATTTTGCTTCCACAACCCTGCCCCTTTCTTTAATGTTTTTCTAATTCGAATTATATCAAATTATTATTATGTGGTCAAAATAATGTTGCTGTTTACATTTTATTCACAAAATATTTCTATATGTTTCATACAATCCACATTTTTTATTAATTATTCTACTGTAACATATAGGGCATAAAGTATTTTTCTTTTTTTAAAAACATTTTTTTCATATTGCTCCCCTTTTGTTTATATAAGAAGACGATGTGCGACGGCACATCGTTTTTTTCGTTTAGAAGCAGTCTCTGATTAGTCAATATTGTCATAATTCAATGTTTACCTTCCTTCAAATTGCAAAATCTGCTCTTTTGGAGGTAGTATTTTTTTGTAATGGCCACAAAAAATGCTTCAAACAGCAAACTAGCTTATTTGAAGGCAAATTATGTTTCAACAAGTTGACATGTATCATAAATGTGATATATGCCTGATATTTAGAGACTTTTTCTAGACTCTTTTTCTCTTTCTGAATTAAACTTCGAAAATCAAATCTCCATATGATGGCATTGGCCATAAATCTTTATCAACAATCATTTCAAGTTTATCAACAGGTGTTCTTAAGTCTGTCATAGCAACTGTAACTACATCCTTGAAATATGTTGCTCTTTCAACTCCTACATTCTTATTAGAAGCCTCTTCTGTAACTACTCTTAAATGTTCTAGTGCTTTTCTTGTATCTGCAAGAAGACCTGATATTTCTAATAATAAGTCACTCTGTGTAGAAACATCTGCATCAGCACATGCTGACTTAACTGTATTTACTGAATTTGCAAGTTGTGTTGTAGCTTTTATTGCTGCAGGAATTATCTGTTTTCCAGCAATATCTATCATAGCTCTTGCTTCAATATTGATTGCTTTTGAATAAGCCTCATACTGAACCTCTGCTCTTGATTCTAACTCTGCTCTTGTAAATACATGGAATTTTTCAAATAATGCTATTGATTTATCTGTAGTAAGAGCTGGAATAGCATCTACCATAGTCTTAATATTTGGAAGGCCTCTTCTCTTAGCTTCTTCTACCCATTCATCTGAGTATCCGTCACCATTGAAAATAATTCTGCTATGTTTTGTGGCTAATTTCTTAATAAGATCATGTACTGCGAGTTCAAAATCATCTGCTTTTTCAAGCTCATCTGCTATATATGAGAAGCTCTCTGCCACTATTGTGTTGAGAACAACATTTGGACTTGCTACTGAAGCAGAAGAGCCAAGACTTCTGAACTCAAATTTATTTCCTGTAAATGCAAATGGCGATGTTCTATTTCTGTCTGTTGCATCCTTCTTAAAGTTAGGAATTGTGCTTACACCCATATGCATCTTCTCTGCTTTTTTACTGCTTGTTGCATCGCCAGATACTACAAGCTGCTCTACAACGTCTTCTAACTGGTCGCCAAGAAACATTGAAATAATTGCTGGAGGAGCCTCATTCGCTCCTAATCTGTGGTCATTACCCACACTTGCAGCTGATTCTCTGAGCAAATCTGCATGATCATCTACTGCTGCCATAATCGCTGTGAGCACAAGAAGGAACTGTTTATTTTCATGAGGTGTTTTTCCTGGGTCGAGCATATTTATTCCATCATCAGTTGTAAGTGACCAGTTATTATGTTTTCCTGATCCATTTACGCCCTCGAATGGCTTTTCATGTAAAAGACATACCATTCCGTGGTTATTTGCAATTCTCTTCATTGCCTCCATAGTAATCTGGTTCTGGTCAACTGCCAAATTAGCCTCTGCATATATTGGTGCAAGTTCATGCTGTGCAGGTGCAACTTCGTTATGCTGAGTCTTTGCTGTAACTCCAAGTTTCCACAGTTCTACATTCAGATCTTTCATGAAAGCTCCGATTCTCTCTCTGATAATTCCAAAATAATGATCATCAAGTTCCTGTCCCTTTGGAGGCATTGCTCCAAAAAGTGTACGGCCTGTGAAGATGAGATCTTTTCTCTTTAAATACTTATCTCTGTCAACGAGGAAGTATTCCTGTTCAGAACCTACTGAAGGTGTAACTTTCTTAGATGTTGTATTTCCAAATAATCTGAGAATTCTAAGTGCCTGAGTGTTAATTGCCTGCATAGATCTTAGTAACGGTGTCTTTTTATCAAGCGCCTCTCCTGTATATGAACAGAATGCTGTAGGTATACAAAGTGTTGCGCCTGTGGAACTTCTCTTAATAAATGCTGGTGAGGTACAATCCCATGCTGTATATCCTCTTGCCTCAAATGTTGCTCTGAGTCCACCTGATGGGAATGATGACGCATCTGGCTCACCTTTAATTAATTCTTTTCCTGAAAACTCCATTAACACTTTTCCGTTAGCATCAGGTGCAGAAATAAATGAATCATGTTTCTCTGCAGTAACTCCAGTTAAAGGCTGAAACCAATGAGTATAGTGAGTTGCTCCTTTTTCCAAAGCCCAGTTTTTCATTGCATTTGCCACAACATCTGCAACAACAAGGCTAAGTTCTGCTCCCTCATCGATTACTTTTCTAAGTTCTTTATAGACATTTTTAGGAAGACGTTCTTTCATTGCGCTGTCGCCAAATACATCCTCGCCAAAAATCTTCTCTACGTTAATAGCATCACTCATAATTTTATGTCCTTTCATTTTTATTAATGATTATTCATTAATTTAACGGTTCACCTTTCACAAGCTGAACTATCATTCTCTTCTTCTGATTATGTCTTGTACATGTAGACAATGTCACTATCTGGTTTGCTGAAGTAATGTTTGTATAGCTTGTCTGATATAATTTTCTCGACTGACACAGGTTTATATAATTCTGAAACTCTTCGTCATTTGGAAAATTATATGAGTAGGTATCACCTATTTCATCAGTTTCATATGCTGCAAATACATAATATCTGAATCCTTTATCTCCATTGTAAATGTCAAAATAAGGATGATCATTGCAATATGATTTTGAACTGTATTTAATCAGTGTACCAAACATGGAATTATTTAACATATCATGGCCATAAATAATACAATTCTTTGCATCTAATCCGCCGTCTACTCTGTAATCCAAAAATATTGCGCCGGAATTGTTTTCTCCATGAGCTGCATTATGTGTAAGATAGTATGTATTGTCTGTTCCAACAACTATTGGATAACTGATGATGTTATCCTGTTTTATCCATCCCACAGCATCCTCATTCATTGCCTTCAATTTGGAAAAATCATATGCCCAGGCTGCGGCATCTTTTGAATTAACTATTGTATTACCAAATGAATCTGTCTGAGTCTCTGATGAACCAACATTTGGTATTTCAAACATCTTCTCCATGTTTTTATAAGCATTAGTTCCCTCTCGGTAATCTAAAAACTTATTAGAAAGCTGATAGGAGGCATATGTGAAGACACATAATGCCGCCAGCATAATAAGCTTTCTAGTTCCCTCAA
This sequence comes from uncultured Eubacteriales bacterium, assembly GCA_900314525.1. Lineage (GTDB taxonomy): Bacteria > Bacillota > Clostridia > Lachnospirales > Lachnospiraceae > Bovifimicola. The sequence continues at coordinate 33,154 of OMVN01000013.1, forward strand.
TCACATAATATTTTTTTGAATGCTCTTCTAATTTATCTGATATATATTGTTTTAAAGTTCTTCTGTTTTTAATTCTTTCTGAAATCTCACTGAACTTTATGGACATTTTAACCCCGCCCTTTCAAATTATTACTTAAAGTAATTTACTCCTGACTCGAATATTCTCATATCCTGTTCTCCTGTGATATTTATGGCAACACTGTTACCTTTTCTTTCAGGATGAGCCATTCTTCCTAAACATCTTCCGTCAGGGCTTGTAATTCCTTCGATTGCTGCATATGAACCGTTTACATTCCATTCTTCATCCATAGTAGGAACTCCGTGCTCATCTACATACTGAGTTGCAACCTGTCCATTTTCAAATAACTTCTTAATCCACTCTGCATTAGCAACAAAACGTCCTTCGCCGTGTGATGCAGGATTTACATATGTCTTTCCAAGGTCTGCTAACTGTAACCATGGTGATTTGTTAGAAACAACCTTTGTGTAAACCATTTTTGAAATATGACGGTTTATTACATTATATGTTAGAGTTGGTGAATTATTATCCTGTCCTGTAATTGCTCCATTTGGAACAAGACCAAGTTTAATTACTGCCTGGAATCCGTTACAGATACCAAGTGCAAGACCATCTCTCTCATTTAAAAGTTTTGTAACTGCTTCTTTAATCTTAGCATTTCTAAATGCTGTAGCGAAGAATTTAGCAGATCCATCAGGTTCATCACCAGCACTGAATCCACCTGGGAACATAATAATCTGTGCCTGTGAAATTGATTTCTCAAATTCATCAACTGACTCTCTGATATCATCAGCAGTTAAGTTTCTGAATACTTTAGTTATAACATCTGCTCCAGCTTCTCTAAATGCCTTTGCACTGTCATATTCGCAGTTTGTACCTGGAAATACAGGTATGAAAACTGTAGGTTTTGCAATCTTATTCTTGCAGACATAAACCGAACCTGCTCTGTATATTCCACTATCAATTTCTGTCTTGTCATCAGTTTTTCTTGTTGGGAATACTTTTTCAAGTGTGTTTGTCCAAGACTCAAGTGCCTCGTCCATCTTGATTAATACATCTTTATATGTAAATGTATTATTTGATGTAACAGAACCAATAACTCTGCCAGCACCTTCAACTTCTGATACTTTGTCAGAATCAATTTCTGCAACTATATTACCAATTGCTTTGCTGAATAATTCTTTTTCATCAACATCGCCGTTAATTGTAAATCCAAGTTTATTACCAAATGCCATCTTGCTGAGTGCTGCTACCATTCCGCTTCCTGTTACAACATATGCTGATTTGATAACACCCTTCTTAATCAGGCTGTGAATCTTGTCATAAAGTTTCATTACCTGTTCGTAAACTGGAAGGTCATATTCGTCTCTCTCTATTTCAAATAATGCAATCTTATTTCCTGCTTCTTTGAATTCTGGCGAGATTATATCTGCTTCTTTAGCTACATCTACAGCAAACGATACAAGTGTTGGAGGGACATCAATATCATTGAATGTACCTGACATACTGTCCTTACCACCGATTGATGGAAGTCCAAATCCAAGCTGTGCATCATATGCTCCAAGTAATGAAGCAAATGGCTGGCTCCATCTCTTTGGATCAAGGCTCATTCTTCTGAAATATTCCTGGAATGTAAATCTTATTTTCTTGAAATCTCCACCGTTAGCTACAATCTTTGCAACTGACTCTAAAACTGCATAAACTGAACCATGGTATGGACTCCATGAAGATAAGTATGGATCAAATCCATAACTCATCATAGTAACTGTATCTGTCTTACCTTTAAGCACTGGTAATTTTCCTACCATTGCCTGTGTCTCTGTGAGCTGGTATCTACCACCATATGGCATAAATACTGATCCTGCACCGATTGATGCATCAAATCTCTCTACAAGACCTTTCTGTGAACATACATTTAAACTTGCTAGTGTTTCAAGCCATTTCTCTTTAACATCAGTAACTTCTTCCTGAGCAAAGAACTTGTTGTTCTCATCTGGCATTTCCACATCAACTGCGCATTCCTGATGAGCTCCATTTGTGTCAAGGAATGATCTCTTTAAGTCTACAATCTTATTTCCTCTCCATTTGAGCACAAGTCTCTTTTCCTCTGTTACTACTGCAACTTTGATTGCCTCAAGATTTTCCTCTGATGCATACTTTAAGAATTCATCAACATCTTTAGGATCAACCACAACAGCCATACGTTCCTGTGACTCTGAAATAGCTATTTCTGTTCCGTCAAGACCTGCATATTTCTTTGGTACTAAATCAAGGTTAATATCAAGACCATCTGCAAGTTCTCCGATTGCAACTGAAACTCCACCAGCACCGAAGTCGTTACACTTCTTTATTAACTTGCTGACTTCTTCTCTTCTGAATAATCTCTGTAATTTTCTCTCTGTTGGAGCATTACCTTTCTGGACCTCAGCTCCACATGACTCTAATGAAGTATCTGTATGAACTTTTGAAGAACCTGTTGCTCCACCACAACCATCACGTCCTGTACGTCCTCCAAGAAGAATGATTATATCTCCTGGATCAGAATTTTCTCTCTTAACAGCATATCTAGGAGCAGCTGCAATAACTGCACCAATTTCCATTCTCTTTGCTACATAATCAGGATGGTAAACTTCTTTTACTAATCCTGTGGCAAGTCCAATCTGGTTACCATATGAACTATATCCCTGTGCAGCCTCTCTTACTATCTTCTTCTGTGGAAGTTTTCCATGAAGAGTTTCATTCATTGATTTTGTTGGGTCTGCAGCACCAGTTACACGCATAGCCTGGTATACATAAGTACGTCCTGAAAGAGGATCTCTGATTGCTCCTCCGAGACATGTTGCAGCACCACCAAATGGCTCTATTTCTGTAGGATGGTTATGTGTTTCATTCTTGAAGTTAACAAGCCATTCCTCTGTAATAACACCTTTTCCATCTTCTTTATCGATTTCTACAGGTACAACGATTGAGCATGCATTAATCTCATCTGATTTCTCCTGATCTTCTAACTTGCCCTCTTTCTTTAATTTTCTCATTGCAAGGAGTGCAAGATCCATAAGACAAACAAACTTGTCATCTCTTCCCTTGAAGATTACTTCTCTGTCTTCAATATATCTCTCATAAGTCTTTAAGATAGGAGTCTTGTAATATCCATCTTCAAAAGTAACACTTGTAAGTTCTGTGTTAAATGTTGTATGACGGCAGTGATCTGACCAGTATGTGTCTAATACCCTGATTTCTGTCATGGATGGATCTCTGTTTTCGTCATTCTTGAAATAATTCTGGATATGAAGGAAATCCTTAAATGTCATAGCAAGTCCTAATGAATCATATAATTCTTTTAACTTGTCCTCTTCCATATCTTTAAAACCATCAAATATGATTACATCATCTGGCTCATCAAATTCTGTGACTAATGTTTCAGGTTTCTCTAAATCTGTAAGTCTAGAATCAACAGGGTTAACCTGAAATGCTTTAATACTCTCAAATTCTTCATCTGTTATAGATCCTTCTATAACATATGTTGTAGCAGTTTTAATATCTGCATCTTCATTCTCATTTAAAAACTTAACGCACTGTACTGCTGAATCTGCTCTCTGATCAAACTGACCTGGGAGAAATTCTACGCTAAATACTCTGTCGGCATCTTTGTTGTATGGAAATTCTTCCTCATACAAAGTGTCTACTGGAGGCTCAGAAAATACTGTATTAAGGGCTTTCTTATATGTATCTTCTGATAATCCCTCAACATCGTATCTCACTAATACTCTGACATTTGTAACTGTTTTGATTCCAAGATAACTTGAAATCTCATGCTTTAAATCCTTTGCTTTTACAGCAAACTCTGGTTTTTTCTCAACATAAACTCTTCTAACCTTGCTCATGCCAACCTCCTGTAATTTATATTTCATGTCCATAAATGGACAGACTTATTGAATTATAATTGTCAAATTTTAGTTTACAATAACACTGTGTAGTTGTCAACTTGAATGAGTTGTCAAAATCTGTATTTTTTTAGACATATTTCCAAAATTTATTTACTTCTTCTAGCACATTTTCAAGATTGACGTTTTTTATATCAGACCATTCTCTCGGAAAATTCTTTCTGTAAGATGTTTGCATAAATCTGTCATCCAACAGTAGTATAATTCCATAATCCTCTGATGTTCTAATTACCCTGCCTGCGGCCTGTAATACTTTATTTATGCCCGGATATTTATAGGCATAATCAAAACCATTTCTTCCATTTCTATCATAATAGTTTTTCAGAATTTCCCGTTCATTGCACACCATAGGGAGTCCAGTTCCTACTATAATGCTTCCTATTAGTCTGTCATTTGTCAAATCTATTCCCTCCGAAAAGACTCCGCCAAGTACACAAAATCCGATTACTGTTTCGTCACCATCAGGATTCTCGAAATTCTGCAAAAACTCTTCCTTTTCCTCCTCATTCATCCCAGACTTTTGAGTTATAATTCTGTATTTCTTATCAACCTCATACTCACATGCCATATCGTATACATCCATCATAAATTTATACGAAGGGAAGAAAACCATATAATTTCCCGCTGCTGCCCCTACTGCTTTTTCTATATGTTCGAGGATTTTTCCATACTCACCTCTGCCTCTACTTTTATATCTGCTACTCACATCATTTGCAGCCATGAGAAGCCTTTTTGCCGTATCAAATGGTGAATCTATATAAATAGCCTTATCATCCATATCTCCGCTTAAAAGTTCCTTATAATAATTAACAGGAAGCAGCGTTGCAGAAAACATAATCGTGGAAAATCCCTGTTTCATACATGAAGACAGATTAAGTGACGGATTTACACAGAACAGTTTTACCATATACTGTCCGCTTTCATCGATTTCCGAATAAATCTGATAATTTTTATCCACAAGTTCGTAGGTATCTAAATAACTTTTTATTTTAAAATATGTGTCAAGAATCACATCTCTGTCCTTAAATTCTCTGTGCTCATCTAAATATTTATCTAGTTCCCCAGAAATTCTCAAAAGCCTTTTTACAAGCTCATCAGTTTCCGAAAAGATGGTATATTTTCCTTCTTCAGATAAATTCTTAAGTTTCAGCAATTCCCCGTTGCATTTGCCAAAAGAATTATAAAGTCCCTTATCTTTCTCTTTCATAATTTTCCTGCACTGCAGAAAATCTTCTTTTATAAGACTTGCAGAGTACATTTCTCTTGCCCTCTCAACCAGATTATGGGCCTCATCCACAAGAAAGATATATTCTCCTTTCATCCCCTCAGAAAAATATCTTTTAAGTTTTGCCCTTGGATCAAAAACATAGTTATAATCGCATATTATACCATCCATAAAATTACTGATGTCAAGACTCATCTCAAAAGGACAGACATTATGCTTTATAGCGTATTTAAGTACTATGTCCCTGTCTATTCCGCTTTCGTTGTTAATAATGTCAAAAATAGCATCGTTCACCCTGTCAAAATGGCCCTTAGCCATCATGCATTTTACAGGATTACATTCCATTACCTTTTCTTCAACGCCCTCATCTGTCATAACAATATTATTGCAGATTTTTTCCTTTGCAGTGATTGTGACTGTATTAAAATGAAGTCCACTATCCCTCAAAATTCCAAATGCCTGATTTGCCACAGTTCTTGTGATTGTCTTTGCTGTCAGATAAAATATCTTATTTCCAAGATTTTCCCCAACAGCTTTTACCGCAGGGAATACCGTGGAAATAGTCTTTCCAACTCCTGTTGGTGCCTGTATAAACAGATTTTCTTTTGACTCTATAGATTTATATACGGATACTGCTATCTCCCTCTGTCCATTTCTGTAATCAAAAGGGAATTTTAATTCTTTTATAGATTTCTGTCTTAATTTATGTTGTTCTTTAATATAATCCGCCCATTTAATATATATATCTATTACATTCTTAAAGTACTCTTTTATTTCTGCATCTGTATAATCATCCTCAAAATACCTGATCGTCTCATCATCAAGATTGCAATATGTGAGTCTTACGGTTATCTTATCAAGATTATTCTGTATGAGATACATATATGCATAGCACATCGCCTGAGCCCTGTGAACCTCAACAGGTTTCTCTATCCTCATGACATTTTTGTATACGCCTTTTATCTCATCTACAGTCACTCTGTTTTTGTCTTTTATAATTCCATCAGCACGTCCCTCAAGTTTTATCTTATAATCCTGGAAATCAAAATCCATTTTAAGTGTAACTTCTGGAAAATAGTTGTTTCCTCCCATTTTCTGTATTTTCTTATGAATTTTTGTTCCCTTTGCCATTGCGTCCATTGTGGCTCCTGATGTCTGTCTGTTATCGATATCTCCGGACCTCATAATAAATTCTACAAGATTCCTGACTGATACCTCAATCACCATTTTTGATTCGTCTGTATTATTTTCCATACCTAATTCTCATTCTATTTTTTAGATTCTAATTCGTCAATTTTCTCTCGTAGTTTATCATACTGCACATACATCTTCTGAACCCCATTTTCCAGAAGATAATAATGCTTTATATACGGTGCGAGCAGAATTACCAAAAACAATGCCAGTACTAAAAGCATAATATTATCGCAGATGAGATATGTAAAAACCGTCATAAATGTACCAATTGCAAATAACACCGTCACTATCAGGTGAATAAATCTTTCATGCATAAAAAAATAAATCTCTGTCATATGTCTTTCCATAATTTTCTTCAGTTCTGCAAGACTCTTATTGTCAATATCTGCAAGAAATTCGTCCATAAAATTCAAGTGTCTAAGTATTCTCTCTTTCATTATCACGCACTTCCTTTTATCCAAAAATATATGTTTTACTCATTATATTTTTCCAAGAACACAAATTGCATCATCTGTATATAAAAACAAGAACTGCACTGGCCAACACCAATGCAGTTCTGTTACTTAGAGACCTAATTTGCGGTCCCATATCGTTTATGTATTCGGATGGTAAAATTAGTTGTTAGCTTTGCCAACTGATCCAAATAATTCCATTTTTTCTTTAACTGTAGCCTTGATTGCATCAGCACCTGGAGCAAGTAATTTACGAGGATCAAATCCTTTTCCTTCAAGGTCTTTACCTGCTTCAACATATTTACGTGTTGCATCTGCAAATGAAAGCTGACACTCTGTGTTAACATTGATCTTAGAAACTCCAAGGTCAATAGCTTTCTTAATCATGTCTGCAGGTATTCCTGTACCACCATGAAGAACTAATGGCATTGTACCTGTCTTCTCCTGGATAGCTGCAAGTGTTTCGAAGCTAAGTCCAGCCCAGTTTTCTGGGTATTTACCATGGATGTTACCGATACCAGCTGCAAGCATGTCCACGCCAAGATCAGCTACTGCTTTACACTCGTCTGGATCTGCACATTCACCCATTCCTACAACACCGTCTTCTTCTCCACCGATTGAACCAACTTCTGCTTCGATAGATAATCCAAGGTGATGAGCAACGCTAACTAATTCTGTTGTCTTAGCTACGTTCTCTTCGATTGGATAATGTGAACCATCGAACATGATTGATGTAAATCCAGCTTCGATACATGCATAACATCCTTCGTATGAACCATGATCTAAGTGAAGAGCAACTGGAACTGTAATTCCAAGAGACTCATCCATAGCCTTAACCATAGCTGCAACTGTCTTAAATCCTGTCATATATTTTCCTGCACCCTCAGATACTCCTAAGATTACAGGTGAGTTTAATTCCTGTGCTGTTAATAAAATAGACTTTGTCCACTCAAGGTTGTTGATGTTGAACTGTCCTACTGCATAATGTCCTTCTTTTGCTTTTTTAAGCATTTCTGCTGCTGAAACTAACATTAATTTTACCTCCATATATAAATATTTGTTTACATTATAACCTATTTTTTAAGTATTGCAAACTGTTTTTCAATTCTTCATAGTATTTTATTACTTTTTGATATTCTTCTTCAGTGATGAGTGTATTCTCATCTGCGTATTTAGACTTGTCAATAATATCAAGCACTTCCCTAGTTTCTCCTGCATCCACAGAAACCGGTTTTTCATTTCTCGCAGCTTTTATTACTTTATTTAACTGTCCGCATACATCAGAAGTATTTACATTTATTTCGTATTCAATTCCGATTGCCTTTAAATATTTTTTTAATATATTTCCAACAACCACAACATTATGTCTGTAATTGTCGGTTGTATATCTCCTCTTAGCCTCATCCGAAAATACAAATTTGTAAGTAAGGAGTGATGCAATAAGCACAATAAGAAGAATTACAATTATAATATAGTAAAAGCTCTTATTATCACTGGCACTTCTATTATTCTCACCACCTGCCTGTTTTTCATTTTCTCCATTATTATATACATTAATATTCTGTGACTCTGTTGCTGTTTCAGCCTGTACAGTCTCTGGCTGTACAGTTGTCTGTGGCTGATTTTCAGTTAATGGTTCATCTTCGGTCTTTGTAGTTTCAGGCTCTGACTCTAGGAGATTCTCCTTAATCATCCCCTTAGTCATCTCCACTGGAACAAATCCAGCCCCTGGAACATATACTTCACACCATGCATGAGCATCATTATCTGTAACCGACACAGTAATCATACCGTCTGCATCTTCTGCTTCATCATTTGTTTTTATAAGATAACCTTCCGCATATCTTGCAGGGACACCCATATATCTGAGGAGAAGTGTTGCTGCACTGGCATAAGCTGTGCAATATCCTTCTTTTTTGCTAAACAGGAAATCTGAAACATAATCATCACCCTCTAATTCGCCAGGTTCAAGACTATATTCTGTATTTTCACTTAAATATTTTCTAACCTGCTCAATACAGTCTCTCAGGCTTTCTTCCGTATATTCATATGAACCTTTCAAAAGACCAGTTTTTTCATCAAATTCCTTTACCAAAGAAACTGGTAAGTCAAGATTAGTCTCTTTCATAAGCTCATTCATTTCATCTGTATAATCACCATCGTAGAAATGAAGTCTGTCATTATACTTTGATATAGCCTTACTCTCGGATATATTACTGAATACATAGTTGTATTTATCCTTTGTTGCAGGACCTGAAGCTATTTTTTTGATAAATGTTATATCTTTATTCTTTGCAATATCACTGTAGTATGGGATGTAGGTAAAATTTTTTCCCGCATTTGAATATTTAAGCTCCATTTCGCTTATATTATCTGCAAAATTAGAAAAATCCGGTGTATATAAAAGAGCGTCATTTCTATCGTCATATTGTATTCCAGACAATGACTGGAGAACTGATGGCTCACTTATTGCCTTTAGATTATCTTCTGAAATAATCCCCCAGTAATCTCCGTTGTAAGATGTACCTGTAAATCCCTTAAGGTACACATAGGAGGTATTCTTATTCATTTTCACCTTAAGCATCTGGGTATCTGTGTATGTTACTTTTCCAATTTCTCCTAATCTTCCCCCATTAACCCCGCCATATGCTGGGAAGTTATGAGTAGTCCCATTATCATTAAACATATCAATCTTCGAAATTATTTTCTGAAATTTAGAAGAAATATTTTTGTATCTGTCCTTTGCTCTGTAAGTTTTCTCAGGATAAATGTTCATCACAAGTACTGCAGCACCTATACTCAGAACAAGAACAAATGTAAATCTTGCTGGATATACCTTTTTGTTATGCTGATACATTGTGCAGATAATTCCATAAATTACCAGCAGTACCATGTAAAATGTTCCTGGGACCACTCCAAATAGTATCCCTGGGAAAATAAATATTACGCTCATAAGTATATGAAACGCTGCATAAATACGGTTATATGTCACGAGTGTGAGTATATATGCATAGAGAACAATTAACATTACAAAGAACAATGTAATGTAAATCTTTTTAAAATTGTCTGAAATCATGTAATGGCTTGCGCCTTCCATGAAGTAGTCATTATATCTGTCAATTACTTTATTAGCAATATAGTAAATAGCATTAATAAACTGTTTTGCTCTGTAAACCATGAAGCAGACTAAAATGCCTAACATCACAGTACTGACAACAAACATTTTTGCCCTTTCAAACCCAGTAAACAAAAGAAAAGTACCTGTTATTATAAGTTCGGATATTATTATGGTTCTCATATTTACATCAATATCAAATACTTCAGTAAAACTTCCTACACTGGCAAAAATTCCCAAGAATATTAAAAGCCATTTACATATAAAATCGTATATTTTTTCCATCTTATCTATTCCCTGGTTTCCGTCATTATTTGAATAACAGTGTCATCCAATGTTTTTAAATCTACAATTAATTTTCTCTTCATTCCACCGTTTCTTCCCTTCCATGCCAAGTAGTGGCTAAAAGAGAGATTGGCAAGCTTGTAGCACTCCGAATAACATCTGTCTAACATTTCATATATATTCTCATCACTTTCAAAATCTGTAAACACATAAGCAAAAGGCTCTGATGATGAAGCATCTGACAATACCATAATCTCATCACTCTTAGAAGACAGCTTCCAGTGAATTTTATTGAGCTTATCTCCATCCCTGAATTCTCTTATGTTATAGTCAGAAAATTCATTTTCTTCATCTGTAAAATAGTCCATTGCCTCCTCTTCAGTCATATATCTTAGTAATGATATATCAATTGGAACGTCAATTATTTTTGGCATTACTACAAATTCTGCTTTTCCTTTATGGCGTTTTTTCCCCAAGAGAACATTTGCAAATCCGAACATGTCATAAATAACAGCATTTTCAATGTGTACCTCATTTATTCCACATTTCAGATCATCAATTTTTACTATTTCATCTGCTGATTTCCCATCACCCAGTTCGATTACATATTTTTTAACAGAATATTCTTTTTCAAACTGATTTTTGTATTTTAAATCAAACTCAATCTTTTTAAATGGATAAAACCCATGTTTTGCAACGTTAATAACAATCTCTCCGCTATCTTTTTTTATCATATCCCCATTTTTTGAATACAAGCTCACTCTCACTCTCAAAAACGAGACATAAAATAATATAACTTGTATAAAAAGCACAGTAAGCACCATCTTAAAAGGTAACTGTGCACTGTATCCATCAAATAAAAACATAATACACAGAAGCAGAAAAAGATTAAATAATACATATACCACATTTAAAAAATGTCTGAATCCTCTTCTCAAGCTCATTATCTTGCAGCCTCTTTCAATATTTTGCTTACAACATTTTCAATTGTTTCATTCGCTGCCTTTGATGCAGCAGAAAGTACTATTCTGTGTCTTACACAAGGAATTATTATATTATTTACGTCCTCAGGAATAACATAATTTCTTCCCTCAATATAAGCCCTTGCCTGCGCAGCCCTCATAATTGCTATACTTCCTCTAGGGCTGATTCCAAGTTCAATTTCATTCATTTTTCTGGAAATACCAGCAATTTTGGAAATATACATATACACATCATCATGCACAAATACTTTTCTCGTCTCAGCCTTTATTATCGCCATACCCTTGCCATCAATAATAGGTTTAACATCATCTAAACTGTTATTTTCAAATTTGAATTTTAACATTTTAGCCTCGTCTTCTACTGTTGGATATCCCATTGAAACACAGAACATAAATCTGTCCAACTGAGATTCTGGAAGCATATGTGTACCTACAGATCCAACCGGATTCTGAGTTGCTATAACATTAAATGGATTTGGAAGCTTATGTGTCTGGGAATCTACTGTTACAGTTTTTTCCTCCATGGCCTCTAATAATGCTGACTGTGTCTTTGATGAAGTTCTGTTAATTTCATCTGCAAGGAACAAATTACACATTATTGCTCCCTCTTTGAATTCAAAATCAGAAGTCTTTTTGTTATACATTGTAAATCCAGTTACATCCGATGGAAGTACATCAGGTGTAAACTGCATTCTGTTATACTTCAAAGACATTGCTTTGGAAAGTGCAAGTGCAAGTGATGTCTTTCCTACACCTGGGATATCATCAATAAGTACATGTCCATCAGCTATAAAAGCTGTTATTACATCAACTATAACATCATCCTTACCAACTATTACTTTCTTAACTTCATCGATTATCTTGTGTACTGCTTCATTTCCTGTCATTTTTTAATTTCTCCATTTCTTCGTACCAGATAGCTCTTCCTCTGGTTGTTTTTTTGCCATAATATAATGCCGCGTCAGCATGTTTTCTAAGTATGGAATAATCCTCTCGACTAACTATTCCTCTCTTCATATCAATTCCAATAGAGCATGTAACGTGATAGTTCTTTGGAATATTAACATTTTCCTCATCATTAAACTGCTCTACGAATTTCTCGAAGCCTTTTTCCTCTTCAATTGCATCATAGATGTTTTTCACTATGGATTTTACTATATCTTTCTCTGCATTGTTGACAATTATTATAAATTCATCGCCGCCAAATCTTATTGCCTCTCCATAGTCCTCACAGGCATTCTTAAAAATTTCTGCAAATTTTCTAAGCAGTTCATCCCCCACATGATGCCCAAATGTATCATTATAATATTTGAAATGATCAAGATCCATATACATAATTGTCACATCCAGAGCTCTGTTTTCTTTTCTTGCCCTCTGTACCTCACGATTAATAATCCTGTAATAACCATTTCTGTTATACAATCCTGTAAGTTCATCTGTGATTGCCTGTACCTTAAGTTTCTGATTCAGTTTATATTTATCAATGGCATCCACTATCTGTCTGAAAATAATCATAAATATATCTCTGTCTTTTTCATCAAGAACCTCTCTGTTTGATGATAAATTCCATGAATCAGTAAGTCTGTTAAATGTAATAAACAATGATTTCAGCTTTTCAAATCTGTATATTGGTGCCACTATTATCGAGGAAATCTTGCTCTTGTCAAACATATCCACAAGGCCTTTGAAATCATCGTAATTGTTACTGAACTTAGAAAGTACAAATCCATCCGTATCCTTATCAAAATAATTAATTAACGTCTTAAGTTTTTCTTTGTCTGGTTTGTACTCAAGGTCACAATATTTTATTTTTTCCTGATCATCATCAAAATCTATAAACAAAACATTATCCAGTTTGAAATTCATTTTAAAATTGGCTACAAGTGTGCTAATCATATGCTCTAGCGACATATATTCACCATTAACAAGTTCCTGAAATGTTCCAAAAAATTCCAGCTGTTTTTTTGTGGCTTTTAATTCATTTTCGACTTCTTTAAGTCTTACAAACTCAATTATCTGTCCCACGTCCATATTACTCATTTCCATTTTCTGTGGAACATATTCACACTGTGTATTATCTATTTCTGCCTGAAGCATTTTGATTCTAACAGGATTGCCTCTCTTTTCATAAAACTCTAGAGCCTCCTTAAGTAACGCAACTGCCTCTTCTTCCCTTCCCAACATTCTTAATGTTCTTGCCTTGTCAAGGGAATAGAAAATAAGATTCATGAATTTGCTTCCAGTACTCATCTTCAGAAATCGTTCTGATTTATCAAAAAGTGCAAGGGCATCTTCCAATCTGTTACTATTCATGCAAATAAGTGCACACGAATAATAATAGAGGAATACATCATCTCCCCATAGATAATTTTCAAAATCTTCTACCCGGTACTCAAGAATGTGATTTAGGAACTGCCTTGTCTTGCTGTTATAAACCTGAGCAACATACATATTTCCAATCTTGTATGTTGCAATTGATATAAGAGCAAGTATTTTTGATATATTACATATTCTTATATTCTCTTTTTTAAGCACTCTTAAGATATTAGCCACTGCTGTAAGATACCCTTCTGCCCCTCCGTAATCTCCTGCCAGAAGCGCATTTGTTCCCATATTATATAATGTTTCCATAACAGCATCAGTGTTATTCAGTTTAAAGAATATTTCCAGTGCTTTGTTATAATATTCATTAGCCTCAGCAAATTTATCCGCAGTACAGCAGTCATATCCCATTCCGTTATAGATATCTGCCTCTTCGTTTAAATTCTTTGTTTCTTTGACTACTTCTATGGATTTTTTGTAAAAATATGAGGCCGTATCAAAGTTTCCATTATAGGAAGCCATCATTACACATTTTCTATAAGCCTCAATTACAAAGGCGTAATTTTCAAGCTTGCTGGCAATATCAATTCCCATTAATGTTTTTGGGATTCTCTTCTCAATATCATCAGGCTTGCTGTAAATATCCATACTATTGTGATAACTGTAAACAAGAATATGTGCTAGATGATTCATGCAGTTATATTTTTTGCAGAGTTTCAATAGTTTCTCAGGGACTTCAACTTCTTCACTACAAATCCAAATGTCCTTCCATCCAGAAAATCGTACCATATTCTGTATTATCATTGCAGAAAATATCAAGTACTCATCACCGATTTTCTCTGTAATTTCCAGACACTTGTCTGCCATTTCAATTGCTTCTTTTACATTTCCAAAATATACATTTGCAAGGGCACCATAATAATAATACTGATATTTTCTCTCAGTCTCTCTTCCGTTAAATGCCTTGAATTTATCACATAACATAAGCGCCATTGAATAATTTTCTCTGAATATACATATTGAAATGTATAATGTAAGCATCTTAATTCTAAAATCCAGAGTTACATATACCTTCTCAAGTTCAACCTTCTGATATATTAGTGACATATAATAATCAGCCTGTTCAATTGCAAATGTATGAAACATTACATCTATTTTAGTAAGTTCAGCAAATGAGTTTTTAAATACAAAAGTCTGCTCTTTTTTTCTGTCAGATTCGTTATCTTTAAGTGCTGCATCAATCAGAAGACCCTTCATATCATTTTTTTCTATAAAATTATTATATCTGGCAGCCATGTATTGTTTTACCGTGCCTGTATCACTGGTAATTGTCAATATTTTGAAATTATTACTCTTTAATTCAAATAACTTTTCTAAAACACTGAGTGTAGATTCACATATCTGATTCATACCGTTGATGAGGATAAATGCCCCATGTTCCTGTGTGACTCTCATGAGAAGATCCACAAGTCCATTAATAAATTTTTCCTTCTCATAATCTCTCTCGCTTAAGAGAATTTTCTCTGTTCTTCTGACAATTCCAGACTCTATGTATGATTTAAAGACATTTCTCAGAAGACGATATATATGTGTTTCCTCTAAAAGGTCATCTATATTATACTCATACTTATTTATAAGTTCCTTTAAAACTGTAAGGAATGGCGAATAAGCTTCTATTATATCTGCCCCAGTAAATTCACAGTAGAAACCATCCATATTTTCAGGCAGTTCTATGGAATCAAAATCCTCCTTCGAAATGACCGGAATGTAATTTTGATTCATAATTCGAATTATATATTCATCCGATTTCATTATTCTGGCAAAATCCGAAATACATTCTATTCCTTCTTTGTTCATACACTCACTCCATTCTTTATAAAATCACGCAAAACACCTATTTTTATAGTAACTAAATATTATTTAAAAGTCAACATCTGTTTGTTGTATGTTATAGTAAATTGTGCTAGAATATTATAGTATCTTTATATTTTTTTGTGCATTTTATATAATAACTCAGAAAGGAGTTATATTATGAATAACACAGTAATTAACTTATATCACACTAGTAACACCACTGTAATCGATGCTTTTGACGGTGCAGTGGCAAACCTGTGTCGTCAGCGCGAAAAGCATGGCTACAAATCATTTCTTCTTGCAGGGTGTGAACCTGGTGCCGGAACTACAACAGTTTCATTAGAATTGTCCATTGCCCTTGCAAGAACTGGTTGGAAAACACTTCTAATTGATGCTGATATGCGAAAAAATGTGGCGTATAAAAGACTTAACGAGAACATTAACAGAGGACTTGTAGACTATATTATGGGAACATGTGAAGAAGATGAGATAATTTACCCTACAAACGTGGAATTCTTAAGTTACATTTCTTCTGGAAATACTAGAGACCGTAACCCCTTGAGATTATTCTATTCCCACAGAACCTCTAAACTTTTATCCATTTTAGAGAATATGTATGACTTTATAATTGTTGATTCTCCTGCTCTTAATTCGTGTATTGACTCACACATCCTGGCAGGAAAATGTAATTCAACAATTCTTGTTGCTGCCCTTGACGGCTCAAGTAAAAAAGTTCTAGAGGACGATTATGAAAAAATAACAAAAGAGGGCGTAAGTATTTCAGGTGTAATAGAAAATAAAATATCCCTAGATTCCTATAAAAACTACTTAAAAGATTATGATTATTTCCAGGAAAAGAAATATTTACATGGGAATCATCTTTCTTTTGATAAATTTTAATGGAGGTAATTATGAATAAAAGAATTTTTGCTGTATTGATGACATTATTCCTTTCAGTGATCTGCTTATTTCCCGTTGAAACCAGTGCAGATGTTGCATCTGTACTTTCAGGGGCAAATCCTAGTTTTCATCTTGCAGAGAACCAGGTAAACGAAGTGTATTTTCAGTCAATAGGTGCAGGACAATCAGTAAAATTCCAACAGACTTTTTATATAGAGAAAGCCCTTGAACTTATGAGTGTGCCTGTGCAATACAATTTAAGATACTTCAACAGTTCAGGAAAAGAATATGCTAACGCAACCACTTTTTCTCCTCAGGTGACTATTCCCTGCAGATTAAAAATTAATAATATTTCCGTAGCATCTAATGCTTATATAGGCAGCAGATGTCTTGTAAATGTAAGACTTACTAATGACGGAACAATCGATATATCAAATATCAAAATGATTGTAGACGGAAACGTTCCACAAGATCAACAGACCTTTGATATCGGAGCCCTAAAAGCGGGTGAGCACATTATGAAAGACTGCTCCGTAAACTTTCTAAAGGAAGGTACCTAGAAATTAAAAATAGATTTTGAATACACTGATGAATCCGGCATTACATACACGCTTGATACAAAGACCTATTCTGTTTCAGTTTCAGGTTCCAAACCATCCGAAAGCAATAGTTCATCATCTAATCATGGATTAAAATTAGGAAACAGAAGAATTAACTTTTTCAGTTCTTTCTTTATAATCGTAATAATAATACTTATAGTTATTACAATAAAAAATCTGCTCAAATCTATTAAAAACGAAAAAGCAAACAGGAGGTAACTACAATTGGATTCTGATAAAAGTATAGAAATTGATATAAAAAAAATTTGCAAAGGTATAAAAAAATCTTACAAGCTAGTTATTCTTCTTGTCCTGATTTTTCTTCTTCTCGGAATATTTGCAGATATATTTTTTGTAAAACAAAATAATGAATATGAAGCAACTTCTTCTGTCTACAGTGTAATGTATGGCTCTATTGCAGATTCAACTACAGGTCTGCATGCAATGATTCAGTATTCTGATATTGTAAAATCATATAAAGTTGCTGAGCGTGCTGAAATGATGCTAACTGACCCTACAATAACAAAAGATGACATATATGCTATGATTTCCACTTCTTCAGAGGACAGTCTGACAGGAAGTTCTTCAAAGATATATATATAAGCTGTTACTGACGATGGTGACAAAGCTATCAGATGTGCTACAATGTATTCCGCGCAAAAATCAAAATGCTCATCCTTATGATATTTGCGGGTGCATTTCTTGCTATTTTATATATTGCGGTAAGAGAAACATTTTCACAGAAAATGTTCGAGCCAAAGGATGCCACAGTTTATGGAAAGCTTGATATAATAGCTGTTATTCCAGAATTTAATCAGAAAAAAGACAAACCAAATCACCAGTGATTATGGTTTCTTATAACTCCCACTGAGTTAAACATTAATATTGAAATTCTGTCAGATTGAGTATATAATATTTTACCATAAGTTAAGAGTTACATATTATAAAATATCGAAAGGTATAATAGCCATGTCAGATGAAAATAAAATACAAACGGACTATGTAATTGTAGGAACTGGTGTTTCAGGTTTATATTGTGCCCTGAACCTGCCTAAAGACAGTAACATAATTATGATAACAAAAGATTCAATGGAAAATAGTGATTCTTTCCTAGCTCAGGGGGGAATATGTGTACTTGTAGACGAGGATGACTACGACGGATACTTCAACGACACAATGAACGCAGGACATAATGAAAATAATCCTGAAACAGTAGAGATAATGATAAGATCATCGAGAAGACTTATAGATGATTTAGTTAATTATAATGTAGACTTTGCTATGGATAACGGCAAGCTTCTTTATACAAAAGAAGGGGCCCACGGAAGACCTAGAATTCTTTTCCACGAAGATATCACAGGAAAAGAAATTACTTCCAAATTACTAGCAGCGGTGAAGAAATTATCAAATGTGAAAATGCTTGAATACACTACCATGACAGACTTAATAATGGATGGCAATAACTGTTTAGGGATAGTTGCAAAAAGCAACAGCGGTCATATTCATTCCATTTATGCAAAGGACGTGATTCTTGCATCTGGTGGTATCGGTGGTCTATATGAGCACTCAACAAACTACAGACATTTAACCGGTGATTCTATTGAACTTGCAAAAAAATATAATATAGAGACTGAACACTTAGATTATGTTCAGATTCACCCTACTACTCTTTATTCCGATAAACCAGGCAGAAGATTCCTTATTTCCGAATCAGTACGTGGCGAAGGTGCTATTCTCCTAGATAAGAACATGCATCGTTTCTGCAACGAACTTCTCCCAAGAGATGTTGTAACTGCAGAAATCAGAAAACAAATGGAAAAGGATCACACAAAATTTGTATGGCTTGATATGTCTCCTGTACCAAAGGATACAATATTAAACCATTTTCCAAACATCTATCGTCACTGTTTAGAGTGCGGTTATGATGTAACAAAGGATCCTATCCCTGTCGTTCCTGCCCAGCATTATTTCATGGGGGGAATTAAGGTCAATACTTATAGTAAAACCTCTGCAGATCATCTCTATGCAGTAGGCGAAACTGCATGCAACGGCGTACATGGAAAAAACAGACTTGCCAGCAATTCTCTATTAGAGAGTATGATATTTGCCAGAAGAGCTGCAATGGATATTCAAAATATCAAATTAGATATTACTAGTGGAATCGTTAAATAAGGAGAACAAAAATGGACAATATTACAATGAAAATAAATGCTGATAATCTTATAATGATGGCACTCAGAGAAGATGTTACAAGTGAAGATATCACTACTAATTCTGTAATGCCTGAGTATCAGTTAGGAACTGTTGATCTTATATGCAAACAGGACGGTGTTATCAGCGGCCTTAACGTTTTTAAACGTGTATTTGAACTTTTAGATTCTGATACAAAAGTAGAATTATTCTTTAAAGATGGTGACAGTGTAAAAAACAAGGATCTCCTTGGAAGAGTTACAGGAGATATAAGAGTTTTATTAACAGGCGAGCGTACCGCTCTCAATTATCTTCAGAGAATGAGTGGAATTGCTACTTATACAAAGAAAATTGTCTCTATGTTAGAGGGAACAAATATCACTCTACTTGACACTAGAAAGACTACTCCAAATATGCGTGTATTTGAAAAATACGCAGTAAAATGCGGAGGCGGTTCTAATCACAGATACAATTTATCAGACGGAATTCTCTTAAAAGATAATCATATCGGAGCAGCAGGCAGTATTACAAAAGCTATCGAAATGGCTAAATCATATGCATCTTTTGTAAGAAAAATAGAAATTGAAGTTGAAAATCTTGATATGGTAAAAGAGGCTGTTGAGGCAGGAGCTGATATCATCATGCTTGATAACATGTCTCACGATGACATGAAAAAAGCTGTAGAAATAATAGATGGTCGCGCACTCACTGAGTGTTCTGGAAATGTAACAGCTGACAATATTGCAAAACTTTCTGATGTAGGAATTGACTATGTTTCAAGTGGTGCTCTTACTCACTCTGCTCCAATACTTGATGTGTCGCTAAAAAATCTGCATCCTGTTAAATAATTATTTTCTCAGGAAGGTT
This sequence comes from uncultured Eubacteriales bacterium, assembly GCA_900314525.1. Taxonomy (GTDB): domain Bacteria; phylum Bacillota; class Clostridia; order Lachnospirales; family Lachnospiraceae; genus Bovifimicola. Next base: position 53,103 of record OMVN01000013.1, read on the forward strand.
TATAAATTGATCAAAATAAATAATATTTGTAAAAAATACGGAAAATCAAAAGTACTTGATCATATTTCTTTTGAAATTAACCCTGGGGACTGTATTGGAATTATTGGTTCCAATGGTTCAGGCAAAACTACTCTTGTCTCAATAATCAGCGGAATCAGCAAGCCAGATGCTGGCGAGATTAAATGCAGTAAAAACTGTAAAATCGGATATGTTCCACAGGAAAATCCTCTCATTGATGATTTATCTGCAATTGATAACTTAAGAATATGGTATAAAAAGAGCAGAAGGGAACTGAAAAAAGAGATAAAAGAAGGTTCTATTTCAAAGCTCGGAATAGATGCTTATAAAAACAAGTCAGTATCTAAGCTATCAGGTGGTATGAAAAAAAGGCTTAATATTGCCATTGCCCTTCTTGATAATCCTGAACTTATTATAATGGATGAGCCCAGTGCTGCACTTGATTTGACAGGAAAATATCAAATAAGGGAGTACATGAAATACTTCACAGAAACTGAACAAAAATCTATAATTGTCGTTTCCCATGATCTCACAGAACTTTCTGTATGTAACAGATTGTACTGTCTGAAAGATGGAAAATTAATCCCTGTAAATCCAGGTTACACAGACAAGGATATTATGGATATGCTTGCCTAGTAATTACTCTAGAAGGAATACAAATGAAACATTTAAATAAAAAAAACGCGATTTTAATTACCATAGCAGCAATTGTAATAATAGCCGCTATGGTATTGTACTTTACGAATCAAAAAGAAGCTAATACAAAATCATCAAAATCAGAACCACAGGTTACTATCACCAGAAAAAAATCTTTATTAAAAAAGCTGATAAAATTCAGCACCCCTGTCTCTGATTACCTAGGTGGTAACAAAATTAATAATCAGATATTATCTGGAAAATCTAAAATAAAGGGAAATGTTAATCTGTTAAATCTCAAAGATTCAGGCAAACTTCTCTCTAAGACCTCCATGGATTTTACACTTCAGCACAATACTCCGTCAAAGGAATTAGCCATGGATTTTTCTGTAGATTACGGTAAAAAAAATGCACTAAAAACAAACTGTTTTATGAATAGCAGCAATTTATTTTTCAAAGTACCATCAAATTCTGACAAGGTATATTCTATTAATTTTGAAAATGCTGACTCTTCAATAATTTCAACAGGTCTCTTTAATTCTCTTTCAGGAGATTTATCAGAACTCACTGGACATACTGACCTAATTAGTGCGTATATCTACAAAATTAAAGAAAACTTTAGAGATGATTTTCATACTATATTATCTGGCATAAGCATAACCCCTGCTGGACCTGACAGTTTTAACAATAGTGGATTTACTATTATATGTGATCCATCAAGTGTAAGCACATTCCTAAAAGATGTGCTTTCCATAAGCGTAAAAGATGATAATTTCAGAAAGCTGATTACCCCTATGCTCTACTCCTATGTAAGCACACATATTCAGGATTTTATAAGTGCTGATGGATTAGGTGATTCTGATGATATTATAAATGATATACTTTATGATATAGAATCCTCTTCAGCCACAATATCGTCTATATACACTGACCCTCTTACTTTTACAGTATGGATAAAATCAGACGGTAATATTTCCAATTTAAAAAGCGATAACACTGTACATATCAACGGGAATACAATTAATTTTATTTTCAATATAAGCACAATGAACGAGGAGAATTCCTTTGACCATTCAAATACCTCATTAGCAATAATCTATAATGGTTCACAGTTTAACTTAAACTACAATCATGGACTTGAATATACTGATGTAGCAAATATATCTGATTCATTTGCATATTCATTAAATGGTACAGATTATTTTAAACTTAATAAATCAGAAACATTGAATCCTAAGGATGGTTCTTATAAACTGAACACAACACTTTCAACTGATGCTGGTAAAAATCTCACATTTGCTACAGAAGGCAAATTAGATAATGTAAAAGCTGGAGAATCTTTTGATTTTGACGTTAATAATTTTTACTTAAACGACGGCTTTGATAATCTGATTACATTAAAAGGAAAATTAAATGTTTCAACAGGATTTACAGATATCAAAAAAATCACACGCAGTGATAAAGAACTGACATATATGTCAGAAGATGAGATAAAGAAATTATTTGGTATAAAATAGAGGAACTATTATGCGAAAATTTGTATTTTTTAAAATTCAGCTGAAACGATATTTAAAACTTATTCCTGTACTTATTCTGGGAATAGTTATTTTATCGCTGTTTTCTTTTGTTGCAGTAACTTACGCAACTAAAATGAATAAAAGCAGAAAAAAAATCAACAAGGAAACCCTAGTTTTTTCATCAAAGGATGATTCTCCTCTTACAGCAATAATTGTAGATTCTCTCTCAAAATCTGAGAGTATTAATGCTGTTTTCAATATAAAAAAACTGTCTGAAAAAAAGGCTATCAAGGAGGTAAAAACTCACAAAGCACTGGCGGCAGTTGTAATACCTGATGATTTTATGGATAGTCTATACGATGGCGACAACTACCCTATCACGATATATTTTTCAGAAAACTCATCAATATATACTTTGATTATCACTGAAATCAGTCAAGCTGCACAGACTTCACTTAAAGCTGCTGAGGCCACAATATATTCTTCATATGACTATTATGAAAAAACAGATTTATCAGAATATGAAGACGATGCACAGGATGAATTAAATACATCCCTCTTATCAGATGCGATGTCCAGGGAAAAGATGTATCACGAAGTCCTATTAAATTCCAACGACGGAATTGATTTCAAAATATTTTATATTTCCTCTGCTATTCTTATAATCAGCCTTTTACTTGGGTCACTCTTCATTATCAGATTAAAGAGCATTAAACCTGTCATCCCAGTAAAACTCAGTAAACTTCATGTAGGATATTCATTTCTTACATTCACGGATATTGCGTGTATTTTTATTACATTATACTTATTATTTGCATTGATTGCCGGAACAGATTTTGCATTATCAAAGGCTTTTCACAAACCATTTAATATAAATATGCAGCACTCCTTTGGGGCTGCAGCTGTAATTATTATATTTGTCAGTCTCCTCACATACTTTTCTTCTAAAATTTTTGAGGATACAGGAAGTTCAATATTTTTTGTGTTTGGATTTACTCTTATCTGCTCTTTTCTGTCAGGTGGAATAATCCCATCGAGTGTTCTTCCAAAGGTAATCGTAATTATAGGCAAACATCTTCCAACAACATATATGCTAAAAGTGATATCTAGTGTTTTTACTAAAGGTATTCCTTTTAATGCATTTATGCACCTTGGAATATACATAATAATTCTGGCAATGGCTGACTTTATTCTTGGAAGTAAATTTTTCGTCACCAGCAATGAAAAAAGGAGGTCAAAATGAGACAGTTACTGATATGTAATTATTTATTTCTAAAAAGAAATATAAGAAAATTATCTCTGATTTTACTGCTTGCCCTCATTCCAATATTATGTTTTACTTTAAACAAAGCAATAAAAAAAGATACATCTTCTTCTATAACTGCTGGAATCTATGCATATGATAACACTTCCTATGCAAAGACTATAATAGACAATATGACTAGTAACTATAGGAGTGTACGTTTTGAAAGGTGTAAAAGTGTAAGCGAAATAAAGGAAAAAGTTATCTCAGGAGAATATGAATGCGGATATGTATTAAAAAAAGATTTCAATGAAAAACTTGTAAATGCCCAGAGCAGAACCATGGTTACTGTATATAAATCTCCATCCACAATAGCTTCAGCAATTACAAGTGAATATTTATTCTCTGAAATTTTCAGGATATATGCATATAACAAAATGTTAAATTACATTAATAAAAATGAATTCACATGCTTTTCTGCCACAGGTTATAAAGAGAAAAAACTGCAAAAAAAATATAATTACTATATGGACAGTGATGAAACTTTTTCTTTTGAATATGTCAATCCAGCCAAAGGTGAAGTAGACTCAGATATAATAATAACCTCCTTCACCCTTAACTCTGTGAGGGGAATAATTGCCCTATTAGTAATGCTGGCATCATTTATCGGTGTTATGAACCTGTATAAGGACAACGACCACAAGATATTCTTTGCTTTCAAAGGAATAAAACGTCCAGTTGCAATGATACTGGAAATCTTGAATATTACTATTCTTGCAGGGATATCAGGAGTTGCCTCAATCTATCTATGTGAAATCGATGAGGGACTTATTAATGAGATAACAAGGATGTTAATATATGCACTACTTAGCAGCTTATATTTTTACATAATCTATAAAATAATAAAAAACAGATATATATTTGCAACACTTATACCACTGTTTGTCATTGGAAGTATAATTTTTACACCAGTTTTCTTTGATTTTTCAAAATTGCTTCCTGGGATAAAATATGTATCATATATCTTTGCAACAAAATACTATTTTCTATAAAAATACGGAGAACATCTCCTCGTAAGATGAAAGGATAAATTCATGAAATACAAAATAATTGTTTTAGATCTGGACGGAACTCTCACTAATTCAAAAAAAGAGGTATCCAAAAACACAAAGGACGCACTTATAGATATTCAGGAACGTGGGTACAAAGTTGCCATAGCATCTGGAAGACCTACAAGTGGCGTTACAAAAATCGCTGAGGAACTGAACTTAAGTAAATACGGCGGATACATACTATCCTACAATGGTGCGAAAATAACTGACTGCAGAACAGGCGAGGTTGTATTTAACAAAACTCTACCACAGTCATCAATTGCAGATATCTACAACATTGCCAAAGAAACAAATGTAGGTGTAATTAGCTATGATACAGGCAAAGTAATCTCTGGAAATGGTATCAATGATTACATTGAACTTGAGTCTCGTATCAATGGTCTTGAAATACTAGAAACCGATGACTTTATCGGCTACATTGATTATCCTGTAAACAAATGTCTTATGGCTGGTGACCACGAAACATTAGAAATAGCAAAAACGAAACTCGAAAAGAAATACAACGGACTATTAAGCATTTACTATTCAGAACCATTTTTCCTTGAAATCATGCCTCAAAATGTAGACAAAGCCCAGTCACTTCTCACACTTCTGAATACAATTGGAATTGACAGTGATGAAATGATTTGTTGTGGAGACGGATTCAATGATATCTCTATGATAGAGGTTGCAGGACTTGGAGTTGCAATGGAAAATGCCCAGGATATTGTAAAATCCAGTGCAGACTACATTACTCTCTCAAATGATGATGAGGGAATACTCCATGTTATCAATAAATTTATGAATGATTAAGAATCCGGGGGTGGTGATTTAAATGAGCAGTCAAAAACACAGAAATACAAAAAATCATAATAACAAACACTTGAACAATCATTTAAATATGCAAATAAAAGAATTTGATTTTGATTCATTCAAAGAAGTGTGCAAAAAAGTTGCACTGTCGTTTAAATGGATTATTTTGGGAATAGTAATGGGACTACTGGTAGGAACAATTGGAACTGGATTTTACTACGGAATCAGATATGCAACTGCTTTCAGACTAAACCACGACTTAATAATTTTGCTTCTGCCTGTTGCAGGACTTCTAATTGTTTTTCTTTATCACATATGTGGATTTAATCATGATTCAGGCACGAATCTTGTACTGGACTCCATTTCCAAGGGTGAAAATATTCCACTGCTTAAGGCTCCACTAATATTTATTTCTACAGTAATTACTCATCTATTTGGAGGATCTTCTGGACGTGAGAGTGCTGCTCTTCAGATTGGAGGAAGTATTGGACAAAATTTTGGAAGTCTTATCAGATTAGATGAAAATGATAAAAAAATGATGACCATGTGTGGCATGAGTGCTGCATTCTCTTCACTTTTCGGTACTCCGATGGCAGCTGCATTTCTTGCACTTGAGATTGTAAACGTAGGACATCTCTACTACTCAGCTCTAGTTCCATGCGTACTTGCTTCATTAGCGGCCAGCGAATTATCAAAATTCTTTGGAACAGTGCCAGACTCATTTAATATAAAAAATATGCCATCATTCAACATCAACAACGCTTTTGTAGCTGGCATTCTTGCCATTCTCTGTGCACTTGTCAGCATATTTTTCTGCGTATTTATGCACATGATTGGAAAATATTTCAACACAAAAATCGAAAATGATTACTTGAAAATATTTGCCGGCGGATTGATTATAGTAGCTCTTACCTATGCCTCATGTACAAGAATGTTCAACGGTGCAGGAATGGATGTAATCGAAATGGCAGTCAACGGAAAAGCTCCATATCTGGCTTTTCTCGTAAAACTCCTGTTCACAGCAATAACCCTGGGAAGCGGGTTCAAGGGCGGTGAAATCGTCCCTTCACTTTATGTAGGTGCCACATTTGGCTGTACTTTTGCGAGACTTACAGGATTCAGTCCAGCCCTCAGCTCAGCAGTAGGTATGTGTGCCTTATTCTGCGGTGTTACAAACTGCCCAGTAGCCTCTCTTCTCCTCTGCTTCGAGATGTTCGGTTATAAAGGCATGCCATTTTACTTAATCGCAATTTCACTAAGCTACGTATTCTCCGGCTACTACAGTGTCTACACAAGCCAGAAAATTGTGTATTCTAAATTCAAGAACATCTCTATTGACAGAAATACGAAGTAAGAAATTTATTGCCAATGATATATCGTATATCATTGGCAATATTATTTTTTACTATTATAAAATTATATGATCCAGACTATTCACTATATTTGTCCCCTCGTATACTAAATTCTATATATTCTGAGTTATTTGTATCATATTCTTCATTATTTGCGTATTTTTCATAATCTTCATCTTCCGTTTTTTCTATTGTGACATCTATAATATCATCATCCAACAATGGCTTTAACTCCGATGACAAACTGCTTTGAAATGTTTCTTTATTATTTTCCTCATATAATTGTCCCCTGTAACAAGTCCAAGTCTTTCAATAAAAGCATCTGCTATAAAATGTCAAGACCCAATGTACAAAAAATATTATATAAAAATGTACAATTAGTCTGTTTGTTTTAAATGATCCTTCAGTCTGTAGGACTTTCCTG
>OMVN01000033.1 GCA_900314525.1 uncultured Eubacteriales bacterium
GAACAAACAAAGCTATTAGAACAATAAATATTAAAGTAAAATAATAAATTCCACCCATTCCTTATAAATATTGACCTTAAAGAGAAAAAAAAGTAAAATGTTACAAGAATAAAATGGAGGGAGTGGACATGAAAATAAACGATATAAAGGTAAAGAGATTACCAAAATCAGATCCTAAAAATTATCATACAGACAAACAGCAAGTGTTCTGTATCGGATCAAAGGGGATACCTGCCTGCTATGGCGGTTATGAAACGTTTGTTGAGAAACTGACAGCTAAGAGAAAGTCGGAAAAAATCAGATATCATGTATCCAGAATTGAAAAAGACTCAGTGAGGTATATGTACAATGATGCAAAATGCTTTGATGTAAATGTACCTGTAAAAGGCTCTGCAAAGGCAATATATTATGATATAGCAGCCCTTTGGCACTGTATAAATTATTGCAGAGCAAGAAAGATAAAGAACCCAGTATTTTACATTATGGCATGCAGAATAGGACCATTTATCCTTCCGGCGAAGAAGGCTATAGACAAAATGGGTGGGGTTTTATATATAAATCCTGATGGACACGAATGGAAGAGAAGCAAGTGGAGCAAACCAGTTAGAAGATACTGGAAAGTTTCTGAGAGACTTATGGTGAAAAATGCAGATCTTCTGGTTTGTGACAGCAAAAATATAGAGAAATACATTTTAAAAGAATACGGAAAATACAAGCCAAATACAACTTACATTTCATATGGAGCAGATATTAAAGAATCAAAATTATCTGACACAGATGAAAAGTTTAATAACTGGCTTAAAGCTAATGACCTGGAAAAGGGAAAGTATTATCTCATAGTTGGTAGATTTGTACCGGAGAATAATTATGAGACAATGTTAAGAGAGTTTATGAAAGCTGATACAGATAAGAAACTAGCAGTAATTACTACATCTGATCGCAGATTTAAAGAGGAGTTAGAGGAAAAGACAGGTTTTCAGAATGATAATAGAATAAAATTCACAGGAACTGTCTATGATGACGAACTTTTAACAAAAATAAGAGAATGTGCATATGGTTATATTCATGGTCATGAAGTGGGAGGAACAAATCCGTCATTACTTGAGGCACTTGGAAGTACAAAAATAAATCTCTTATTTGATGTGGGATTTAACAGAGAAGTCGCAGAATCTGCGGCACTGTATTGGAATAAGGATAATGATTCGCTGAAAAAAGCAATAGAAAAAGCAGATCTGATGGACGAAGCAGAAGTTTTGAAATATGGAGAAAAATCGAAGCAGCGAATATCAGATTACTACAGCTGGAGTTACATTGTAGATCAGTACGAGAGCCTTTTCCTTGGAAAGAAAATAAAACATAAAAGGTAATTCGCAAGGAGTGATTGTATGAAGATACTTGTAATACACAATTATCATAGAAAAGGTTCAGCGAGCGGAGATGATTTAGTATATAACAGCGAGATTGAACTGTTAAAAAAACATGGTCATAAAGTAATCAGATATTATGTGAGAAATGATGAATTTGATGATGCAGGTCCATTAAAAAAAATGGCATTGACTCTTGGAATGTTCTGGTCATTTGAAAATTACAGAAAAGTAAGACGAGTTATAGAAAAATACAACCCAGATGTTGTACATATTCATACATTTTTTCCACTGCTTTCGCCTTCGATTTTATATGCAGCAAAGAAATCTGGGAAAAAAGTTGTGGCTACACTTCATGACACCAGATTTATCTGTCCGTGTGCCACATCAATTTGCCATGGAAAATTGTGCAATGAATGTATGGACGGACATTATTCAAGAATGATAAAGAGAAAATGTTTTAAAGATAGCATGGCTCAGAGTTTTATGGTATCCATGGTTTTCAAATTCCACAGGCTGAGGAGAAGTTTTTATAATCAGATTGATAAATATATATGTCTGAATGACAATCAGATTGAATTGTTAAAACAGGCAGGATTTGATGAAGAAAAGATCACTAAAAAATATAACTTTACAGAAGATACGGCTAGTTTTGAGAGACCAGATTATGAATCTATCAGAGAAGAGTACAATCTTCCAGAGAGATTTGCGGTATTCTATGGTAGAATAGGCGAAGAAAAAGGCATTAAGTTACTCATGAAGGCGTGGAATAAACTAAAGGATATTCCTCTAGTTGTAATGGGTGCAGGCCCTATGGAGGAAGAATTTAAGAAGTGGTGCAAGGGAAAAGATAACGTGTATTTCCTTGGATATACAAAGCACGATAATTGTCTTGAAATAGTAAGAAGTTCGGAATTTGTTGTGTTCCCATCTATATGGTATGAGGGATGTTCGATGGTGGTAATAGAGACTGAGTCCTTGGGAAAAGCAATAGTTGCCACAGATATTGGATTTATGTCAGAAGCAGTTAGAGATGGTGTTACAGGTTATAAGTTCCGTCTCAAAGACGTGAAAGATTTCAGAGATAAAGTACAGAAATTATGGAATGATGAAGATAAGGCTCTGGAAATGGGAGAGAATGCAAGAGAAGATTTTGAGTCTAAATATACAGTGGATAATAATTACAGACAGCTGATGGAGATATATAATACATTGGTATAACGGTGAGGTTTGATATGAAGATAGGAATACTTACACATCATTATGTAAAAAATTTTGGAGCAGGTATGCAGGCAGAGGGGCTCCTAAAAACTATAAGAGAACAGTTTCCAGATGCAGATGTTCAGATAATTGATTACAAAGTTAAGAAACATTTGCTTCACGAGACAATACATTATTTTGGATATAAACCTGGCAGAGGAGATTCCTTTGCGGGATATATAGAGAAAATGAAGCTATTTTTTACACAGAAATCATGTGAGGATGCCCTTCCACACACCAGAAGAGTGTATTCTGGAAAAGATATCGACGCGCTGGGACTTGATCTGGTGATTGTGGGCAGTGATGAAGTGTGGAATTATCAGGACAGGGCATTTTCCGGTATAAAATTTGGACATGGTTTTAATACACCTGTTATAAGTTATGCAGCATCAGTGGGCGGAAGTACTGATGAGGAAAATATTTCGGAAGAGATAATAAGCGGATTGAAGAGATTTGATGCCATATCAGTAAGAGATGATGTGACAGAAAAATTTGTAAAAAACGTAGCAGGGATAGATGCAGTAAGAGTTTTAGATCCAGTGTTTCTCTATGATTACCATCTGAAATTCGGTAAGAAAATAAGAGATGTAATAAAAGAAAAGCCATACATTCTTATTTATGACTGCAAACTTATGCCCTCTCAGATAGATATAATAACTGAGTATGCAAAAGAAAAGAATTTGAATATTATTGGCGCTGGAGAATACAGAAAATATTATGATTCGCTCAGTACGGTTAATATTACAACTTTAGAGTGGGCAGCACTATTTAAACATGCCAGATATGTAATTACTGGAACATTTCATGGAACATCGTTTTCTATAAAATACAATAGGAAGTTCGTATCTTTCGTAACAGAGATAAACAGGGTAAACAAGGTAAGTTCGCTCTTAAAGACTTTTGGACTTGAGGACAAGATGGTTACTAAGATAGAGGAAACAAATCTGATAGATGTCATGAGACAGAAAATTGACTATGAGAAGGTTAATAAGATTGTAGAAGAAAAGGCAGTGTATTCTAAGAAATACTTATCTGAACAAATTGAGTTACATCGCAAAGAGGGATAACAAATGAAGACTGTATGTGATAAAAATAAATGTTGTGGATGTTATGGATGTGTAAATGTCTGTAATCGAAACGCAATTAGAATATCTGATTCTGGACGTTCATTTAATGCCATTATAGATGCTGACAAGTGCGTAAATTGTGGAAAATGTGTAAATATATGCCAGATGAATAATGAGGTGGACAAGAAGAAACCTGTCAGATGGCTGCAGGGATGGGCGGAAGAAACGATAAGAGAAGAGTCCGCATCAGGCGGATTTGCCACAGCCATAAGCAAAAAATTTGCAGAGTACGGAGTAGTGATAAGCTGTGTTTTTAAGGATGGAGAGTTTGTTTTTGATGCATGCGACAGCCCAGAGAATGTGGGACAATTTGCAGGCTCTAAATATGTAAAGAGCAATATGTCTGATGCTTATTTAAAAGTCCGTTATTATCTTGACAAAGGGAATAAGGTGCTTTTTATTGGAATTCTATGTCAGGCAGCAGAGATAAAGAGATTTTTTGGAGAAGAAAAAAATTTATATGTTATAGATATTATCTGTCATGGGGCACCATCTAAGAATATGCTAAATAAGTTCTTGAGAGACAAGGGTTATGATATGGAGAAACTTAAAGGAATTTATTTCAGAAAAAATGCAAATAAAAAAGGAATTCCTGTAAGTCATGACATGTATGACATGTATTCTCTGATGTTTCTAAATGGAATAGGTTACACAGAGAGCTGTTACAGTTGCAAATATGCAACAGTTAAAAGGGTTTCTGACATTACTCTTGGAGATTCCTGGGGAAGCGACTTGGGATATGAGAAACTGAAAAAAGGAATTTCACTTGCACTGGTTCAGACAGAAAAAGGGCTAGATCTGATAAATCAGTCGGGAGTTCATTATGAAGAAGCTGATAAGAAAAAGGCAGTAAAGTCCAATGAGCAGCTCCGTCACTGCGCATTTAATACTTATGCAAACACAAAGTTCTTTGATGAATTAGGTAAAAAGAAGAACTTTGACTCAGCGGCAAGAAAAGCAATGCCCGCATTAGTTGCAAAACAGTATCTCAAAATGGCACTTTCAAAAACCGGGATAAAAAAAGATGATAGATTATATGAAGTAAGGGTAGAAAGAGAGGATAAAGAAATTGAAAAATAAAATTTTATTTGTGAGAACAGCTCCATATGAATTTAATCCATATACATATAATGTTCAGGGAATTGGCATGGGAAAGGCATTTGTAAAACAGGGATATGATTTTGACTTTCTCTATCTTACAAAACACCCAGCAGAGGCGAAGACAGTATATGAGGAAAATGGTCATTCCCTTAGGGTTTTATCTAGAAACAGAATGAGATTTTTCAGAACGGGATTATGCAGTGAAATATGTACAAAAGAGTTTCTTGACCAGTATGACTACATAATTTCCTGCGAATATGATCAGCTTCTTACATATCAGCTGAGCAAGTATTCAGACAATGTGGTAATGTATTCGGGACCATATTATAACTTGTTTCTATTACCTTTTATTTCGCCGATTTACGACGCCATATATACAAGGAAAATAAACAGAAATGTTAAGTATAAATTTGTAAAATCAGAACTGGCAAAGGAATTTTTGTCAAAAAAAGGATATGACAATATTCATGTGCTGGGTGTGGGGCTTGATACAGATAAATTTAATGAGCAGCCCCAGAAGAGCAAAAAGACAGCAGAAGTGGAAAAGTATATGACTGATTCACAGTGTATGCTTTATGTTGGCGCCCTCATCAAGAGAAAGAATTTTGATTTTTTGTTGAAACTCTTCAAACAGGCCCGTGCAGAATATCCAGGACTTAAATTGGTAGCAGTGGGAAAAGGAAAAGAAAAGTATGTAGATCAGTGCCTAAAACAGCTGACAGATGAGGAAAGGAAAAATGTATTTCTTCCAGGACAGATAGATAACAGTCAGTTAAGGTATATCTATCCTCTGGCAAAGATTTTTGCTCTGCCATCCCTTCAGGAAATATTTGGAATGGTATTAATGGAGGCAATGTATTTTGGAGTACCAGTAATTACAAGCAGAAATGGCGGTTCAGTTACTCTTATAAATAACGGAGTAAATGGTTCTATTGTAAATGAATTCAGGGTAGAAGACTGGATGGAAAAAATAAGACAGTATATGGATGATGAAAAACACAGAACCATGATAGCAGAAAATGCCAGAGAAACAATAAAGGAATCCTTTAACTGGATGACACTTACAAGAAAAATGATAAATATAATGGATGGAACTTATAATGAACAACATTAGAATCTGTTTTGTGATACTTCATTACAAAACAGCAGATGATACAATTAAATGCATAGAGTCAATAAGACAGTTAGATAAACAGGTACATATTGTAGTTGTTGACAATGCCTCAGGTAACGGAAGTATTGAGAAAGTAGAAGAAAGATTCAAAGAAACTAAGGAAATATATTACGTAAAAAACAAGGAAAATCTGGGATTTGCCAGTGGCAATAATGCAGGATACGGTTATGCAAGAGATGTACTTAAAGACAATATGATTGCTGTGCTAAATAATGATATCATCATTGATGATAAGGACTTCATAACAAAGGTAGAAGAGATTTATAGCAAAGACGGATTTTATGTTGCAGGACCAGATATTGAGTCATCCGTTGACCAGGGTCATCAGAGTCCTATGAATATTGGAGAAGGAACCAAAAAGAGTTTAACTAAGGCAATACTCAGATATAGGATTCTGTATATTCTAAGCAAACTGGGAATTTATGATATGCTTAGGAAAATCCGTGGAAAAGGAAATGATATAGGAAAGAAACATACAATTAGGTACAAGGAAAAGCAGATTAACGCAGTATTGCATGGAGCTTTTGTGATTTTCTCCCCAGATTTTGTGAAAAAAGAGAAAATATCTTTTAGAAAAGGCACATTTCTTTATTTGGAAGAAAATATCCTCTACAGATACTGCATGAGTCATAATTATAAGATGGTGTATACACCAGAACTTCACGTCCTGCATAAAGAGGATTCTTCTACAAGTTCCATGTTTAATTCGGATAGAAAAAAGAGAGAATTTGTATTTAAAAACATGATAAAATCACTTAAGGTTTACAGAAAATATGTATAAGTTATGTTACCAATTTGACGCTATTAGATGTATAATAATATATAATGGTGCAAACTATAAATACTTAATATGAGGAATAGAAGATGCTACGTCAAAAACTAAGAAATATAAAAATCAGAGATATCCTGATGCTCATTATTTTTGTAATGGCACTGGGCTTCAGAACAAATTATTATTCAAACGAAAAGAATATCTCTACAACCATAATGATTATATGTTTTGTGGTTATGGTAATTTTGGATAATGGATTAATAAGAATAAAGTCATCAACGAAATATGTAATCTGGTATGTTATATTTACCGGATTTTGTGCGTTATCAGGAAGCTGGGCAATACATGAAAATAATATTTACGTAAAAGCATTGTTTAAAGATATTATGATTCCACTTATTTTTATCATTCTGGCAATGGAAATGTATCTGAGAAATACACAGTCATCAGTGAGATTTTTCAACTGTATTATTGCAGCGGAAATGATAACACTGTTAAGAGCTATAATATACACACCATGGGCAAAATTGTTTGGTACCATGGATACCAGACTTTTTGGTACGAATCTTGGAATTAACTACAATGATATTACAACACAGATTGCTCTTGTTTTCCTGATGGTATCGTATCTGTTCTACTTTGAAAGCAAAAAATACAGGCCGGTGCTTTTGGTATTAATTCTGTTTCTGATTATATCAGGAAGTAGAAAGGCATTAATAGTTAGTGTTATGGGAATGATTTTATTATATCTGATAAATATCGGAGAAAATAAGATACTCCTCTTTAAGAGACTTCTTATTATACTTCTTGTAGGAATTATAGCATCACTTATAGTATTTAAAATTCCAATTATGTATGAATTTGTTGGACAGAAGATTGCAAATGTATTCAGTACAATGGGACAAAAGAGTACAGAAATGAGTACAGTAGATATTGACCACAGTCTTCATGGAAGAGCAGTGCTTAGAGAAAAGGCAAGAGAACAGTTCTACGCCCATCCTGGAAAAGGAATTGGATATTACTGTTTCCAGTATACAAATAGTTATGGTCTTTATGCACATAACAATTATCTTGAAATACTTGCGGATTTGGGATTATTAGGATTTGGACTTTATTACATAATGTATCTTATTATATTTAGAATTGCCTTTGATATGTTCCTTAGAAAACGAAGGATGAAGTCCAAAGAATATATACTGGCATTTATATTTATAATGATTCTCATGGTAATGGAATATGCACAGATTACTTACATAAGATTATTTGCACTGATTCCACTTCTTACAGTTGCAATGGGAATGGAAAGCGCGAAAGGTAACATGGACTATGTATCAAGACAATAATGTAAATGAAAAAATATATTCTGAAATGATTGATGCAGTTAAAAAGCTTAATCATGAAAAAAGGGATATATTAATGAGCAGAGAATATAAGACTGGTAGCAGTCTTGTAGAGAAGAAGAGAAAGATAAAAGAAAAAGGTATTTCTCAGATTGCAGGAATAATAAAGAAACACAGGAAGTTCAAAAAAGGTGAGAAATATTCTATGGCACCTTTTATAAATAAGGACAACAGTAAGAGAACTGGTGAGAGCAATTATTTCTGTAAGGATAAAATTGCAGTATATACTTGCATAATAGGAAAATATGACGGAATTCTTGAACCACTTTTTAAACCTGACAATGTAGATTACTATGCAATCACAGATTTTGAGATACCAGAAGACTCTATGTGGAAAAGAATAGATGTGGCAGATTATAAGTCAGAACTTCAAGGAATGGACAACGTATTGAAAAACAGATTTTTCAAAATGCATCCCGAGAAAGTCTTTGGTGACTATAGATTTTCTGTATATGTTGATGGAAATATCAGAATATGCACAGATATGACAGAATACATAAATCGAATTTCAGACTGCGGTGTAAGTATGTTTTTACACGCCCAGAGACAGTGCGTGTATGATGAAGCCAGGGCATGTGTAAACATGGGAAAAGCCACAAAAGAAGAGGTTGATAGACAGATTTCTCATTTGAAAAATGAAGGAATGCCAGAAAATTACGGCCTTCCTACATGCAATGTAATTGTGAGAGAACATAATAAACCTCGGTGCATAAAGATGATGAATGACTGGTGGGATGAATTTAACAAACATGTTAAGAGAGATCAGCTCTCGTTTCCACTTGTGCTATATAAGAATAATATAAAGCCAGAAAATATGGCTACTCTGGGATATAACGTCTACAGAGATGATTCATTTGAATTTGTTAATCACAAAAAGTAAGGAGTAATATAATGGACAAGCTGAAAAACACCAAGAGAAACATCATTTATGGTTCCATTAATAAAATCATAATGCTGTTGTGCCCATTTATTATTCGCTCCATAATTATTAAAAAATTAGGTATGGATTACGTGGGACTGGGAAGTCTGTTTACATCCATACTTCAGGTGCTGAGTCTTGCTGAACTTGGATTTGGTTCGGCCATAGTTTACAGCATGTATAAGCCAATTGCGGAAGAAGACAATAAGACTTTATCGGCCCTTATCTACTTCTACAGAAGGATATACAGAATTATCGGAAGCATAATACTTGTGGCAGGAATAGCAGTTATGCCGCTGTTAAAATATATTATCTCAGGAAAATATCCTGCAGATATAAACATATATATTTTATATTTAATATATCTGGTAAACACAGTTGCCAGTTACTTTATGTATGCCTATAAGCAATCTATACTTATGGCATATCAGAGAAACGATGTG
The DNA here is from genome assembly GCA_900314525.1 of uncultured Eubacteriales bacterium. Lineage (GTDB taxonomy): Bacteria > Bacillota > Clostridia > Lachnospirales > Lachnospiraceae > Bovifimicola. The sequence goes on from OMVN01000033.1 coordinate 9,561, forward strand.
GACAGCAATATTTCAAGCATAGTAAATATGGTTATGTACGGTCTACAGATTGCAGCGCTTCTCTTAACCCGAAATTATTACACATATATCATATTTATGCCTGTCGCCACTATGGCAATAAATGTTTACAGAAATTATATGGTAAACAAGATGTATCCTCACATAGGTTGTGAGGGGGAAATATCAAGAGATGTCAAAAAAGATATGTACAAGAGGGTTTTTGGACTTATGCTCACTAAGGTATGTCAAGTGTGCAGAAATTCTTTTGATAGCATTGTTATTTCGGCATTCCTGGGACTGACAATCCTTGGAAGATATCAGAATTATTATTATGTCATAAGTACTCTGATTGGTTTCCTATCAATTATCTCCAACTCAATAGTAGCGGGAATTGGAAATAATATTGTTACAAAATCAGTCGAGGAAAATTATAAACAATATAATGTATTTACATGCGCTTATAATTGGCTTGCGTCATGGTGCACAGTTTGCCTGTTGTGCCTTTACCAGCCATTTATGAATATATGGATTGGGAAAAAGAATATGTTCCCATTTGTATTAGTTATACTAATGTGTATCTATTTCTATTCAATGAAAGCAGGTGATCCGGCAGCTATATACAAGGCGGCAACAGGAATTTATTGGGAGGACAGGGCTAGACCTGTAGTTGAGAGTATTGCCAACTTGGGACTCAATATTATTCTTGTAAAGACATTTGGAGTATATGGTGTGGTTGTTTCAACGATTATCAGTATTGTGTTTATCAATATACCATGGTCAATGCATGTGGTCTTCAAGATTTACTTCGAGAGAAAACCATTTAGAAATTACATGATAATGCTGATTAATTTTGTGAAACTGTGCATAACGGGGGCGGTTACATATTTTCTGTGCACATTAATTAATTTAGACAATGTTTATATTTCATTCATATTAAGAGTAATAATTTGCATTGTGGTTCCAAACGTCATAATTATTGTTCTGAACTTTAAAAATGAGGATTTTAAGCTTTCGGTAAAATTGCTGAAGAAAATGACAGGAACAAGAAAGTAAAAGGAGGAGAAGTTTTGAAAAGAAAAAGTTTTTATGGAAGGAAACTGAGAACAAAAGTCTTTGCGGCAGTCGCATCTGCAGCATTGGTCTTTGGAACATTTGCAGGTACAGGTTATAATCCTAAATACCTGAAATCCTATGATACCTATGGTGTTACTGCAGAGGCAGCACAGACTGTTGATTATGGTCTGGCAGATACATCACAGCATGGAGTAATTCTTCATTGCTGGAATTGGTCTTATAACAATATCAGAAAATATATGAAAGATATTGCGGCAGCTGGTTATACATCAGTTCAGACATCACCAGTTCAGCAGCCTAAAGATTACTACTGGGAAGGCGTTGCATACGGAAATGTTGGTATTCCTAATGGATGCGGCGGTGAGGATGGAAACTGGTGGAAATTCTATCAGCCGGTAACCTTTAGTATCTGTGATAACGGACATACATGGCTTGGAACAAAAGCGGAATTCAAGGCAATGTGTGATGAGGCAGAAAAATACGGAGTTAAAGTAATAGTAGATATCGTAGCTAACCATATGGGAAATATAAAAGGCTACAAGATTGGTGATGTAGAGACGGTTATGGGAGACATTTCACCACAAATAGGAGAATTCTGGAAACCTGAAATGTTAACAGACCCAACTTATTGGCATATAAGCACATCGTGGACACACACTAGTGATGGAAGATTTGATGTAACCCAGGGAAATATGGGTCAGCCTGATCTGAACACAGGAGACAGCCGAGTTCAGCAGATGGTATTAGGACTATTGAAAGAGTGTATTGATTGCGGTGCAGATGGATTCAGATTCGATGCAGCAAAGCATATTGAGACTCCAAAGGATGATCCGGCATTTGCCAGCGACTTCTGGGATGTAGTGCTTGATGGAGCAAGAGCATACTATAAAGAAAAGAATGGAAAAGATGGAATATTCTTTTATGGAGAGACATTAAACAGATTAGATGATACTAATGTAGAAGCTTACTATAGAAGCAAGATGTCAATCACAGACAACTCTACAAGTGATAACCTAAGAAACAGTGTAATCAACGGAAGTGTAAATGCATTAGCATCTTCAGGATATTGCTCATATATCGCAGGACAGGCTGACAAAGCAGTGCTCTGGGCTGAATCGCATGATACTTATATGGGTGGCGGTTCATCTTATGATGCATCGGATTTGGATATCAAGAGAACATGGGCAATTATTGCATCAAGAAAGAGTTCAACAGGATTATTCTTTGCAAGACCATACTATTCGAGAGATATTCTCTCAGGAGATGTATCTAAACAGAGACAGTCAACAGCTACAATTTTATCAAAAATTGATCAGGCTCAGTTGGGAGATGTAGGAACACTTACATGGGCTGATCCATCAGTTGTAGCAGTAAACCGTTTCAGAAATTTCTTTATAGGACAGAGCGAGAAGTTAGGTTCAACAGGAAATACAGCATACAATGTAAGAGGAAATAAAGGTATTGTAATTGTCAGAGGCGAAGGACAGGGTTCTGTATCAATCAATGCAGGAATGGCAGACGGAACATATTACGATCAGGTAACAGGTGAGAAATTCACATGTACAAATGGAGTAATAAGCGGAAAGGTAACTGGAGACGATGCAATAGCAGTTGTATATAATCCAGCAAAGGATTACGGCCCAGTAAATCCTGAACAGCCAGTAATTGTCAGATTAAACGCAGTTACAGAGACAGGCAAGACATCATTCTCTACAAAGACTGTAAAAGTGACAATGTCTGCAGGTGACAAGGTAACAGGAGAGTACACAACATCTGAAGGTGCTAAAGGAACATTTACAGGAACAAAGACAATTGAAGTCGGTGCATTTACAGCAACAGGTGGAAATGTATCAGTTCAGTTAAAGGGAACAACAGAAGACGGAACAGTTAAGACAAAAGCATTTATGTACAAGAAAATAAATGCAAAAGAAGAATATCCAGCACTTGCAAAAGGCGGAGTTGTATTTGACAATTCAAATTACACATGGAGCAAAGTATACTGTTATGTATATGATGCAAACAAGAAGAGTGCAGCAGCATGGCCAGGAGAGGAAATGACACCTGCAAATGGCAATTTCTATACATATGAGATACCTGAGACATTATCAGGAAATGTGTATGTAATATTTAACAATGGCGATGGCTCTCAGTATCCAAGAGGCGAAGGTCTTACAATGGCAGCTACTGATAAGAAATTATTCAGAGATGAAGATACAGGATTTGAGGAATTGCCTGCACCAAAGAAGGTATTAGGTGCAACATTAACAGCCAATAAGACTACAGCAGCAGTTGGAGAGGCAGTTACACTTAAAGCTGTTCCAGAAAATGCAGATGGAACTGTTAAATATTCATATTTATCAAATGACGGACAGACAATCAACAGCACATCAGCTACAGCAACATGGACACCAACAAAAGAGGGTGAATACATTATTGCAGTAAACGTGGCTGACTCATCTAACGAAGTAACAGCAGTGACAAAGATTACAGTAAAAGGTGATAAACCACAGCCAACAGAACTCGTGAATACATCATATGTATCACAGCATGCAATTGTAGGTGAAAAGGTAGTATTAAAGGGATCTGCAACAGGCGGAGACGGAAACTACAAATTCGCATATTACTACAGAAGAAATTCTGATAAGACATGGAAAACAGCAGGAACAGAGTGGGGTACATCACAGTATGCGACATTTAAACCTGGATATGCAGATGTATATGAAATCTGTATAAAAGTTAAGGATGGAAATGGAACAACTGTAAAGAAATATTTATCACTTGCAGCTAACAAAACAGATAATAGTCTTGAATGCTATGGAACAGTAAGCAACACAATCTATACATTTGGAAAGACAATAAAAATTACTGGTTCAGCTAAGAATAACATCGGCACAGTAAAATATAAGTATGAGTTCAGAAAAGCTTCATCATGGACATTTGAGACAATTAAAGATTATTCGTCATCAACATCAGTACAGTGGACTGCACCACAGAAAGGAGCATTTACAATTAGAATTACAGCAGATGATGGAACAAATAAAGCAATAAGAACTATTAACATTAAAGTGAAATAATTTAAACGAGACTCATTGTGAGTCTCGTGAGTGAGAAGAATGGAGTGAATTTATGGTATTTCAGAAATTAAAAAGAAAAAGTTTAGCATTCGCCTTATCCTTCACCTTAACATTTTCCGCATTAAGCGGGTTTTCGCAGTATGATGCATCGGCAGTCTCATATTCTGAGATGTCTGCTCTTGATCAGTATGCGTACAGTGGTAATGATTTAGGCGCGACTTATTCAAAACAGTCAACAACATTTAAGGTATGGGCACCAACAGCATCAAAGGTACAGATCAAGAGATATACAAAAGGTAGTGATTCAGAAAGCGGTGCAGCAGTTATTGAGACAAAGGATATGACAAAAGAGAGCCAGGGTATATGGAGTATCACTATAAGTGGTGACTTGGCAGGCACATATTACACATATCTTGTAACTGTAAACGGAACAACAAATGAAACAAATGATATTTATGCAAGAACAACAGGTGTAAATGGAAAACGTGCAATGGTTATTGATCTTGACAGCACAGATCCTGAGGGCTGGGATTCAGACCAGAGAGTATCTTGTCCAGATCAGACAGATGCAATTATCTGGGAAGCACATGTTAGAGATTTCTCTTCATCATCAGATTCTGGTATGGTTAATAAAGGAAAATTCCTTGCATTTACAGAGAAAAATACAACTGTAAATAATGATGGACAGCACCCTACAGGTGTTAGCTATTTAAAAGATCTTGGTATCACACATGTACATCTTCTTCCTGTTTATGACTACGGCAGTGTAGATGAGACGAAACTTGATACAGATCAGTTTAACTGGGGATATGATCCAATGAACTATAATACTCCTGAGGGATCATACTCAACAAACCCATATGATGGAAATGTAAGAGTTAAAGAATTCAAGCAGATGGTTAAATCACTTCACGAGGAAAACATCGGTGTAGTTATGGATGTAGTTTACAATCATACATACAGCGGCGGAAGTGGTAAAAATGACTGGTTCGATTATACAGTACCAGGTTACTACTATAGACAGAAAGCAGACGGAACATATTCAAATGGTTCAGGATGTGGAAATGAAACGGCAAGTGACAGAGCAATGTATCAGAAATACATGATAGATTCTGTAGTGTATTGGGCAACAGAATATCATATTGATGGTTTCAGATTCGACCTCATGGGAATTCATGATGTAGACACAATGAATAAAATAAGAGAGGCACTTGATAGGATTAATCCTGACATATTAATATATGGAGAGCCATGGACAGCAGAAACTACACCATGTCCTAAGGCAACAGCAGTTCAGGGAAATATGAATCAGGTATCTGAAAGAGTAGCAGCATTTAATGATAAAGTCAGAGATGCGATAAAGGGAAGTTGCTTTAATGCTACAGATAAAGGATTTATACAGGGTGCTGGATATGAAGAGGCATTAAAAGGTTCTATACAGGCAAACTCAACAACAATGTCTGGAACAAATGCATGGTCAAAACAGCCTTCTCAGACAGTAACTTATACATCGGCTCATGATAACTACACACTTTATGACAAACTGGTTAAATCGGTAAAAGGTGGGTATGGATATGGAAACAGATATGATGACCTTGCACAGATGAATAAACTTGCAGGTGGTATAGTTCTTACATCTCAGGGTATGTCATTCTTCCAGGCAGGTGAAGAATTTGCCAGATCAAAATATGGTGATGGCAACAGCTACAAGTCAGCAACATCAGTAAACCAGCTGAAATGGACAAATACAATAACATTTGCTGATGTAAAAGACTACTACAAAGGTCTTATAAAAATAAGAAAGGCATACAAGCCATTCAGAGACCCAACTAACACAACTAATGGTGTAATGTATTTCTCTTGGGGAACAAGTCTTCCAGCTAATGTTGTTGCATGTACAATGTATAACAAGTTAAATACTGGCGGCTGGGATTATGTAGCAGTAATACATAATGCTAATGCTGATTCGAAGACAGTACAGCTTATGACTTATGAAAACAAGACACTTCCAAGTCAGTGGGTAATTGTTGCAGATGGAACAACAGCAGGAACAAAGAGTCTTGGAACAACAGGAAGCTCAGTTACAGTTCCAGCAAGATCTACAATGGTATTAGTTGATAAGACAAGCTTTGATAACACTGTTATCGAAGAAGAATCACAGGTAAAAGTTAATCATATAATTAAGAGTACAGGAAATACATATAAGACAGAAACTCTTAAAGGAAAACCAGGAACATCTTATACAACTTCACCATTACAGGAGTTATTAGATTCTGGATATGTGGTATCTTCTGTAACAGGAGACACATCATCAACATATACAGCAGCAAATAAAGTTGTAAACTATTATTATGATTTAGATGCTAGCAAATATGGCACAGTAACAGTTAATTATGTGGACGAATCAGGCAAGACAATAAAAGAGTCAAAAACACTTACAGGAAAAATTGGTGAGGCATACAGTGTTACACCAGATTCAATAACAGGTTATGAGAGCCTTGGCAGTGCACAGAGCGGTACATATAAGAGTGGTGCAAGCACAATTACATTCACATATAAGGCAGTATCAAAAGTATTTTATCTGAAAAATAATGCATCGTGGTCATCTCCTTATGCTTATACATGGAATGATGCAGCGCAGAAGGGCGATGTTGCATGGCCAGGAACAAAGATGACACTTGTAGATTCTGCTAGTAAACTTTATAAGGTAGAACTTCCAGCTGATAGCACTAGCGATATGATCATTTTTGATAATGCAGCTGGAACACAGACTGATAATATAAAGATGCCAACAGATGGCAATAATTGTTATGATAACAGCACAGGAACATGGTCAAAATATGTAGAACTGATAAATGTAACTTCTGTATCATTAAATAAGACAAGCGCAGAACTTGAAAAAGGAAATACAGTAGCACTTACAGCTACAGTAAATCCTTCAAATGCAACAGATAAATCAGTTACATGGACATCATCTAATTCTGCAGTTGCAAGTGTATCTAGCACAGGTGTTGTGACAGCAGTGAGCAAAGGAACTGCCGTTATTACAGTTAAAACAACAGATGGTGGATACACAGCAACATGTAACGTAACAGTTACAGAGCCAGTTGGCCCAACAGAAGATTTAGTTAATACATCATTCGTAGCACAGCATGCAATTGTTGGACAGAAAGTAGTATTAAAGGGATCTGCTACAGGTGGAGATGGAAATTACAAATTTGCATACTATTACAGAAGAAATTCTGACAAGACATGGAAAACAGCAGGAACAGAATGGGGAACATCACAGTATGCAACATTTAAACCAGGATATAATGAAGTATACGAAATCTGTATTAAGGTACAGGATGGAACAGGAAATATAGTTAAGAAATACTTATCATTAGCAGCTAATTATGAAGAGAATGATCTTGAGTGCTATGGAACAGTAAGTAGTACAATCTACAAATATGGAAAGACAATCAAGATTACAGGATCAGCTGAGAATAATAGCGGAGCAGTGAAATATAAGTATGAGTTCAGAAAAGCTTCATCATGGACGTTTGAGACAATCAAATATTACTCATCTTCTACATCAGTAAACTGGACAGCACCTCAGAGAGGAGCATTTACAATCAGAATTACAGCAGATGATGGAACAAATAAAGCAATAAGAACTATTAACATTAAGGTTAAATAACAATAGGGGGGCCAAATAATGGCCCCCTTATGTGTTAAGGATAGGAGAATTGGGATGAAACTAAAGAATATTATTTCGGGTTTTGCATTGTCACTAGCATTGGTCAGTGCAACATACCTTGGAGTATCTGCAAGTACACAGGTAAATGCATATGCAGATGAGGATGAAGTTACTATTGTTAAGGTCGTAAGACCACTTTATGCAGATGGGGCAGAAAGTTCAGAGGCTGCATATACAGATGAGCAGGTACTTGGGGTGGCTGCTCAGTTTGAGACACTTGGAACTACTTTAAATGTAAGACAGTACAATATTTCAGCGGATGCTATTGAGACAGTATTTAAGAAAGCACAGGAACACAATCCTGTATATGCATATGCATATGGATTTATTCAGTCATATTCATACAGTATGACATCTGGCGGAATTGTAACATCGATATATCTTGATTCCGAACATACACAGGATGAACTGAAACAGAGATATAACCAGATGAGAGCCAAGATTACTGAGATAGAAAATGGCATTGACAGTAAGATGACAGTAGAACAGAAAGTGTTATATGTTCATGACTACCTGGCATATAATGTAGCCTATGATATGAAAAATTACAGAGCTGGTACTATTCCTAATGACAGCTACAGCGCATATGGAGCTTTGGTTAATGGAACAAGTGTATGCCAGGGATATTCAGAGGCAATGCAGGCTGTAATGTTTGATATTGGAATTCCATGCGAAGTAGTATCGAGTGCAGCACTTAATCATGCATGGAATCAGGTATATGTTAATGGAAACTGGTATCATGTGGATGTAACTTGGGATGATCCAACAATGAGCTATACATCTTCATCAGGTGGTTATGCACCATCGTCAGGAGATGATATGCTAGGCAATTGTTCGCATGAATATTTCCTATCATCAGATCGGGAATTCAAAAATGGAAAACATACTTCATGGGATGCAGGGGCAAGAACATGTACATCAGACAAATATGCCTCTCTTACAATTAGAAATATTAGTTCAAGAGTATATACAGTTAACGGAAAATCGTATTATTTATATAGTGAACCGGATTCAACATATTTAAACAGTCATTTATACACTGGAGATCCTTTTGGAACATCTAAGGGCACATTATTAGATGGAAGTATACAGGGTTACGACTATAATCTTGGATATTTTGATAATAATTTGTATTACGATAATTATTTCTATGGAAACATGTACAGATATAACATCGGTGAAGGAAATGTATATGACTTTACAGACGAGGCTGGAATTGCTAAGAAAGTAGCAGAATTAAAGATTGATGATAACGGACTTATTACTTATATATTAAAAGATTCGGCTGATGAGCTTACATATCAGTTAAAATCAACAAAGTTAGATCCGCTTGTAAACACATCTTTTGTAGCACAGCATGCAGTAGTTGGTGAAAAAGTAGTATTAAAGGGCTCAGCTACAGGCGGAGATGGAAATTATAAATTCTCATACTACTATAGAAAGAACTCAGATAAAGACTGGATTACAGTTGGAACAGAATGGGGAACATCATTATATGCTACATTTAAACCGGGTTCTGCTACAGTATATGAAGTTTGTATAAAAGTGCAGGATGGAACAGGAAATATAGTAAAGAAGTACCTGTCTTTTGCAGCAAATAAATCTGAAAATGATTTTGAGTGTTACGGAAGCTTAAGCAGCTGGAATTATAAGCTTGGCAAAGCCATTACAATCAAGGGATGGACAGAAAATAGCACAGGCAAAGTTAAGTACAAATATGAATTCAGAAAAGCATCCTCATGGACATATGAGACAATTAAGGATTATTCAGATTCAACATCAGTTTCATGGACAGCACCACAGAAAGGTGCATTTACAATCAGAATTACAGCAGATGATGGTACAAACAAAGCCATCAGAACAATGAATCTTAAGGTAAAATAATAAATATTTGAAAGAGTAGGGGTAGCAAGTATTCCTCTAATAAGAATAGCTATGGTCGGTACAGGGCTGTAGCTATTTTTTGTGGGGGTCTAGGTAGTAGGGTCTTCAACATGTTACTTCAGAAATATGTACATAATACATAAAAATAAATATTAAAAAATATAGAAATAGTACAAAACGGATAACTATTGCAAAAGAATTGTTGACCACCATTGAAATTAATTATACAATATTCATCATAAGACAGGAAGAAAGGAAATGTAAATGAGAAAGAAGAATTTACGTAACAGATTGGTTTATCAATCGAAGAAGATTGCGTCTTTAGTACTCGCCGCATCCATGGTATTTGGATTAGGTAATTTCTCTTTTGTAGGAGAGAAAACTGCTAAAGCTGCAGAGACAGTAGAAAATGTGGCACACTTATCCCTTACTTCGGATACAGCCACCGCAAACACACAGGATTTACAGAACAGACCATTCACATGGGATGATGCAACGGTGTATTTCCTATTAACAGACCGTTTTAAAAACGGAAACACAAGCAATGATGATGCTTATGGAAGAAAAACTGCAGCTAGCAAGATGAGCGATCAGAGAGCTACATTCCATGGCGGAGATTTCAAAGGTATAACAGATAAAATTGAAGATGGTTACTTCGATGATTTAGGAGTTAATGCTATCTGGCTTACAGCTCCATATGAGCAGATTCATGGATATTTTGTTGGTGACAAGTCATTTTATCATCAGTCATACCATGGATACTATGTATTAGATTACACAGAACCTGATCAGGCATATGGTACTCCTGAGGAATTTGAGACACTTGTTGATACAGCACATTCTCATGGAATCAGAATAGTAATGGACGTTGTTATGAACCATGCAGGTTACAACGACATGCAGTCAATGAGCGAATATAATTTCGGAACATTAAAATCAGGATGGGATTCATATTATAAGAACCCACCTGCAAGTGACACATCAGGATATCACGACAACATCGATTATAATTCCAGTGCAAGTGACTGGGGAAGATGGTGGGGAAATGACTGGATCAGAAGTGGTCTTCCTGGATACAGTGAAGATAACAGTAGTGAGATTACACAGTGTCTTACAGGACTTCCAGATTTCAAAACAGAATCAACAAAGCAGGTATCAGTACCACAGTTTCTCCAGACAAAATGGCAGAAAGAGGGAACACTTAGCGAGAAGTTAAGCAGATATGGATCTTCACATACAGTAAGAGAATATATCTGTGAGTGGCTTTCTGACTGGGTATTAAAATATGGTGTAGATGGATTCAGATGTGATACAGCTAAACACGTAGAAGTTGAATCATGGAAAGCACTTAAGGATTCATGTAATACAGCATTAGCACAGTGGAGAAGGAACAACCCTACAAAACCAGGTGCACAGTGGACAGATAAATTCTGGATGACAGGTGAGCATTGGAACCATTCAATTGATGATGGAAAAGATAAATATTTCACATCAGGAGCATTTGACTCAATGATTAACTTCTCTACATCAGGTGGAGGATTGTTATCGCAGACAAATCTTGCTGGTATGTATAGCGGATATGCAAGTAAGATAAACTCAGATTCATCATATAATCAGTTATCTTATATATCATCACATGACTCTACACTTGCAGACAGAAATAACCTTTACTATTTAGGCTCAGCACTTCTTATGCTTCCTGGTGGAGTACAGATCTACTATGGTGATGAGACAGCAAGACCATATGTATCTGGAGTTTCAGATGGAAATGGTGGAGCTGGTCATGGACTTCGTAGCGATATGAACTGGAATAGCTACAGCCCAGAATTACTTGCTCACTGGCAGAAAGTTGGTTCATTTAGAAGAAACCACTTATCAGTTGGTGCAGGTTCTAACACAGGACTTAATGCTACAAGTGGTACAGCATTTGGAAGACAGTATTCATACACATACAACGGCGAGAGCAAGACAGATAAGGTCGCAGGTGTTGTAGGTGCAAATAACAACACAAGCGTAACAGTAAATGTAGCATCACTTTGGAGTGATGGAACAACTCTTAACAATGCATATGACGGTTCAAGTGCTACAGTAAGCGGTGGATCAGTTACATTTAATTCAGGGGCTCACGGAACAATTCTTATTGAAGAGCCATCTGTACCAATGGGTTCAGTAACTGTTAAATATGTAGATAAAGCTACAGGAAATACAATTAAGACAGAAACACTCACAGGCGAAATTGGTGAAAGCTACAAAGTAACTCCAGCTACAATTGAAGGATACAAATATGTAAGCGTTTCAGGCTCAACATCAGGTACATTCTCTAAGACACCTGTGACAGTTACATACACATATTCATTTGATGATGTAAATTATGCATATATTACAGTAAAATATGTTGATGCAGCAGATAACACAGAAATCGCAGAGTCAACAACAGAGACAAAGAAAGTAGGAAGCACATACAGTGTATCTCCAAAGACAATCAGCAAATATCAGGTAGATGAGAGTCTTACAAGCAATGCAACAGGTACAGTAGTAAAAGGAACAACAACAGTTGTATTCAAATACAACTTACTTGCAAACAATACAATTTATCTTAAAAACGACGCAAGCTGGTCTTCACCATGTGCATACATGTGGAATAACAAGTCAGGTGTTAACAATGGCAAATGGCCTGGAGTTTCAATGACAGTTGTAAATGCAGACCAGAAGATATATGAGATATCATATTCAGTAGATGATCCTTTTGATATGATAATCTTTGACAACAACGGTGGAAGCCAGACAGGAAATATTACAATCCCAACAGATGGAACAAACTGCTACAACAACAGTACAGGAAAATGGGAAACATACGCACCTGATCTTGGAGATAAAGTAAAATCCGTTTCACTTAACAAAACAAGTGATACAATTCAGGTTGGCAATACAGATGCATTAAAAGCAACAGTTAATCCAAGCAGTGCAAAGAATAAGAACGTAACATGGAAATCATCTAATTCATCAGTAGCAACTGTATCAGCTTCAGGTGTTGTAACCGCAGTAGCTGAAGGTAGTGCAACAATCACAGTAACTACAGAAGATGGTGGATATACAGCAACATGTACAGTAACAGTAACAAGCGAACCTGTTAACCAGGGAAGAACATATTACCTCATTAATAGCTCAAATCTTGCAACACCATGTGCATATACATGGGTTGACGGAGGCGGAAATGATGGGGCTTGGCCTGGAACAAAGATGACACTTGTAGATTCAGCAAAGAAACTTTACAAAGTTGAACTTGCAGAAACAAGCAAGAGTAATATGATTATCTTCAGTAACAATGGTGGTAGCCAGACAGGAAATATCAAAATTCCAACAGACGGAAAGAATTGTTACGATATGGCTGCAGGTACATGGTCAACATACACAGAAAACATCGCAGTAACAAGCGTAAGCTTAAATAAAACTTCAGCTACAATTGAAAAGGGAAATACAGTAGCACTTTCAGCTACAGTTAATCCATCAAATGCTACAAATAAGGCAGTTGCATGGTCATCATCTAACTCATCAGTAGCATCTGTTTCAACTTCAGGTGTAGTGACAGCAGTAAGCAAAGGTAGCGCAGTAATCACAGTTAAGACTACAGATGGTGGATACACTGCAACATGTAATGTGACAGTAACAGAGCCAGTTACACCAGTAGAAGACCTTGTAAATACATCATTTGTATCGCAGCATGCAATAGTTGGAGAAAAGGTAGTATTAAAGGGATCTGCAACAGGCGGATACGGAAACTACAAATTCGCATATTACTACAGAAGAAATTCTGACAAGACATGGAAAGTTGCTGGAACAGAATGGGGAACATCACAGTTTGCAACATTCAAAATCTGTATTAAAGTACAGGATGGATCAGGAACTATAATTAAGAAATACTTATCGCTTGCAGCCAACAAGACAGAAAATAATCTTGAATGTTATGGATCAGTAAGCAAAACAATGTTTACATTTGGTAATACAATTACAATTAAAGGTTCAGCTAAGAATAATAGCGGAGCAGTGAAATACAAATATGAGTTCAGAAAAGCTTCATCATGGACATTTGAGACTATTAAAGATTACTCGTCGTCAAGATCTGTTTCATGGAAAGCACCACAGAAAGGTTCATT
>OMVN01000027.1 GCA_900314525.1 uncultured Eubacteriales bacterium
ATTATACCACAAAAGGGAGGTCAATGCTCTTTTTGTTTGCAAACTCCCTAAAATAAAGGTTTTTAATAAAAAATAAGGTAGTAAACTTGACACTACCCTGGTTCAAAAGGAGGCGAATTTATGAATCTTCGCCGTACAGATATTAAGAGAATTATGGAAAGTAAAGCATTCAAAAATGTTGTGGACAGACACGTAAATGAAAGCGATAGATATAATGTTACAGAAAAAAATATGCAGATTAGTTTGGCAAGAGAGTTCAAACTTGAAATGAGAAAACTTAATAATGAGGCAAAATCAAAAGATAATAATCAGGAGATAAAAGAAAAAGCACCTGCAAAAAAAGTTGTGAATGTACAGAAAATATAGTAATAATATAAGAAAGGGACTGAAAAACAGATAGTTTTTTCAGTCCCTTTTGACTAAATAAATGTTTTACACAGATAAGACTAAGAGATATTTATTTCTGGTCTTCTAACCACTTTTCAAAGCGGCTATTTATAATCTCAAATTGTGCTGGGCCAATATCTAAAATAAATTTATGGAATGATTTTAAATCAAAATTGTCTCCTAATTCTGATTCTGCGCGGTTTCGCATATCCATTATTTCCAGATAACCTAGATAATACTTGATGTATGCACATGGGTTCTCAATCATCGAGTTAAAAATCTGATCTGATGTATTTACATCATATCCAAGGGTTGCAAGGAAAGTTCTAGTACGTGTTCTGTCCCAGCCGTTGTAATTTATTCCAATATCACATAGGCAGTAAGCATCGTATGAGAGCATTGATGCTGTCTTATAGAATTCGTTTGAAGATTCATCATTTCCTGAAATATCGTAACTGTAAAGTTCTGCATAAAGTCCCCAGCCTTCAACATAACCATCATATCTAAACAGCGATCTTATAGGATCGGGGTTGGTATTTTGAAAATATGTGGATTGGTACATGTGTCCCGGGAATCCCTCGTGGGCAAGAACATGATACAGACTCATATAATTGTAGTCATCATTATTATTTATAAATATGTTATTAATTTTAGTGTTATCAATTTGAGGAATGAAATAAAACGCGGGACTTTCATATTTTTCCATTGATTTTGGAACATAATTTATGGTGTAATTTGTCTCATAACCAGATGGAAAATCATTTTTTATATTTTTGATAAGGTATTTTAATACTGCATCCGGGTCTGTGGAATCAAATGAAAATTCCTCTTTTTCATTGAAAATATCAGGATTTTGCTGATAGTATGAGGATATATTCTGAATATCATTGTACATTTTTTCTGTTAGAAGTTCCTGGAGCTCGGATACAGTTTTAGTGCTACCAGTCTCGCTTCTTAAAAGTTTTTCGTAGTAATCACTACCATCAGGATATTTACATAGACCTCCCTCGGAAGAATCCTTGCCTTTAAATTGCTCCATATCCTTTGCCAGTTTTTCGTAGGCAGGGAAAATTTCATCGGTTACAATTTTTTTATTTTCAGACTTCAGCTTTTTCTTTTCTGAATCGGACAGCCCTTTTGTATCCTTGATCCTGTCATTGAATGTAGAGATTAAAAAATGCTCATCTTTGTCTTTAACAAATTCGTTGCACTGATCAATTATCTCATCGATCTCAAAATCTGGCATAGTAATTCCAGCATCTGTTTTGGTCTTCTGAAATGTAACTATTTTGTCAAAGTAATCTGGAACAAGCTTCAAAATCTCAATATAATCATGAACATCATCAGACTGATTAAATGTAAACTGTCCAAGATAGGAAGGTAAGGAAGATGGCATACCGTACAGAGGTGACAAATAGTCAGTGTATAGATAATACTTTGAAAAATCAATGCTCTCATCTAAATCCGTTGTTATTATATCGTAAACAATTTTGTCCTTATCTGAAAGTTCTTCTGAGTTTATCTGTTTAAAATCAGTAAGGTAATCCTGCATAAGGGCAGTGCTTTTATCGGATTCTGCTTTAGTCACATCACCAAGGGTATATTTGTAATCGGTGATGCCGAAATCTTTTGGATTATCCAGAACAGAATTAACACTGAGAACACTCTCTGAAACTACGTCTTTGAAAAGTCTGTCAGTGAGAGTATGAAAATCTTTGCTGGCAGTGTTTTGAAATTTTTCTTCTCTTGAAGTTTTGGTTTTTATTGTTGAACTGTGACTGCAGGCAGTTAATGCAATGGAGCTTGCTAATAATAATGCAGTAACTGCACGAAATATTTTTTTCATAAAATCCCCTTTCGACTAATTATTTATTGTTTACTATTTCTTTTTGTAGATAGCTATTTTTTTATCGATCTTTTTAACTAAAACATATTTGTCTGTATCAAGAAGAGATTTGAATTTGTCCTGTTCAGGCTTACTTCTTAAATCAATTGCAAGATAATCGGTGTCTCTTATGACGTCTAACTCAGTATGAGACTGATCATAGACAGTTGTATGTGAAGACAGGTGAGGAGTAAGAAAACCAGATGCACTTACACTTGCGTCTTCAGGTATGGAATTAAGAACTGATTCCATCTGATGATAGGAAGCTTTGTCTGCTTCATATTTATTATAATATTTTGTTAAGTATGGGAATACATGAGAAGAAAACAGAAGTATTCCACAGATTATGCCAATTGAAATCTGAGATTTGGTCTTGCGATAATCAATTTCTTTTAGGTCATTTATATTAAGTATGACTATGTAAAACAGTAGAGCCATTGGACCAAAACCGTACTGATAGCAGATATTATGCATATATGGATATGTAGGAATCAGGTTTATTAAAACCAGAGGAACCAGTAAAACATATCTCGAAAATTTTCTGCCACAGGAAATCAGAATAAGAATAAGAGGCAGAAATACACATATCATAAATGAAATTTTGGTTGATGAGTTAGGAGATTCATTTATAAACTGGCTGATTACATATACTGGATTTGTTATCAGAGTTCTTACTATCTGTAAGAGGGAGCCGTCTGCGTCGTAATAAAGATTTTTGAAACGGTTATCCATAATGCCAAGACCATGTGCCTCCATAATAGCGGTGACAATAATAAAATAGCTTCCACCAGTAATTAGCATTATGATTCCTCTAATTTTGGCCTTATTTGATAGGAGCATAAATAATCCGATAGTAAGTATATATATAGGGGCATCTTCTTTAACTGACATTGTAAGAAACATAAATATTGCAAACATTAAATGTCTGTTAGATTCTATGGCATATAATGTCATTAAAATCATAAAGATTAAAAAGCAATTTTCATGCATATCATATTCTGCTCCGCAGGAAGTAACAGGGTATACAATATATAACAGAATTATCCCCAGCGTAAGTTTTCTGCTAAAATTAAAATGTTTTGAGAGCAATATTATTGGAAATACGGGAAGGGCAAGCATTAGAGCTTCAATTAAATCAACGTTTACAGGATGCCTGAATAAGTAATATACAGGAAGGGCAATGTAGTAAACAGGTGAAAAATGTACAGCAAAATGAGAGAGGGAATAGTTTCTCTCTAATGTTGTAATTGGTGTAAAGTATTTTGCCATGTGTTCGTACATTTGTGTAAAAATTCCAAAATCAAATGTAGAATTACTGAAGGAGTAGTATCTGTATATTCCAAGCAGAGATATAAATGCAAAAAGTAATATTCCTGCAGAAACAGAAATGGCAATAAAACTTTTTCTTCCAATATTCAGTTTGCTTACAATGAAGAATATATCATCTCTAACGTAGATAAAAGCAAGGACAGACAGCAGGCACATAATGGCAGTAAAATATACTTTTCCATCATAATTATTGTACCTTGATCCCCATTCGATTGAAGCACTGTTGTAGCAGCATAGGGCTGAATATAAGAATACAGATAAAAACATGAGAAGTCTTAGAGCAGACTGCTCAAGAATATAAAGTGCAAATGATGCGACAATAAATGCAATCATATATGATGCCAGTTTTGAAATGCTTATGGTGGTTACAAATTCAAGATTGCTTATATTGTCTGCGGATTTACACACAAGTGATGTAAATACCCATCCACATATAAATGATAAAATAAGTCCTTCGATAATATTTAATTTCCTGATTCGTTTTAAAATATATTCCATAGTACTTTCCCTTTTTTGTTTATTTCATTTCATTATAGCATATATGGTTATTAGGGCAAAGTTTTAAATACATTTATACTTTAATACACGAGATAAAAATGCTATAATAATATTATATTTTTTAATCAGTGAATAATGCATAATTGAGGAAGGACAGATGAAATATTTATTAGACAAGAAACCTGAAATTGACGCGCCTTTATTTAAAATAGAGGATGGAATAATTGAGGGCACTGGAATCAGTCTGGATCTTGATCCAAATGATAAATTTATGTCCAGAAAAATTGGATACCTTATCGGAAGGATTGAAACCACAGAGGACGGAAAGGTATACGTGGAGACCAGCGGATTTGTACAGACACATGTCCATTCTGAATACTCTCTCCTTGATGGAATGTCAAAACTTAAAGATATTGCGGACAAGGCAAAGTGCGCCTGTGCACTTACTGATCATGGCAATACTTTTGGAATTCTTGAATTTCAGAAAGCAATGAAGAAGGCTGGGAAGCACCCAATATTTGGGATTGAAGCTTATGCAAAAGGTATTGATGGGGATACGGGTAGATATCATCTTATACTTCTTGTGAAAAATGAGATTGGACTTAAGAATTTATATAAGCTTACATCTGCATCTTATGAGGAAGATAATTTCTATATCAAACCACATGTTTCTTTAGAAATGCTAAAAGAGTATCACGAGGGCCTTATTTGTACTTCAGCCTGTTTAGGCGGCGAGGTAGCCAGAAGATTTGGTGAAGGCAAGGAAGATCTGGTAGTAAAGACAGCAAGGATATATCATGAGATATTTGGAGATGATTATTATATCGAGATTCAGAGACATGGAGTGGTTCATGAAAAGGAAATAAATGAATCACTTATAAAGCTTGCAAAGTCAGAGAATATCAAATTAATAGCTGCAAATGACAGTCATTATATTAATGAGAGTGATGGAGAAGTTCATGAGGTTTTACTCTGTATTAATCAGCAGAAAAAAATTGATGAACCTCATATGAAGTTTGAGGGAAGCAATTATTATTTCATGGATGACATTGAAATGGCAGAGTTATTCGCAGATATTCCAGAGGCTGTCAGAAGTACATTGGAAATTGCGTTAAAATGTAATGCACAAATCGAAACAGGAGTATACCATTTACCTAAGTATGTTTTGCCAGAGGGATTTAAGGATTCCTGGGAATATCTTGAATACCTTATAGATAAGGGATACAAAGACAGATATGATGGAACAGACAAAGATACGCCAGACAGAAGGGAAAGACTTGAATATGAAAAGGGCGTAATCAAGAAAATGGGATATATAGATTATTTCTTAAATGTCTGGGACTATGTCAAGTTTGCTAAGGATAATGGAATTATGGTAGGCCCCGGAAGAGGTTCAGCAGCAGGTTCAATTGTAGCGTATTGTCTCAGAATAACGGACCTTGATCCTATAGATTTTGACCTTCTCTTTGAGAGATTCCTTAATCCAGACAGAATATCAATGCCCGATATTGATATGGATTTTGAGGATAGCAGGAGGCAGGAAGTAATCGACTATTGCAAGAGAAAATATGGCGAGAAGAGAGTGTGCAACATTCTTACTCTGGGCACAATGGGTGCCAAGATGGTTATAAGAGATGTGGGACGAGTTCTCAATATGTCTGGCAGAGCTGATATGTTAGCAAGACTGGTACCATCAGAACCTGGAATTACCATTTCAAAAGCCATGAAAATTAATCCAGAACTATTGGAGGCTTCACAAGAAGAAGGAAATAAAGAAATAATACGAATGGCACTGAGACTTGAAGGAAATAAGAGACAGACTGGCGTTCATGCCTGTGGAATAGTTATTTCACCTGATGATGTATGCAGTTTTATTCCTACATGTACAACATATGGAAAAGACGAAAGTGGAAGAAAATCTGACGAGAGAATATTAGTTACCCAGGTTTTAAAAGACGAAGTAGAAGAGATGGGACTTCTTAAATGCGATTTCTTAGGACTAAGTACAATGTCAGTTCTTGGAGAGAGCGTTAGGGAGATTAACAAAATCAGAAAAAAAACAGGTGAAAAACTGATAGAAGACTACAGAGAAATTCCTCTTAATGACACTGAAGTATACAAATATATTGCAAGAGGTAATTCAAAGGCTATTTTTCAGATAGAGTCTCCTGGAATGGGATCATTTATGGAGCAGCTTTTTGCAGATGTTATCCCAAGGCTTAATAAACTTGAGGAACTTGAAGAAGGGGAGAAACAGAAGAAAAAGCTCATGATGGGAAATGAGTTTTTTGACAGAATGATAGCTGGAATATCATTATACAGACCTGGGCCAATGGATTATATACCAGAGTATATAGAGAATATGCTGAATCCGGACAATATAAAATATGACACACCTTCATTAGAGCCTATTTTAAAGGCAACATATGGTGTAATTGTGTATCAGGAACAGGTTATGGAAATCTGCAGGAAGCTTGCAGGATTTACAATGGGACAAGCGGATACAATCAGAAAGGCAATGGGTAAAAAGAAACAGGACATTCTAGATCAGTTCAAGCCATATTTTATCTATGGATCTGGGGATGATTTAGATAATCACACAGGTGAACCATATAATATCCCTGGATGTGTGGCTCTTAATATTTCTGAAGACGTTGCAAAAGTTATCTGGGACAAGATGGCAGACTTCGCTAAATATGCATTTAATAAATCTCACGCAGCAGTATATGCAGTACTCACAATCTCATCTGCATGGGTAAAATATTATTATCCAGCAGTGTATATGTGTGCAATGATGAATACATTTATTGCTTCACAGAAACTAAAGGAGTATATATCAGTAACCAAAAAAATGGGGATAAAAATACTCCAGCCTGATGTCAATGAATCAGATTACCTGTTTAAGGTTGTATCAGATGATGAGATAAGATTTGGACTTTTTGGACTTGCAAATGTTGGTTCAGAACTTACAAAATCCATAGTTAAAGTAAGAGAAGAACATGGTGCTTATAAAGATGTGGAAGATTTTATAGAGAAGATGGTGTATGCAGGCGGTGCCACAAGAAAAATGATGGAGAGTCTGATATACAGTGGTGCTTTCGATTTTACGGATGGTTCTAGACAGGCAAAACTTATTGTCGTAGATAGAATTCTTGACAATGCCAAGAGTAAGAAAGCAGATATTTTAAGTGGACAGATGAGTCTGTTTGATATGGGATTTCTTGATGAAACAGAGATACAGAAATCAAAGGTGCCTATTCCAAATTTGCCGGAACTACCTAAGAGAGAAAAGCTTGAGATGGAGAAAAAATATGCAGGATTTTATGTGACAGAGCATCCTCTTGATGCCTACGAAGATATTATCAGCAAGAGTGATATAATAGAAGCAGCCCAGTTCACTGATGAAGATGGAAATATACTTGTTGAACATGACAAGGATATTAAGATAGCTGGAATTGTAAATAAATGTAGAACCATATATACCAAGAAAAATGGCGATCCAATGAAAATATTTTCCCTGGAAGACAGGACCGGAGAAATAGACTGTGTTATATTTACCAAAATGTATCAGGTGTATGGAAATCTTATAGAAGATGGAAATCTTTTATGCGTAAAAGGAAAGTTCTCATTAAGAGACGATAAGGGACAGGTAATTGTAAACAGTTGTTGCAAATTAGATGATTTTAGTATTGATTTTGAAAATACAGCCAAAATATATCTAAAGGCAGAAACCAGATATGACATAAATAAATTCAGACAGGTTGCAGCGAGACTCAAAAAAGGAGATATACCTGTAATTGTACAGTATGACAAGAAACTGTACGCCCTTGACGAGTATGTAAATGCAGACTTTGAATCATATATGGAACTGTTAAATGTGGCAGGAGAAAATAATATTATATTTAAATAAATGAGACAGGAGGAAAAAGTTATGGATAAGAAAGCAATGTATAATTTGACTTATGGATTATTTGTTTTGACAGCAAAAGAGGGGGATAAGGATAATGGCTGTATTGTAAATACTGTAGTACAGGTGACAACAGAGCCAAATAGAATTACAGTTGCAGTCAACAAGAGCAATTACACTCATGATATGATTATTAGAACAGGGGAATTCAATGTATCAATGCTTACAGAAAAATCCACAATGGAAACTTTTAAACATTGGGGATTCAGAAGTGGCAGAGATACTGATAAAATGGAAGGATTAAAAGGTCAGGGCGATGATGTGGAGATAGAATACAGACGCTCTGCAAATGGAATTGTTTACATTACTAAGGGAACAAATGCATTTATTAGTGCAAAGGTTGTCAATACCATTGATCTTGGAACACATACTCTGTTTATTGCAGATGTAACGGATGGAGAAGTTCTTTCTGATGACAATTCCGTAACATATGCCTATTATCAGAAAAATATAAAACCAGCACCAGCACCAGCTGCCAAAAAAGGATATATTTGTACAGTATGCGGATACATTTATGAGGGAGACGTTTTGCCAGATGATTTCATCTGTCCTATTTGTAAACATCCAGCATCTGATTTTAAAAAATTGGGAGAAGATTAAATTAATCTTTTGAACATAAAAAAATTAAAAACTGTAGAAAAAATAAGTAAAAAAACAATGTTGTCATCCTTCATAATGACCACCAGTATTCTTGTTGTTATATCCATAGTAATAACATTGATGGGTTTTGGTACAGCATATAAATATGAGCTTGATGATGAAATAAGTACAACTATTGTTGACAGTAATATATGTATATTTAGACAATAAACTTATATATTCACGAGGACAGGATGTTACTAAGAGACATGGCATGTATGGAAATCAGCTTTGCACAGTAGAACTTCCTAAAAATGTCTGGGGACATACAATTAAAGTTGTGGCAAAGCAGATGGAAACGGATAATTCAAACCATAGCACTTTGTTTAGAATAATGAAACTTAAGGATGCTGTGGATTATCCGCTTGCAAATAATTCTGTATTCTTCATGCTGTATTTTATAGCAATAATCGTTTCACTGCTGATTTTTATCAGTTCTCTGGTATTATCTGTGGTAAAGAAACGATTAATGGGAAAAGGAATAGGAATTGCTTTAATTACAATGAGTATTTCATTGTGGCAGCTAGGCAGTAGAAGGCAAGTGTATCTTATAACAAACCTTACGAGAATATCTGCAAATATAGAATATTTTGCTCTGTTCTTTGCATGTATTCCTCTGTTTTTATACCTGCTGACGGCACATAAAGAAAAAGTAATAAGAATGATTTACATATTCATGGAAGTATTATTTATCATATTTTATTCTGTGTGCCTGATATGCCATTTTGTATTTAATTATCATATAGTAAATTTTGAACCAGTCTTTTATCCTCTAATATTCACTGCACTTGTAGTTACGTTTGGGGGAGAAATAGTAAGCTCTGTAAAATATAAAAATTCCAATTCAAGAACTATAAGAAATGGATTAACTGTTTCAGCAACACTTTCGATAATGCAGATAATAACTATGGAATACAGAATTATTTTCAATAAGAGTATTCCTAAGATATTCTTAAACATTGATTTTGCTACGATAGCAGTGCAGGTGTTTATAATTACACTTTTTTACTCACTGGAAAAGAGCATTTTTGATGGATTTACAGGATTACTTGAGAGAGAACAAAATCAGAGACTTGCATATTATGATTTTCTTACCAGAATTCCTAACAGACTGTATTGCACAGTTGCATTAAAAGAACTTGATTCAGACAAAAAGAATTCTTACACAGTTGTATTTTTTGATCTGGATAACCTGAAATATGGGAACGATAAGTACGGTCACGAAATGGGAGATAAATTCCCATTTGAATTTCATGTTTCCTGGGGACTTTGTATTAAGGAAAAGAGCGATATGAAGAAATCAGATGAAATCATAAGGGAAGCAGATAGTAAAATGTATGAGAATAAGAAGAATTTCAAAGAAAATAAAAAATCAGCCTATCCTACTAAATAAAGTAGGCATAGACTGATGAAAGTATTACAGTAAGGAGTCCGGAGACAGCAATTGCAAGGCTGCTCATGGCTCCTTCTATTTCGCCCATTTCCATGGCTTTGGCAGTTCCAATAGCATGGGAAGAGGCACCAAGGGCAAGACCTTTTGAAATAGGTTCATGAATTTTAAAGATTTTACATACTGGTTCTCCAAGCATATTTCCAAGTACACCAGTGATGATGATTACTGCAACCGTAATAGTTACGTAGCCGCCAAGTTCCTCAGCAACACCCATTCCTATTGCTGTTGTTATTGACTTGGGCAAAAGAGTGACATATTCTTTGTGAGACAGATTGAAAATCAGAGCAAGTACAAAAACGGTTGTTAGACTTGTTATAGTACCCATAACAAGACCAGCCACAACAGCTTTGCTGTTTTTCTTAAGTAATGTCCACTGCTCATACAGTGGAATAGCTAGACATACTGTTGCGGGAGTAAGGAGATAGCTTAGATACTTTGCTCCATTATTATATGTTTTGTAATCAACCTTCCCAAGTACTATTACTAGAGCAGTGATAGCGATTGAAATTAACAGGGGGTTAAAAAGTCCTAATTTAAATTTCTTTTTCAGCATTGAGCCAAGAGCATAAGCGATAAGGCTTAGAGCAACACCGGCAAACATTGATTCTTCAAAAAAACTATTCATCGTTTTTTACCTGTCCTTTTCTAATAATTCTCTGAGATATTCTTCCAGTAGCAATCATAACCGTAATTAAAGTTATAACTGTAATCACACTGACAGGAATAAGCATAGATTTGAGTGTACCCCAGCTGGTAATAAGTCCAACTCCGGCAGGGATAAACATTACTGGCATTATTTCAATGAGAAATTTGCCTGTTTCTTTTACACTATCCATTTTTATAACACCGGTCATCAGGCATGCAAATAAGATAATCATTCCATAGATACTTGCTGGGATTGGCAGTGGAAGAAAGAATTTTAGAACTTCGCCGATTAGTGAAATCAGCATAATAATTAAAAATTGTCTTATGTATTTCATTTTTTACCTCAAATTAATTGGTATAAATAATTATGTAACGCCGGTAATTATATATTTTAATATTTTGAATGTCAATAAATTTGGGGTTTGTATTTATAATTATACATAATAGCAATTTATTATTTTATCAGAATCTGTAAAGAGATTGTGAGCCTGGCGATATCTTAGAGTGGAGGGAAGAGGATGGAGTAGAAGCGTAGATTTACTCCTTGATTAAGACTTAGCAGAAGAGTGTAAGCAGGCAAAGAAGTCTCTACAAAAGACATAACAAAGAAATGATTGCAATTGTGATAAAAGGAAACTATTATATAAGGAGAGTTATGATTATATGGATAGTTTGGATTATTTATATTGGAAATAGCCAGGAGGAAAATGTTAAGATGAAAAGAAATGTACTAGTTACCGGTGGAACCATTTTTGTAAGCAGAACAATGGCACAATATTTTAGAGACAAGGGAGATCAGGTATATGTTCTGAATAGGAATACCCATGCCCAGCCAGAAGGTGTCATACTAATTGAGGCAGACAGAAATGAAATAGGAGACAAACTAAGGGGATACAATTTTGATGCGATTATTTTTGTAAACGGAGGGAAATTAGTATCTTCATAAAGTAGAGATTTACAAGAAAACAGGAGATTATGAAAAAGCTATAAGTTATTATGATAAACTGAAAAATCTTGAAAAGAATGACGCTGAGAAAGTGATATTTGGATATTTCAGGGACAGAATGGAGGATGACCTGATTTGATAACTAATGATGAGATGAAAAATGAAATGCTTGAGAGTCCCATAGGTGGTCTGCTATTTAGGAAGGCGTTGCCAACAATAATTATTCAGCTTATAACAGTTGTTTATAATACAGCAGATACATATTTTGTTGCAAGAATAAATACAGAAGCTTCAGCAGCTGTAGGAATAGTATTCTCTATAATGGCTGTTATCCAGGCAATAGGTTTTGGAATTGGAATGGGATGTGGAAGTATAATAAGTAGAAGGCTTGGCGCTTCAAAAACAGACGAGGCAGATATGTATGGAAGCTCGGGACTCGCAGCATCATTTTTGTGTGGAATGCTAATATCGACAGCTGGTCTTATTGATATCAATGGATTAATGCATATAATTGGTTCCACTAATTCGGTACTTCCATATGCAATAAAGTATGGAAAATATATTCTCATAGCAGCACCATTTATGTGCATGTCATTTGTATTAAATAATATTCTAAGGTCGGAGGGACAGACCTCACTTGCGATGATTGGAATGACTTCTGGCGGGATATTAAATCTTATATTGGATCCAGTTTTTATTTTTACTCTTCACATGGGAATAAGCGGTGCAGCCATAGCTACTATGCTTAGCCAGATTATGAGCACACTAATAATGTCTATAATATTTATGACAGGAAATAGTATCGTAAAAATCTCACCATTTAAAATCAGCAGAAAAATAGAAACATATGGATTAATACTTAAGACAGGATTTCCAACTATTTGCAGGCAGGGACTGGCGAGTCTGTCTTCTGCCATTTTGAATATCGGAGCAGCAGTATATGGTGACGGGGCAATTGCAGCAGTATCAATTGCCAATAAATTATATATGCTGATTAGAAATGTTATTCTTGGTATCGGACAGGGATATCAGCCTATAGCAGGTTATTGCTACGGTGCAGGCAAAAAAGAAAGAGTTAGAAAACTCTTCTGGCTGTCTAGTATCTCAGGAACAGTTATATGTGTTTTATTTGCAATACTTATGTTTATATTCAGAGTACCTGTAATTACGTGGTTTAGAGATGATAATGAGGTTATAAAAGTGGGAAGCAATATGATTATATATATGTGCATGTCTATGCCATTTCTTGCATATTCTACATATGTTAATCAGACTTATCAGTGTTTGGGATTTAGTAAAGGGGCAACTTTTCTTGCATGTCAGAGACAGGGGATGTGTTTTGTTCCTCTTGCATTAATTCTCCCAAGATTAATAGGTGTATCAGGAATAGAAATGCTTCAACCAGCTGCAGATATTCTTACTTTTGTAATTTCTGTTCCATTTCAGATATGGTTTTTTAGGACACAATTAGATAATAAAGAGCAAGCTAAGGGAGATTTGATATGATGAATTTTATATTTCACACACCATCAGGAAAAGATGAGGATGTATTTGAAGAGCAGAACTGTGTGATGAATCACAGGAAAATATTTTCAAAGTTTGGCAAAAAGGCATTTATAATTACTGGTCGTTTTTCAGCGGAAAAAAATGGATCATTAGGAGATGTCAAATCAGCACTTAATGAGCAGGGTATTTCATGGGTACATTTTAATGAAATCGAAGAAAATCCATCAGTGGAAACAGTTGTAAAGGCAGCAGAAATTGGAAAGAGAGAAAAGGTAGATTTTGTAATTGGAATTGGAGGGGGCTCACCGTTAGATGCTGCAAAAGCTATCGCACTCCTGATTGCAAATCCAACAGAAGGGGCAGATTATCTGTATACCCCAGAGAAGAAAGATGAACCACTTAATATAGTTGCCATACCTACTACTTGTGGAACGGGTTCAGAAGTCACAGGTGTATCAGTTCTCACAAGAAAAGAACTTGGAACAAAGAAGTCTATTGCACATAAGATTTTTCCAGAGGTAGCACTTATAGATCCAAAATATCTTAGGTCCGCATCACTAACACTTATATGCAATACAGCAATGGATGCATTTGGACATATGGCTGAGAGTGCACTTAGTAAAACCAGATGTAGTGAGTGCCTTGATGCAGTTGAAAAGGGACTTAAACTTTTTTCGGAAGTTAAGAATTATCTTGTAAAAGCAGCATCTTCTGATGAAGTTATGTCTGATTTTACATGGGATGTATATGAGAAACTAATACTTGCATCTATGTATGGAGGAATAGCAATTGCATACGCTGGAACAACAATACCACATGGATTAAGCTATCAGGTAACTATAAGACATAACGTTCCACATGGAAAAGCAATAGGATATTTCCAGTACGGTTTTTTGAAAGAAGCACCAAAGGAAGAGAGAGATAGACTGTTATCTTTTGCAGGATTTTCTGACATCGAAGAACTTAAGAAATATTTTGAAGTAACATGTGGTAAGGAAAAAGTTCCTGCTGAAATTCTCTTATCAGCAGTGGATGAGGTTGCAGCAAATGAACCAAAGATGCACGCCAGTGTATTTTCTGTAGACAGGGAGATGCTGCTTAGAATTGTCAGTTATGTATCTGATAAGGAGATTGTTAATGATTAAAAAAGAAACAAGGCTGGCATTGAGAAAATTCATTCTTGCTTTTTCTATGTTTGTTGAGGGAAAATGGGGAGAAAAAAAACAGGGCAGAAAATACAGACCTTGGGAGATGGCTTCTAGGAAAGTAGTAGAAACAGATGATTTGAAAATAGATGCCGACAAACCAGTTGTTTGCTGGGGAGACAGTATGACTAAGGGAAGCGGGGCAAAGTTTTCATATCCAATGATATTAGAGTCTCTAACTAAAAGAAAAACATATAATTTTGGAGTTTCCGGAGCAACATCAGAGGAGATAGCAATAATGGCAGGGGGATTAGCACCGTCAAAACCATTAGATAGCTACCGACGAATTAATATGGATTTTATGGAAGAATGTTCGAAATTAAGACCTGACATTTTGATTCTTGAAATCGGAAGTAATGGGGGATGGAATGGAGATTACAAAATTCTTATAGAACAGTATAAATCAATTATAGAACAAGCGGGATGCGAGAAATATATAATTGTTGGGGATACAGATGATCCAATAAATTCAGCAGACCCAAAAGTTAGGGAACTGGCAAAAAATAGTGGAAAAAGTGCAATTAATTCAAAAACAGGTGAAACATCCTGGGATGAGGCTTTAAAGAATGAATTTGGAGATCATTTTTTTAATACCAGATTATATATACTAAAAAATAGTTATAAAATGCTTAAGTGGAAAAGTACTTCTTTTGAAAGAGCAGAGGCGAGACGAGGAAATCTGTCACCAAGAATAAGATTTGACTGGACACATTTTAACAATGCAGGATATTATGTCAAAGCCATTGGAATATATGAAAAGGGAAAAAATCTGGGATACTGGTAAATTATAATAATGAGCAAGGTGAGATATAACAACTGATAAAAAACACCAAAAGGTCATTTTAACTAAATATTAATTGACTTTTTGGTGTTTTATTATTTATTAAGATTGTATTATGATATTTTATATCATCATCTTAGGCTTTATCTGAGGTTCTTGCATTTTTTCTGAAGAACCAGGTGAAGGTTTAGTTATTCCATCTAAGTGATTATTTTTTATCTGATCTATCTTGGATTTATAGATATCAGGGGAGTTTTTATATCTTGATTCAACATATGCTTCAGATAATTGTTAAGTGCATTAATCCTGTTTTCAGTACGAATTTTTTTAACCTGTTTATCCATTGAAATTTGCCTGCTATTATACTCCTTTACACGGTCTACTAATTCGTCTATCTGAGCCTTTCCATTAACTGCTGTATTGGATTCGTTTGTGTTATATAAAGCATTAAGTATATCTTTCTGCTTTACAGGATCGTATTCATTAATAATATTGTGGAGGTCTTCCTCGTTAGTACTTTTAAGTATCCCAGCTAAGGCATGTCCGTCTTTAAATAAACTATCCTTCCATTTGCTGTTTTTGTCGCAAAGATTTTTAGCTAATTTCAATTTCATTTCAAGGGAATAATCAGATGAAATAAACCATGAATTCTTATCAGCAATTTTAGCATTTATCTCTGCATCTGTTATCTTGTCAGACTTAGAATTTGAATTTGCAATAATAATATATTTGTGATCAGGGTTGCTTCTATCATTTATTTTATTATCAACTGCCTTTTTGATATCAGTTGCGATTTGTGGAAATCCATTTTTGGTAAGTAAAGCTTCAAATTTGGAGAATGATGAGGCCATTGATTTTTTGTAAAGTGCAGGAAGACTGTCTGAAGATCTCTTTTCTGCAATTACCCTTAAGCTATCATCATCGAGTAGCGAATAATTTTTGTCATTTCGTAAGTCTTTAAAATTTTTAGTAATTTCTTTCCCAAGAAGAACATCATTTTTTCTTGCCTTCTCACCAGCATTTTTGACAGCTTTCATATCATCTGATTCCATGCCAAAATTACGTTTTCCTTCATTATCAAGAAAATCAAATTTAGATCTCATTGCATTTTCAAGTGTTGGGAAGGTGTTTTCAAAAGTGATATTTTCGAGTCTGCCTAAATACTGACTCTGATTTTGTAATTTATCAGAATCTGCACGAACAATTGAATAATTATAGTGATTTTGAATAAAGATATCATTAATTTTTTTCTCTACAGATTTTACAGCATCAAACTGTGATGCAGGGGATTCAAATTTCATGTCGACAATAGTGTTTTCAACATTTGTAAATACCTTATTACTGTCAAATCCTGCATATGTTGCAATGATATCTATAAGTATTCTTGATTTTGCATCATCATATTTTTCACGTATTTCACACAGATTATTGATTAGTTCATCCTTGTTGTTATTTTTAATTGCCTGGTAGAGATTATCTGTAATAACAGGTTTTCTGTGATTAGTATTGTCCATTGCTGAATCAAGAATATGTAGAATTTATTTAAAATTTTGTCTGTTGTTATCATCCATCTTATTGTAAAGGTTGTAATCAAAATTTTGTCCCATAATTTATTCTCTTCAATTCCTGTAATTAATATATCCATTTATCTATATTAAAAGTATAGCAAAACACATAGGACAAAAGAATGATATTAATTTATAAAAAATTAATGTCAGGAATGAATATTATTCATGTTATAATAAATTAATCTAGCGAGTTTGCAATGTGAAAGGAAATATACATATGATTATACGAGATGCAACTATAAATGACACTGAAAGACTGTTAAATATTTATGCATACTATGTGAAAAATACTGCAATATCATTTGAATATAAGGTTCCATCTGTAGAGGAATTTCAGTCTAGAATAGTTAATACATTAAAGAAATATCCATATCTTGTAATCGAAGAGGATAGAGAGATTAAAGGGTATGCGTATGCTGGTGCATTTCATCCGAGAGCTGCATATTCTCATTGTTGTGAGTTGTCGATTTATTTAGATTATCAGGCAAAACATCATGGGTATGGACGTGCACTCTATGAAGAACTAGAGAAAAGATTAAGAGAAATGGGAATACTAAATCTGTATGCATGTATTGGGTATCCTATAGAGGAAGATGAATATCTGACAAGGGATAGCGAACATTTTCATGAACATCTTGGATTCGTAAAGAATGGAGAATTTCATAAGTGTGGTTACAAATTTCACAGATGGTATAACATGATATGGATGGAGAAAATTATTGGACATCACGAAAGGAATAATTAGACAGTGAACAAAGCAAAAGTAACAAAAAAAGATATAGCCGCGGCGTTTAAAACATCTATGCCAATTATGGTTACATTTATTATTCTGGGGATGGGTTTTGGAATACTTATGCAAAAACATGGATATGGTCCGGTGTGGTCACTTATCTCGGGAATATTAATATTTAGTGGAACAGTACAGTTTGTGAGTATATCATTTATGGCAGGTGGATCTTTTATTATGGCAGCGATTACAGCATTGATGGTATCTGCCAGACATTCATTTTTCAGCATCTCAATGATATCGAGATATAGAAAAGAGGGTAAGAAAAAATGGTATCTTTTTTATGCTCTATGCGATGAGACGTATGCCATGTTAAGCAGAGATGACAGTCCTGAGGGAGTAAATAAAAGCGCATATCGTGTCCTTGTAACATTGTTTGATCAGATATCATGGTTATTGGGATCGGTACTTGGAGGAGTGGCAGGAAATCTGCTTGATTTTGATTCAACAGGAATAGATTTTTCAATGACTGCACTTTTTACAACAGTATTTATACAACAGTGGATTGATTCTAAATGTCACATTCCGGCAGTTCTAGGGCTGTCGGCAACGCTTATTAGTAGACTGATTTTTGGAAGGAAGGAAAAGGTTCCTGAGTTCATATTATATCTGGGAAAGGTAGTTCCATATACAGCAATGGGACTTTTGATAGTGTTTAGGAAGATACTTCTAAAATTAGAAAAATAGAAAATATAGGTATTTATAATAAAATAGAATGGTGAGGTGATATATATGAATGTGGAAGAAATGAAATTTGTCAAAGTTTATGATTGTCTTGTGGCAAAAGCAGAGAGAAAAGGTCGCACAAAGGATGAGGTAAACCAAGTTATATCATGGCTTACTGGATACAAGAAAGATAAATTTGATGATATGTGCAAGACAGATAGTACATACAAAGATTTTTTTGACAATGCACCTAAGATGAATGTAAACAGAGCACTTATAAAGGGTAAGATATGCGGAATCCAGGTTGAGAATATAGAAGATTCATTCATGATTGAAGTCAGAAGGCTGGATAAATTAATTGATGAACTGGCAAAGGGAAAAGATATGTCAAAAATTCTGCGGGTACCTGGTAATATAGATGAATATATTTCCATACAGGATGAGAAAATAAGACCATTATTAGTGCAGGTAAGAGAACTTATTGAAAAAGAAATTCCGGATGCAACAGAAAAAATTTCTTTTGCAATGCCAACTTGGTGGAAAAATCATAATCTTATTCATTTTGCAGCAATGAAGAATCATCTTGGTATTTATCCTGGAGCAGGCGGAGTAGAATATTTTGCAGAGCGACTGACAAATGAAGGATATAAATTTAGCAAGGGAGCAATTCAGTTTCCATACAAAAACGGTATCCCATTTGAACTGATTGCTGAGATTGCCAGATGGTGCAGAGAGAATAACAGTTAATATAGGAGAAGATATGAATATAGAAAACTGGCATCGATAATCGGTGCCAGTTTTTCTTATATATTGCTTTTGGAATTTTCGATATGCTATAATTTAATTATAGGATAATTAACGTGAATTAAGGAAAAGGAGGAATGAGTTATGAGGAGATTATTAGCTATTTTGCTGACAATGGCATTACTAATTGGAGTATGTTTAGATAAGACAGCACAGACAGCATATGCCACAGAACCTGCAAATGAAACAATATACACATATGGAGATTTTTCATATCAGTTCAACTCAAGCAATCAGATAATTATTACCAAGTATAACGGAAGTGAGGAAACAGTAACAGTACCTGACTACATTGGAGGATACCAAGTAATTGAGGTGGGAAGTAAGGCGTTTTATAAAAACACTGGTATAAAAAAAGTAATTTTATCAAATGGAATTACAGATATAGGAGATAGTGCATTTGAAGAATGCAGTAAGCTTTCGTATGTTTCGTTTAATTGATACATTGAGAAATTATTTATTTTCAGGATGTTCATATCTTAAATATATAATAATTCCTGAAAATATTACTACAATAAACATGGGAGCATTTAATTATTGTATTGGACTTGAAAAATTAGTAATACCATCAACGATTGCTGGATTTAAAGTAACATCGATTAGTGAAGATGCATTTAGAGGAAGAACAGAAATTACAGGGGGTAAACTTTCCAGACACATTGAAAACAGTAGGAGGTAATGCCTTTCTAGGCTGTAATAGCATAAAAAGTGTAGTGATACCTGAAAGCGTCACAGAATTGTGTGATAATGCATTTTATAGCTGCATGGGCATGACGGATATTACAATACCGAAAGGAGTTACTACTTTCGGAAATCACTGTGTGGGATATTATTATAATTCAAGGACACGATATACAATACTAGATAATTTTACAATTCATGGTGATGAAGGATCAGAGGCTCAGAAATATGCTGAGTACAATAAAATTACATTTGCACAAATAGAAACGGAGTTAATAAACAATTCTTATCCGCTTACTGTCAGAGATTATATAGATCTGGGTGACAGTTTCGATGTGAGAGGAGTAGCCACAGGAGGAACAGCACCATACACATATGCGTACTATTACAAGAAGAAAACAGATACATTGTGGGTAACGGCAAAGGATTACTCAACAACAACTTCTGTAGCGATAAAACCAAATGTAGCAACAGAATATAATGTATGTATAAAGGTAAAAGATAGCACAGGCACCATTGTAAAGAAGTACTTAAATTTTAAAGTAACAGCAGTGTCAAAACTTGCAAATACATCCACAATATCGGCAATATCAATAAGTCTGGGAAATAGCATTACTGCCAAAGGCGCAGCCACAGGGGGAACAGCTCCATATAAATATGCATATTTTTACAAGAAAAAAACAGATACAAAGTGGGTAATAGCAAAGGATTATTCAACAGCAACTTCTGTAGCCATAAAACCAAATATGGCAAAAGATTATGACATTTGCGTAAAAGTAAAAGACAGTACGGGAACTGTTGCTAAGAAGTATTTTACTGCAAGCGTTACAAAATAGAAATTTAAGAACGGTAGACTGGATGTAAAATAAGTACGGATAAAAGACCTGCATTGGTTGTTTTCAATGCAGGTCTGTTTCTTTGAAATCATCTATAGTTTATTTTATTTAATAAAATAAAAGTAATACAATTTTATGATTTGGATGGAAGCCCCATTGAGGTAGGAACACCAATGTAATTTATATAAAAAAATAATGGCAAACATATAGAATAAGTCAGTAGCAACTGCTATACTTATAATAAATAAAATGTAAAATCTAGACTATAATTTATAAATAAAAGGAGACAACTATGGATTACGAAAAAATGTTAGAAGCTTGCAACAAAGCATATGAGTCAAGAAGAAAATTATTAAAGAAAAAGAGCGGGAATGATTATGAATTAAGAATTGAAAAGAACGGATTATTAAAAAAGAAAATATCAGTTTACAGAACAAACACAAATCCTGAAGAAGTAACATATATGAATCTTGGAAAGGACCATAGTTCTGATTATAGTTCCACAGTAAATGATTTGCTCAGATGTATTGATAACTACATGGAAGAGGAATTTGGCACAAAAATGTCTACTGAGGAATTCACCTTAGAAGAGATTTTAGCAAAAGAGAAGGAAGTTTTTGAAAGTGCAAAGGAAATAGCAATGAAACAATTAGGATACATCGACTTGCCAGGTGAATACAAACTGGATTTGAGATTATTCTGGACAGAAGACTATGATGTCAAGCACTTCAAAAATTCAAAAGGAAGACACTAACTTGATGCGTGCCTTGTGCCAATAGCAGTAGAGGATATCGTTGATTGCGAGATAAGATGGGGAGATACTACACTCTTAGCAACTGAGTACGCTTTGATTTCTATGAATTATGGGGATGAAACCGTAATAAGAGATCCTGAATGCGTAGCTTTGGAATGTGTGGACAACATATTTAAAGTATACGAGAATATTATAGATCCATATAGATATGAACTCGACTACGAAATGATAAATCTTGAGAGTGGTGAAGCGGAAGAGTAGGACTGATATTCAAGAACTAGATGTAAAAATGGGGAGGTAACAATGGACGTAAATACTGAATTAAGTAGAGGGTTAGAAACAGCTTTTATTGACAATACTATAAATT
Source organism: uncultured Eubacteriales bacterium (assembly GCA_900314525.1). Lineage (GTDB taxonomy): Bacteria > Bacillota > Clostridia > Lachnospirales > Lachnospiraceae > Bovifimicola. The sequence goes on from OMVN01000027.1 coordinate 21,705, forward strand.
CAAATTTAGCATATCAACCAGAGTTTGTTTCAAATGATTACAAACGTGGTAAGAAAGTTCAAGCAAATATAGAGCAAGAATTAAGAAATTGCGATGAATTCTGTATGAGTGTGGCTTTTATTACTGATAGTGGAATCGCCCCTTTTTTGCAGATATTAAAGGAGTTAGAAGAGAAAAATGTTCCTGGAAAAATCCTAACGACAGATTACCTTATGTTTAGTAAACCAAGAGCACTTAGAAAACTTGCAAGTCTCAAAAATATTGAATTAAGGATGTATCTGTCATCAAATGATAGCACAGGTTTCCACACTAAGGGGTATATATTTGAAAAACAAGGACTATTCCGAATTATAATTGGAAGTTCTAACCTTACTGGAAACGCATTATCAGTAAATAAAGAGTGGAATACAAAACTTGTTGGCACTAGGGATGGAGCTGTTATTAGGGATGTGCTTAATGAATTTGATGCTTTTTGGAATGATAAAAAGCACACAAAAGCATTTGAGGAATTTATTGAAGATTACGAGACAAAATGGAAAATTGTAGAGGAGCAGAAGAAACTCGCCAGACAGCAACCAGTAATTAGTATTGAACAGTATAAGTTAGAACCAAATAAAATGCAGGTGGAGTTTATAAAAAATCTGAAGATTCTTATAAATAAAGGGGAAAAGAAAGGATTACTATTGTCAGCGACGGGTACCGGCAAAACATACGCCTCAGCCTTTGCCATGCGTGAATTAGGCTACAAAAAAGTTTTATTCTTAGTTCATCGTGAACAGATTCTTAAGCAGGCGCAAACATCCTACAAGAAAGTTTTGTCATCTGACATTACTACAGGCTTACTGTCAGGAAATTATAAAGAAACAGATGCAGACTATTTATTTTCCACAGTTCAGACCATGAGCAAAGATGATGTACTTAATAGTTTTGCTAAGGATCAATTTGACTGTGTAATCATTGATGAGACGCATAAGGCAGGTGCTGACTCATATCATAAGATTATAGATTATTTTGCACCGAAGTTCTTACTTGGAATGACAGCTTCTCCAGAGAGAACAGATGGATTTGATATTTACAAATTATTTGATCACAATATTGCAAATGAAATCAGACTTAAAGATGCACTTGAAGATGATTTGCTTTGTCCCTTCCATTATTTTGGAATTTCTGAGTTAACTATTGATGGTAAGGAAATAGATGAGAAAACAGAATTTACATATCTTGCAAATGAGCAAAGAGTGAACCATGTAATAAAACAGGCCGAGTATTTTGGTCATGATGGAGACAGAGTGAAGGGACTTATTTTCTGTAGTAGAAATGATGAGGCTAAGGCACTGTCAAATGAATTTAATAAAAGAGGTTACAAAACTGTGGCACTGTCAGGTGACGATTCTCAGGATGTTAGAGAAAATGCGGTTGAACGTCTTGAAATGGATTGTGAAGTTGATGATAAGGGGAGACCACTTTATGACAAGGCACTTGACTACATTTTAACGGTAGACATTTTCAATGAGGGTGTTGATATACCTGAAGTAAATCAGGTAATTATGCTAAGACCAACACAGTCGGCAATCATTTTTGTGCAGCAGTTAGGGCGAGGGCTTAGAAAAGCGGAAGGTAAGGAGTATGTGGTAGTTCTTGACTTTATTGGAAATTACAGCAATAACTTCTTAATTCCAATTGCTTTGTCAGGGGACAGAACTTACAATAAAGATACAGTAAGAAAATATGTCAGGGAAGGTGCAAGGGTTATTCCAGGTGCCTCAACAATACATTTCGATGAGGTGACTAAGAAACGTATATTTGAATCCATTGATAAGATGACTACAACCAAGCGTATGCTTACGGATAAATACAATCAGGTAAAATATAAGCTTGGAAGGATTCCAACAATCTTAGATTTTTATAAATTGGGTGAAATTGATCCCATGCTCTTTATCAAGTATGCAAAAACCTATGATGGATTCTTGCGAATAGTAGATAAGGATTACGATCTAGTATTCACAGAAAAGGAAGAAAGGATACTTGCATTCATCTCAGCCCTTGTTATAGACGGCAAGCGTCCACATGAATTAATTATGCTGAAGATGATGGCGAATAATATGCTTATTGATGAGGATAATTTTGCGAATGAATTAAAGAAGATTGGTGAGAAGTATGAAGCTGCAGACTACCATTCAGCAAAGCGAATGCTTCAAATGGAATTTGTTTCAGGCAGTGATGCCAATAAATTTGCAGGCATAGAGCTAATCGCTAAAGATGCATCGGATGTTATGGGAAAGAACAACCGAGAGATGATTATAAGAGCGGCTTCATTTATGGATAAACTAAGTCATATAGAGTTTAGAAGAGAGCTTGAAAATCTGATAGAATATGGAATGCTTCGTTACAATGACATTTATAAGAATCACGATAAGAACAACATGGTCCTTTATGAAAAGTATTCAAGAAAAGACGTTTGTCGCTTGATGAACTGGGATAAAGATGAGAGTTCTACAATGTATGGATACAGAATCAAACATAATACATGTCCTATTTTTGTTACATATGAGAAAAAGGATGATATTTCAGACAGTACAAAATATGAGGACCAGTTCGTAAACAACAGCACGTTTAGCTGGATGACAAGAAATGGTGTTTCAATCGATAGCAGGGAGAGTCTGGAGATTATCAATGCAAAGAATAGCGGTCTGAAGATTTGTCTCTTTATCAAGAAAAGTGATGGCGAAGGCACAGATTTTTACTATATGGGCGAAGTGGAAGCGAGAGACTGGAGACAGACAACTATTACAAATGATAAGGGTAAGGAATTACCAATTATGAATTTTATTTTTAGCTTGGAAAACAGTGTGAGAGAAGATATTTACGAGTATTTGGTGGGGTGAGAAATGGAAAAGAAAAAGGAAGATTACACAATGCATGATTTATGCAAAGCAGTGGGATTTAGAACAGTAGAAAGGGCAATGAATAAAGAGTTTATTACGGCTGTTGATGAAGAAATGCTCAAATTGATAAAAAAGAACTGTAGAGATAGCAGATATAATATTTATAGAGAAAAAAGAGAATATTATGGTTAGCAGTATAAGGTTTTGTACTAACATAGATTTAGTTCGAACGAGGAGAAAATGAGTATGAATATAAGATACAAAATGAGACCAAGATGTAATCCACAAAATGACTATTTAGAGATTAATAGTGATTTAAAATATAATCAATATGGAGAAGCTGTTGTAGGAAATGTATTTAATACAGATGGAACCATAAAGATAGAAATATATTTGTCAGATTATTTAATAAATAAAACAAATCATCGATTTATGTATTTTTGTGTTTAGCAGATTTATTTGCTGTATATGCAAGAGGAAAAGATGAATTTATTAGGGCTTTAAAATGGGGAAGAGCTGGAGTGAAAAATTTACCACCAAGCTTTAATACAAACTTAGCAATTAGGGAGTATAACAATAGAATAAGATACATAAAGCAAATCGATGAAAAAAATGCAATAGACATTTTTAATGAGCTCCTTGAGGAACATAGAATCAGGGATTGAGAGATACAATATTTTTATGTGATATGAAGAGTAATTTTGGAGGATAAATAATAATGGAAGATAATACTCAATATCCTATAATTGTGGGAAATTGGAAAATAGTTAGTCAAAATATAATTGAAAAAACATGTGATACAAGTTTTTTTCATCAACATGGATCATCAATTACAAGAACAGTAAGTTACTTTTTCAACATGGAAGATATGCAAAGAGGAGAACATAGAGAAATTACATTAAACTTTGAGAATGAGGAATATAGTGGAAGATTAGAGTGTAATGCTAATCAGGGGAGTTTTAGTATTATTTGGTATACTCCACTTGGAAATGAATTTAATAGAATATTAGCAATGAATGATGTGATTTCGTTTGAGAAGATGAGGAATGATTACTATAAAGTAGAAATAATAACTAAATCTAAAAATGTAACTAACATAAGAGAATTTAATCGGGAAGTAGATAGCTCAAGAATAAGTGATAAATGGTTTCCGAGTAACTATAATCCTGACATTACAGTAAGTGATTGGGTTGAATTGTTAAAGGATACCACTGTTTTTAATTATAAATCTTTGCAGATAATGAAGAGAATGAAAGATTATGGAGGTCAGGCAACTTGTAAGCAGTTATCAATGAAATATGGTGAAAATTTCAATTTCTACAATGCAGGATCTTCATCATTGGCTCGAAGAGTTGCAAAAAAAACAGGCTGCACTGTTCTGAAAAATGATAACGATAACACCAAATGGTGGCCAATTCTTTTCTTGGGAAGAGATGCAAGTGCAAATGAAGAAGGTGCGTTTATTTGGAAACTTAGAGATGAACTTTCAAAAGCGCTCGATATGGTAGATTTATCAGAAGTTCTTCTATATGCCAATCCGGTGTCAGAAGAAATAAAATATACAAAGAAAGATTTTCTAAGAATAGTGTATATGACAGAAGAAAGGTACAATCTTCTTGAGTCTTTGCTGAGAAACAAAATGAATATTATCCTTCAGGGGGCACCTGGAGTAGGAAAAACTTTTGCTGCCAGAAAGCTAGCTTATGCAATGATGGGAGAAGTAGACGATTCAAGAATTGAAATGGTACAGTTTCATCAGAACTATTCATATGAAGATTTTATAATGGGATATCGTCCCGATGGTGTAGGATTTAAGCTAACAGAAGGGATATTTTACCGATTTTGTAAGAAGGCTTCAAGTAATCCAGAAAAAGAATATTTCTTTATCATAGATGAAATTAATCGAGGTAATATGAGCAAAATTTTGGGTGAATTAATGATGCTAATTGAAAAGGGATACCGTGGAACGGAGTTGACACTTGCTTATAATGGTTTGCCATTTTCAGTTCCAGAGAATTTATACATTATAGGAATGATGAATACAGCGGATAGAAGCTTGGCAATGATTGATTATGCCTTGCGTAGAAGATTTAGCTTTTTTGAGATAGAGCCGGGATTTAATTCGGAAGGTTTTCAAAATTATCAAAATGCATTAGAAAACGAAACGTTTAATGAATTAATAAATCAAATTAAGATATTAAATAAAGATATATCGACAGATGCGTCATTGGGACGAGGATTCAGAATTGGTCATAGTTATTTCTGTGGACAAGAGAAAAATGAATGTACAAGAGAATGGATGCGTTCTGTTGTTGAATTTGACATACTTCCAATGTTAGAAGAATACTGGTTTGATGAACCAGATAAAATAAAGTATTGGGAGAATGTTTTACTAGGAGTATTCAATGACGAAGGATAAAGGTATTTTTATAAAGAATATCTATTATATGCTTTCTTATGCTTTTCAAGTTTTGAAACAGTCTAATTATGAGAACATTGCATCGGAAGAGTTTGAAATGGTCCAGGACTTATTTGCGGTGATTTTAGCAAAGGGTGTTGCAAAACAGTTGAAACAAGGATTATACCGTGAATATGTTATACAACATGAAAACTTAGCTGTTATGCGTGGAAAGCTTGATATGCCAGAAACAATCCGCAATCGCATCCAACGGAAACAAAAGCTGGCTTGTGAATTTGATGAGTTATCAGAAAATAACTTGCTAAATCAGATAATAAAAACTACAATATATTATTTAATCAAAGATAAAGAAGTGTCTAATGGATATAAGTCAGATTTAAATAAGATTTTATTATTTTTTGATAATATTGAAATATTAGATCCATCGTCAATTGAGTGGGGAAGATTACAGTATCATAGAAATAATAAAAATTATGAGATGCTTATGAATATATGCTATTTTGTTTTAGATGGGATGTTACAGACGACTGAGAAGGGTGATTATCGTATGGCAACTTTCTCAGATGAACATATGGCTCGTTTATATGAAAAATTTATTTTAGAATATTATCGACGTAATCATACATACTTATCAGAAGTAAGAGCCGCAAAAGTGAAATGGAATCTGACTGGAGACAACGAGTCAGCTATGATTCAATTTCTTCCAGTAATGCAAACAGATATATTTCTGCGGTATAATGAAAAAATTTTAATTTTAGATGCTAAGTATTACGGACAAACCCTCCAAACTTATTTTAATAGACAAACGCTTCATTCCTCAAATTTATATCAAATTTTTACATATGTAAAAAATCAGGATAAGGACAATACAGGTAATGTTGCAGGAATGTTAGTTTATGCAAAAACAATGGAGAAAATAACACCTGACTGTATTTTTAATATGGGAGGTAATCAGATTGGTGCTACTACATTAGATTTGAATCAAGAATTTAAAATAATTGCCAAGAAACTTGATGAGATAGCAGAAGAATTTTTTGGAAAGTATGAAATTGTGGGATAAAAATTAAAAAAACAATAATAGGGTAATTAGTAGGTGAATCACAAAATGAATAAAATAGATAGCTTAAAAACAGATAGATTAATAGAAAATACAGTAGTCGGAATAACTGATGTTATTATTATAACTTTGATACTTATTGTGAAACCAAATATTATAGAATCTGGTTTTGAACAAATTTTTAAAAATAGTGGAGTTTATGGACATATATCTTTCTATATGCTAGATTAATCTATAGTCGATATTTATTTAGCACAGTTGATTTAATTAATTGTACTTTTTTGATATTTATAGTCATATAGTCGTTCATTGTGAGCACATACATTTCTAACGCGTGCAAGCAAATCTAACATTTGTACGAGCATTCCTTCACTGATATAGTCGAATTCTTTGCTCACCTTATATTGTATTTTTTGAGGTAAAAAACTGTACATTTTTGAAACTGTTCCTAATGTTAATGCTTTCATTAGAACCCAAAGAGGTACATTACCGTGGCTTCTTTTTTGGTGTGAAATATATGAATAGTTTTTTGGGTTGTCAATGAGCTCTTGTAATTTTGAAACTAATTTATTTATAGCGTCTTGAAATTGCGGTGTATAATTATAATTGGTAACATTTAAAAAGTCAGATTGATTTTCTCCGTTTTCTTCACAAAAGGAATAAGAAATCAGAGATTTTATTTTCTTTTCAATTATTAGGATATATTTTAAGAAGATAGCTCTAATAGTATCATCAAAACAATATAAGGCGTAAATATCTTCTATAGATGTATGTAGTTTATAGTTGCCATCTCTTTTTTTGAAAGGATCTTTATATCCAGATATTAAATCAAAATAACTGTGATTTTTTAATAGCTTGACAGCATATTCTATATCATTGATTGTCAGCCCTTTATCATATATTAATTTATTGATTTGTTGTTTATAAGTCATAAATGGCTTATCTAAAGTAATTGGTTCTTCCATAATAACTCCTTATATGCAAAAAAATGAGACTCCCGTGGGAGCCTCATTTGGTCGCAGGCCTCACAGGTATCTGCAACACGATCACTGATGATAGTATAGCAGTCGTCAATAAAACTGTCAACCGCTTTTTTGTCAGTTCACATTTTTAGTATATTCTGCTGAAAGTATATTTATACTTAGTTTTCTTATATTATATAAATATTATAACAGTAAAGCTAAAATTTAACAACTAAGTATAATCTAATGAAAAATGAAGTAAAAATATTAAATTGGTGGAGCCAGATTTAATGAAATAGGGGTTTTAGGGGGAGAATCCACCTAACAGGTCGGCAAAAGAATGGTGACTACTTTTATTGAAAATACATCTTTTTACGACGTTCAAATGTTAATATAAATGATGTAATATACAGAAGAGCATTTGAACATTGAAAATTAATAACTTCAAGAGCAGGTAAAATTACATTTCAGTATCTGATGTTAGATTAATGATAATAAATTTACATCCGAAGATATACTGTCACAGTGACCAATTAGTAATCTGATTGTGAGAACATAGGATGAGGCATTGGATAAGAATCGGGTAAGAGAGAATTGCTTGTTACGTAAGGATAATAATCCATGAAGGTTATATAAAATTATTTATATAGATTATGAAATCATACCTGATCCTCGAAAATACAGCAGAGGAGATAGTGCTTATCACAGTTATCGTAACTGTAATAAGGGCGTCGTGAGCACAATTAGTGGCCTGTTTTTGAATAGCAAGATTAAATGTAACTTAATTTATAAGAGATAGTAGAGTTAGTGGAAAGTGGGGAAATTACATGGATAATGGATACATTATGATGTTCATAGTCAGCAAAACGGAAAAATAATTCATACATGCGAAACATATAGGCACTATAGGTATTATATGGATGAGCTTATCTAAGATGGAAATTGTGGTAAAAAGTAATGGTATATTCAAAGGTAGCTCATCAACTTATGATATTAGTAGTGGAGTCACTGGAAGTGTTAAAGAGATACATGTAGAAAATGGTCAATATGTGAATGAGGGAGATATTCTTTATGTACTTGATGTAAAGGAACTTTCAGAGACAAATTGATGAGTATGATAATCAGATAAAAAATGCATACACTAATGCATCAGGAGTAAATATTTCTGTAGATCAGAATACTGGTTATTCACATTATCTTGTAAGAGTTAAATGCGATAAAATGACATTAAAAGGCAAAGATAGAAAAGAAGTTAAACTAATGAATGGAATGGCATGTCACGCAAAAATAGTTATTGATGAGAAAAAAGTGCTAAGTTATTTATTAGAGAAGATTGATTTGTTGAATGGAGTGTTTTTAAATATATTTTGTGATAGTGTCAAGTGATGTATGAAAAAAAGAAACATAAAAACTGATACTTTAAAACGTCGAAAATCTGTAAATAGTTTATGTTGTGGCAGACTAACGCCA
>OMVN01000031.1 GCA_900314525.1 uncultured Eubacteriales bacterium
AAGACCGCACTCTTATAATGATTATTTAACACCTATGGAGATGCGATTTAATTAGTGTATTTTTCAAACAAACCGTTACCAAAAATGTTGACCAGTACATACTTATACGGTATATGCGTATGTTAAAGAATATGCAGGAACACCAGTTAAATCTGAACCAATTCAGGTTACAGTACTTGATAATTCTGTAACTATTTATTATAACGGTTATGATAATCCTAATATACATTATCAGGTAGGTGATGGTGCATGGACACAGGTTCCTGGTGTAAAGATGAATTCAAGCAGTGAGTGGAATGGTTATGGATATGAATACACAATTGACCTCGACGATTCCTCATTTGCAAATGTCTGCTTCAATGATGGTCATAACAACTGGGATAGTAACAATGCTAATAACTATAAGTTTGAAGCCGGTGTTTACCAGTATTCTAATGGAAAGATAAATAAGATTTATTAATATAAAAATATAACAAGTTCTGATTGCAAGATGATTATATGTTGCAGTCAGAACTATTTTTTTTACATAAAAATAATTTAAATTTTAGATTTTTTTTATAAAATATGATATAATTAAAAAACTTATGAAAAAAACGAAAGGATAATATGAAAAAAAATTATGCGACAAACACAGATTATTAGTTCAGTATTACTAGTTATTTTCTTTGCTCTTATGATAGCAGTAGGATTTCAAACTAGAAGGAAGGCCACAGATGTGGCAGGATTTGTTTTGGGAGGACGTTCGGTAGGTCCGTGGCTCACAGCCTTTGCCTTTGGTACATCATATTTTTCAGCAGTTATTTTTGTAGGATATGCGGGACAGTTTGGATGGCTTTATGGAATGTCTGCTACATGGGCAGGACTTGGTAATGCCTTTATCGGTTCACTTCTTGCGTGGAATATCCTGGGAAGAAGGACACGAATTATGACACAGTCATTAGATGCAAAGACTATGCCAGATTTCTTTGGGAAGAGATTCTTATCAACAACACTTAAGGTTATTGCATCATTAATTGTATTTGTTTTTTTAATTCCATATACAGCATCATTGTATAATGGTTTATCAAGCTTGTTTGGACTTGTATTTGACATACCTTATTGGGTAGTCATTGTTATAATGGCAGTTCTTACTGGCGTTTATGTTATATTCGGTGGTTATATGGCAACAGCAATAAACGATTTTATACAGGGTATGATTATGCTTTTCGGAATAGCAGCAGTTATTTTTGCAGTTATTCATGATAATGGTGGATTATTAGAGGCAACAAAGGCACTCTCAAAGATTCCTACAGATGATGGATCGTGGGCTTCTGGTGCATTTTCGTCATTCTTTGGTCCAGATCCACTTGCACTATTATTTGTAGTAATTCTTACATCTCTTGGTACATGGGGACTACCACAGATGGTTGGCAAGTTTTACGCAATAAAGAGCGAAAAAGACATCCATAAAGGAACAATTATTTCTACAGTTTTTGCAATTATAGTAGCTGGCGGATGTTATTTCCTTGGAGGATTTGGTAGACTTTATGCTGATAAAATCAAATTCAATCCACAGACTGAAAAACCTATGTTTGATACAATTGTTCCTACAATGTTATCGACACTCCCATCAGTGATTATAGCAATAGTAATTGTACTTGTACTTGCTGCTTCAATGTCTACACTTTCTTCACTTGTTCTTACATCAAGTTCTACATTTACTCTTGATGTGATAAAGACTTCTTTCAAGAAAGACATGAAGGAAAAACACCAGGTAATGTATATGAGAATATTTATTGTATTCTTTATTGCTGTTTCGGCAGTACTTGCAATTATTAAAGATTCATTCCCTGGACTTACATTCATTGCACAGATGATGGGTGTTTCATGGGGGGCACTTGCCGGAGCATTTCTGGCACCTTTCCTTTATGGATTATACTGGAAAAAGACAACGAAAGTTTCAGTTGCAGTATGCTATATATGGGGTTGTTCAATAGCAATTCTCCAGCTTGTAGTTACTCTGTGTGAGATAGATGTTACAAAATGGGGAACTGTACTTGGATATATATTTAATTCCTCAATTAACTCTGGTGTTGTTGCTATGGTTGGAGGACTTATCATTGTGCCAGTTGTCAGCAGGTTTACAAAAGGACTTGACAAAAAAGTGGCAGACGAGATGTTCGAATGCTTCAGTAAGAAGGTAGAAGTTCCACAGAGTGAAGCATTAGACTAAATTTTTTAATAAGTGATAATATATAACATACAATTTTTGCTTGAAAATAGTGGAATTATGTGGTAAACTCAAATAAGTTAGATTTAATTTAAACCAAGGAGGTGCAATCGTGTTAAAGTTAATTATAGAGATAGCTTATATTATTGTTTGTATTGTATTGACAATAGTAGTTCTTATGCAGGAAGGCAAATCAGCAGGACTTACAGGCGCTATAAGCGGAATAGCAGACACATACTGGGGAAAGAACAAGGGCCGTTCAGTTGAGGGTACACTTGAAAAGGTTACTAAGATTTTAGCTCTTATTTTCATAGTTCTTTCAGCAGTTTTAGTATCTGGAAGAATTTAAGTTCTTATAGATAAATATGAAGTTTAAAGCCTTGAATGTCTTTGATGATATTCAAGGTTTTTCTGTCTAAGGAAAAAATTTATGAGCAGAATATAATTAACCAGATGCATTAGGATATAATAGAATAATGAGGTGAAGGATATGGAGAAGGAATTATTAGAAGAGCGAAAAAAAATAATACAGGACATTATAGAATCTGATAACTATATTCCGATTAAGGCAAAAGAACTGGCGATTTTACTTAATGTTCCTAAGGCCTCTAGAGATGAATTAGATGAAGTTTTAGACGAACTTGTAAATGAGGGCAAAATAAGTGTAACCAAAAAAGGAAAGTATACTAAATCAGATGGAAGCATGGTTTCTGGAAAGTTTCAGAGTACAGCAAGAGGATTTGGATTTGTTCTTGTTGAAAATCAAGAGGATATTTATATTCCTGAAGGAGAATGTGATAATGCTTTTAACGGGGACACTGTATTAGTTGCCATTACAAAGGGAGAGCAGGAAGGCAAAAGAAGAGAAGGAAAAATAATAAGGATTATCGAGCATGGCAATGATAAAATTGTAGGACTATATCAGAATAATAAGACATTTGGTTTTGTAATTCCAGACAATAAGAGGTTTACAAAAGATATTTTCATTCCAATAGAGAAATCTAAAGGTGCTGTGACAGGACATAAGGTAGTTGTAAAACTCACCAGTTTTGGAGATGATAAGCATAAACCTGAGGGGGTTGTTGAAGAGATTATAGGACATATAAATGATCCGGGCACAGATATAATGTCAATTGTAAAGGGACTTGATATTCCTGTTGAGTATCCGGCAGAAGTTATGAAACAGGTTGAGGGTATAGAAAACGAAGTTGATAAGAAGGAGTACTCAGGCAGACTTGATTTAAGAGATGTTAAGATGGTTACAATAGATGGAGAAGATGCTAAGGATTTAGATGATGCAGTTTCACTTGAAGTGAAAGAAGACAGATATGTGTTAGGTGTTCATATAGCAGATGTGTCTAATTATGTAATAGAGAATTCTCCACTTGATAAAGAGGCTCTTAAGCGTGGAACTAGTGTTTATCTGGTAGACAGGGTAATTCCTATGCTTCCTCATAAACTTTCCAATGGAATCTGCTCACTTAATGCAGGTGTTGACAGACTTGCACTTAGCTGCATTATGGAGATAGATAAAAAAGGAAATGTTGTAGATCACAAAATAGCTGAGACAGTAGTAAATATTGACAAGAGAATGGATTATACTACAGTAAACAAAATTATAGAATTTGATGATCCTGATGCAAAGGCAGATAATGCTGAATTTGTTGATATGTTTAATCAGATGAATGAACTTGCCACACTCCTTAGAAAAAGAAGACATAGTCGTGGTTCTATAGATTTTGATTTTCCTGAGACTAAGATTATTATTGATGAAAAAGGAAAACCAGTTGAAATAAAGCCTTACGACAGAAATCTTGCGACAAAACTTATAGAAGATTTTATGCTTATTGCAAATGAGACTGTAGCTGAGGATTATTTCTGGCAGGAATTACCATTTCTTTATAGAACTCATGATAATCCAGATGAAGAAAAGATGATGAAACTAAGTCTTTTTATAAATAACTTTGGATACGCAATTAAGGGGGAACAGGATGTTCATCCAAAAGAATTGCAGAAACTTCTTGAGAAAATTGCTGGTACAGATGAGGAAATGCTTATAAGCAGACTTACATTAAGATCAATGAAGCAGGCAAGATATACAACGGTGTGTACAGGACATTTTGGACTTGCAGCAAAGTATTATTGTCATTTTACATCTCCAATCAGAAGATATCCTGATTTACAGATTCATAGAATTATAAAGGAAAATCTGCATGGAGGAATAAAGGATAAGAGGATAAGACATTATCAGTCTATACTTCCGCTTGTGGCAGATCAGACAAGTCAGTTAGAACGAAGAGCTGATGAAGCAGAGAGAGATACAGACAAGCTAAAGAAAGTCGAGTTTATGGAGAAACACTTAGGAGAGGTATTTGAAGGTGTGATTTCATCAATTACAACATGGGGAATGTATGTGGAACTGCCTAATACAGTAGAAGGTATGATAAGAGTAACGGACCTACTTGATGATTTTTATTATTACGATGAAGACAACTATGAAATGGTAGGAAAGGAAACTCATAATATATTTAAACTTGGCCAGAAAGTCAAAGTAGAGGTTGCAAAAACAGATAAGATATTAAGACAGATAGATTTCAAGCTAGCAGATGAAGACTTGGATACAGAGTCAGATAATAATGACGACAAATAATAACAGGATGGATAGATAGATGGGAAAAGACTCGATTAAACTTATTGCTAATAACAAGAAGGCATACCATGATTATTTTATAGAGGATAAATATGAAGCTGGAATATGCCTGCATGGTACAGAAGTAAAATCATTAAGAATGGGAAGATGCAGTATAAAGGAATCCTTTATCAGAATTGAAGATGGTGAAGTATATGTTTATAATATGCATATTAGTCCCTATGAAAAAGGAAACATATTTAATAAGGATCCATTAAGAATAAGAAAATTAATGCTTCATAAATATGAAATTAATAAATTATTAGGCAAAATGGCTGAGAAGGGATATACAGTTGTTCCGTTGCAGGTATATTTCAAGGGAAGTTTAGTAAAGGTTGAGATTGGACTGGCAAAAGGTAAGAAATTATACGATAAGAGAAATGATATAGCTAAGAAAGATCAGAGGAGAGAAGCAGAAAAAGAATTTAAAATTAGAAACCTCTCATAAATATTTCAAAAATATATTGACTTTTGCGTTTAAATGAGTATAATATAGTAACACTGTCAGTACACATTCAGGGGTTGTACTGGTTTCGACGGGGTTTTTGAAGTTATGGAAGCCACTCGTGGACTGGGACCACGTTAAAACTCAGAAAATTTAAAATTAAACGCAAACAATAAAGTTGCACTTGCTGCCTAATTAGGCAGCTGTCGACCTTAGGTAACTCGCTGCTTAAGTGTTCGGCATCGAACTTGCGAGGCACTTTTAAGTCTAAGCTTTGCGGCTTAAAAAGATTTATGAAGCTACTAAGATTGTAAGCCTGTCAATGGGCGTATAATTAAGGGAATGTCAAAACACTGACTGTGGTGGAAGATGCCGTAATGAATAGGATTTCGGACAGGGGTTCGATTCCCCTCAGCTCCATTTTGCTTCTACATTTAAGAAGCTTTGGAAGTCCTAGGAACAGGGACAATATTAAATCTCACGCTTTGAGATGATGTTAAACCTTACGCTTTAAGGGAAAAAAACCTGCCAGGTAACTGGCAGGTTTTTTTAATCTACTGAAATAGTTGTGTAGTAATAATTTCCGCACTGTCTAAGAGGGGTATAATATATATTTTGATATTTTCCACCTGAGAATGCAAGAGATGTTGCAATTTTACTTATTATTCCAGTGTCTTCAAGGTTAATATTTTCACTTAGATAGAATGTAACTTCTGTCTTGTTATATTCTGTTTTCTTCAGAAATTCTGCAACTATTTGCTGTGGATCAGATACCGTTATAAAAGGGATATCCTTTCTCTTTTCCGTATACATATATTTTTCAGAAATACATTTTTTGTTTTTTTGTGTTTTGGCATTATGGTCAATATTAATCTGTGAGTCTGTTATTAAAAAGTAATCATATTGTAGATTGCTGTCATCACCGCAGGTGTCTTCCTTTTCGTGTGTAACGGGATCATCATAGGTGCAGTCTATATTATACCATTCTCCGTCTAATTTAACTTTATTCCATGCATGTGAAATATTTGAGGCCTCTCCAGAAACAATAACACATTCTATTTTTAATCGGTCCATTAAGAGTTTAAATGCTTCTGCATAACCACGACATACACCAATATGTTTTTCTAATACACCTTTTGCTGTATAATCAATTGAAGGAATAGTATTATTGTTGAGATTATCAATATCATATTTTGTCTCTTTAATTATGTAGTCATGGATAACTTTGACTTTATCATATTCTGACATATCATCTGTTATATTACTGTCTATTATTTTATTTATTACTGAATCTTTTATTTCAGAAGTTTCAATATTTTCATTTTGAATTTTATATACAAATCCAAATAATATGCCAAGTACTATTAAGCATAAAATAAATATGATTTCTGATTTCATAAATGCCTCCAAGTATGGTTCGTTTTGTAAAATATATAGTATTATTATGCGATAAATCATTGATAAAGTCAAAACAATTAATATTTTTCACATATTTTACATAAAAGTGTGGTAATATTAAAAAAAATGGAAGGATGAGATTATGAACGATTTAAAGATTTTAGTTGTAGATGATGAGAGCAGAATGAGAAAACTTGTAAATGATTTCCTTTCAAAACATGGATATAAAGTAATTGAGGCTGTTGATGGAGAAGATGCCTTAGATAAATTTTATACAGATAAAGATATATCACTCATTATTCTAGATGTAATGATGCCAAAAATGAATGGTTATGAGGTGTGCAGACAAATAAGAAAAGATTCAAAAATACCAATTGTTATGCTTACTGCAAAGTCAGAGGAAAATGATGAACTTATGGGGTTTGATCTTGGAGTTGATGAATATATTTCAAAACCATTTAGCCCTAAAATTTTAGTTGCAAGAGTGGACTCTATTCTGAGAAGGACTAATCAGATTGGGAACAGTGAGGTAATTACAGCTGGCGTAATTAAAGTTGATAAAGATGCTCATATAGTAACAGTAAATGATACTGCAGTAGATCTAAGTTTTAAGGAATTTGAACTGTTAGTTTATTTTATTGAAAATAAAGGAATTGCATTAACAAGAGAAAAGATATTAAATAATGTCTGGAATTATGACTATTTTGGTGATGCGAGGACGATAGATACTCATGTTAAGAAAATACGAAGCAAACTAGGAGAAGCTGGTGATTATATAAAGACTGTATGGGGAATGGGATACAAATTTGATATATCCTGAAAGGAGTAAATAGTGAATAATACAGTAAAGTTTTCAATAAGAATGAAACTGATGATTATTCTTCTTATAGTTACAGCCGGAACTTGTCTTGCATATATACTTATGAATCAGTTTTTTATGAAGGATTATTATATATCTGTCAAAAAAGATAATCTCATAAAGGTTTATGAAAAAGTTTCAGAATTAGTAAATAATGATAACAATATAAGCAGAGATACATCGGGAAAAATAGCAAATGAATGTGAATTATATGGAGCATCTCTTATTGTGGTAGATAATTCCGAAACAATCAAGTTTCTATACGGAAATGACAATATGCTCAGATACAGATTAAGAGATATTGATTTTGGAATTAACCCTCCTGATTACAATATTGTTGAGAGAAATGAAAATTACACTCTGGCAGAGGTGAATATTGATAATCAGAATTCCTACGACGGTACCTACCTGGAATTGTCAGGATTTTTTGATTCTGAAAATATTTTTCTTATAAGAATGTCGGTTGAAAATATTTCTGAAAGTGTGGCCTTGTCGCTTTCTTTTTTTGCTAGAATTGGAGTTGTTATATCATTAATAGGAATTATAGCTGCATTCTTGATAGCCAGACAATTTACAAAACCTATAATGAAATTGGCTAATATTTCAAAAGAGATGTCTAAATTAAAATTCGATACTAAGTATTCTGGAACTTCAGATGATGAGATTGGTGTCTTAGGAAATACAATGAATGAATTATCAGATAAATTAAAAAGTACAATTGATGAGCTGAAGAGTGCAAATGAAAAACTTCAGAAAGATATTGAGAAAAAAAATGAGATAGATGAGATGAGAAAAGAGTTTATCTCAAATGTCTCCCACGAACTTAAAACACCAATTGCTCTGATTCAAGGATATGCTGAGGGACTCGCTGAATGTGTAAATGATGATGATGATGAATCAAGGGAATTCTATTGTTCAGTAATTACTGATGAGGCAGACAAAATGAATAAAATGGTAAAAAGCCTTTTGTCATTAACAAAACTTGAATTTGGTAATGATGTGCTGGATCTTGAAAAATTTGATATAACAATGGTCATTAGAGGGGTCATAGAATCGCTGGATTATATGATAAAACAAAATAATATTAAAATGAATTTTGAATGTGATGAGGAAATTCTTGTTCGTGCTGATGAATTTAAAATAGAAGAGGTTATTACTAATTATCTTACAAATGCAATTCATTATGCAGGAGAGGATAAGATGATAAGAGTATCAATAGAAAAGACTGAAAAGATAGTAAGAGTCAGTGTGTTTAACTCGGGAGAGAATATTCCTGAATCTGAACTGGAAAACATCTGGGTGAAATTCTATAAAGTTGACAAAGCACGTACCAGGGAATATGGAGGAAGTGGAATAGGACTTTCAATAGTTAAGGCAATCATGAATGCACATAATATGGAATATGGTGTAAAGAATACTCAGAATGGAGTTGTATTCTATTTTGATATTGAAATGGCATGATATATTGATTACATACAGATAAAATGGTAGAATATAGCTTAATCGGAGGAAAACCGGATGATAAATAATTATGAAGAACAAAATATTCTTGAATTTAATATTGCGGATGAATTCTTTGGAATATATATAACAAATATATTAAGAATAATTGAGTATTCAAATATTAGAAAACTTCCTGGTATGGCAGGGGACTGTGAGGGAATTATCATATTTGATAACACAATTGTTCCGGTAATAAATTTAAGCAGAATATTAAATGTAAAAGATTACCATGAAGGGGAGAAGGATAAATTAGTTATTGTTAAAAAAGATAAGGATTTGTTCGCCTTCCATATAAATTATGCCAGGAAAATTATTAAACTGGATGACAGAATGATATTTGATGATTCGAAATTGTCTTTTGTGAAACTTAGATTTTATGAGAATCAGAAAAGGAATGTGTATATAATAGATGATAACGAACTTATAAAGTATTTTATTAACAAAGGAGCAGATAATGATAGCGATAATTGATTATGATGCAGGAAATCTGAAAAGTGTTGAAAAAGCAGTAAAGTATCTTGGAGGAGATGTCGTAATAACAAGAGACAAGCATATAATTCTTAATGCCGATAAGGTAATACTACCTGGAGTAGGCAGTTTTGAAGATGCTATGAATAAATTAAATAGTTATGATTTGATTGATACAATTTATGAGGTTGTCGACAGAAAGATTCCACTTCTTGGAATTTGTCTTGGCCTTCAGCTTCTATTTGATAGCAGCGAGGAATCACCTGGAGTTAAAGGACTTTCTATATTAAAAGGCAAAGTTGTGAGATTTGATGAAAAGGCAGGACTTAAAATACCACATATTGGATGGAATTCACTTAGTCTTAAAAATGACGGAAGACTTTACAAAGATATAAATGATAACGATTATGTGTATTTTGTTCATTCATATTATTTGAAGGCAGAAGATGAGAGTATAGTTAAAGCAGTGTCTTACTATGGTGATAATGTGATTCATGCATCTGTGGAATCGGGAAATGTATTTGCATGTCAATTTCACCCTGAAAAGAGCGGGGAAGTAGGACTTAAAATTCTGAAAAATTTCATTTCACTTTAATACTTGGTTAAACAGGAGGAAAATATGCATACAAAAAGAATAATTCCATGTCTGGATGTTAATAATAACAGAGTTGTAAAAGGCGTTAATTTTGTGAATTTAAGGGATGCAGGTGACCCAGCAGAGGTTGCAAAGGCATATAATGAGGCTGGTGCAGACGAACTGGTTTTTCTTGATATAACAGCATCTTCGGATAACAGAAAAACAGTAGTTGATATGGTAAGAAAAGTTGCTGAGACAGTATTTATACCATTTACTGTTGGTGGGGGAATAAGGACTGTTGATGATTTTAAACTACTTCTCAGAGAGGGAGCAGATAAGATTTCAATTAATTCATCTGCAATAAATAATCCAAGATTAATCAGTGATGCAGCATATAAGTTTGGAAGTCAGTGTGTTGTTGTAGCAATTGATGCTAAGAGAAGAGCTGATGGAAGCGGCTGGAATGTTTATAAAAATGGAGGAAGAGTCGATACTGGTTTGGATGCAGTTACTTGGGCAATTATCGCAAACAGGCTTGGTGCAGGTGAAATTCTGCTGACAAGTATGGATTGTGACGGAACAAAGGCAGGATATGATATTGAACTTACAAAGATGATTTCAGATAATGTTTCAATTCCTGTTATTGCATCAGGCGGTGCTGGTACAAAAGAACATTTTTATGATGCTCTTACAAAAGGAGGAGCTGAGGCAGCACTTGCGGCATCTTTATTTCATTATAAGGAACTTGAGATAAATGATTTGAAAAAATATTTAAATGATAAAGGGGTGCCAGTGAGATATGTCAGCAATAAATAATGACTGGTTGAAACCATTGTCCGGGGAATTTAAAAAAGAATACTATAAAAAACTTTTTCTTACTGTAAAAGATGAATACACTAATCACCTTGTGTTTCCACCATCAGATGATATTTTTAATGCATTTCATCTGACAGAACTTAGTAAAGTAAAAGTTGTGATAATTGGTCAAGATCCATATCATGAACCAGGACAGGCACATGGACTCAGTTTCTCTGTTAAACCCGGAATCGATGTTCCTCCATCTCTTGTAAATATCTACAAGGAACTTCATGAAGACCTGGGTACATATATTCCAAATAATGGTTATCTTGTAAAATGGGCAAATGAAGGAGTACTGCTTCTTAATACAATATTAACCGTAAGGGCTCATAAGGCAATGTCCCACAGTAATATTGGATGGCAGGAATTTACAGATGCTGCTATAAGAATTCTGAATGAGCAGGACAGACCAATTGTTTTTATGTTATGGGGTCGCCCAGCAGGAGAAAAGGAAAAGATGTTAACCAATACTAATCATCTGATTCTTAAAGCACCACATCCAAGTCCATTATCTGCATACAGAGGATTTTTTGGATGCAGGCATTTTTCCAAAGCAAATGAATTTTTGAAGTCCCACGGGGTTGAACCTGTTGACTGGCAAATTGAGAATATTTAAATATACTTATATATAAAAAAATGCCTCCAAATAGCTTATTTGGAGGCATTTTTTATTGTTTCTGAACTAGTTTGTTAAATTATGCTAGTTCAGAAGTTTCTTTTTCCTGTCTTGTTTTCAGATTTTTATTTGCGGTTGCAAGCATAAGTTTAATTCTGTTTAACTGGTTAACTTCACTAGCACTTGGATCATAATCTACTGCGACTATATTTGCCTCAGGATGTTCTCTTCGCAATTCTTTAATTACACCTTTACCTACTATATGGTTTGGAAGACATCCAAATGGCTGTGTGCATACTATATTGCCAACACCACTGTGAATAAGTTCAAGCATTTCTCCTGTTAGGAACCAACCTTCACCTGTCTGATTACCGATAGAAGTAATTTCTTCGGCATAAGAGGCAAGATCTCTGATATGAGCAGGAGGAGTGAAATGTTTGCTTCTTGATAGTTCTTTACTCATTGTCTTTCTGAGGTTTTCTAAGAACCAAATAGCCATATTAGATCTTCTTGCAGCTTTTTTACTGAATCCGAGATTCTCAGCCTTGAAATTAGTATTATAAAGACTATAGAGAAGGAAGTCTAGTAAATCTGGCATAACGGCCTCGGCACCTTCTTTTTCAAGTAAATCGACGATGTGATTATTAGCAGCAGGAAGGAATTTTACAAGAATTTCTCCTACAATTCCTACTCTAGGTTTAACTTCATCAGTTAGTTCAAGATTATCAAAATCTCTGATAATATTTCTGATGTTTCTCTTGAATTCTCTTGATGAATATCCCGATTTGCTTATGGATTCAAGACAAACTTTTTTCCATTTTTTGTGAAGAGCATTTGCAGATCCCTTAACTGCTTCGTAAGGTCTTGTTCTGTATAATACTCTCATAAATAAATCACCATATACAATTGCCTGCATAGATTTCATTAATAATTTCAAGGTAATATCAAAACCTTCGTTTTTCTCTATTCCCTGAGCACTGAGTGCAATAACTGGAATCTGAGGCATTCCGGCCTTTTTAAGAGCTCTTCTAATAAAACCACAGTAGTTACTTGCTCTGCATCCACCACCTGTCTGAGTCATGATAACTGCTGTTTTGTTTAAGTCATATTTGCCAGATAATAATGCGTTCATAATCTGTCCAACTACTATAGTGGAAGGGTAGCAGGCATCGTTATTTACATATTTTAGACCAATATCTACATTTTTCTTATCTTCGCTGTCCATGAGCACGATGTTAAATCCACATGTCTTAAAGGCCGCTTCAAGATAGTCAAAATGAATAGGAGACATCTGAGGTACAAAGATTGTATATTCTTTTTTCATTTCCTTTGTAAACTCAATTTTATTGATATTTGCAGGAATAACTGCACGTTCAACCTGTTTTTTCTGTCTAACTTTAATTGCGGATAAAAGTGAACGAATTCTTATTCTTGCAGCACCTAAATTGTTTACCTCATCAATTTTTAATACTGTATATATCTTGCCGGAATCTGTTAAAATTTCACTTACCTGATCTGTAGTAACAGCATCGAGACCACATCCAAAAGAGTTAAGCTGAATTAAGTCAATATCATCTCTTGTTTTAACATAATTTGCAGCTCTGTACAGTCTGGAATGATACATCCACTGATCAAGTACCCTGATTGGTCTCTCAACCTCTGCAAGATGAGATATTGAATCTTCGGAAAGAACTGCAACACCATAAGATGTAATTAATTCAGGAATACCATGGTTAATTTCAGGATCTATGTGATATGGACGACCTGCAAGTACAATACCATGTCTGCCAGTTTCTTCAAGATACTTAAGAACTTCCTCACCTTTTTGCATGATGTCATTTCTTACATCATCCATTTCTTTCCATCCAGCATCTACAGCTTTGCTTACTTCGGCTTCATCAATTCCAAGATAATTTTTGAATACTTTAACAAGCTGTTTCTTGAGAACATCTACATTTGTCATTGCCATAAATGGATTCATGAATTTTACATCACCATTTACGATTTCTTCTACATTGTTCTTAATATTTTCTGCATATGAAGTTACGATAGGGCAGTTGTAGTGATTATCTGCATCTTTTGTTTCTTTTCTTTCATATGGAATACATGGATAGAAAATGAAATCAACGCCATGTTTTATTAACCACGAAACATGTCCATGTACAAGTTTAGCAGGGTAACATTCTGATTCGCTTGGTATTGATTCAATTCCAAGTTCATATATTTTTCTTGTAGAAGCAGGCGAGAGTACAACACTGTATCCTAATTCTTTAAAGAATGTAGCCCAGAATGGGTAATTTTCGTACATATTAAGGACTCTAGGAATACCAACTGTACCTCTCTTAGCTTCATTTGCAGGAAGAGATTCATATCCGAAAATCTTCTTTAATTTATAATCAAAAAGATTAGGAATACTGTCTTTGTTTTTAGCTTTTCCTATACCTTTTTCACATCTGTTTCCAGTTATAAACTGTCTACCGCCTGTAAATCTGTTTATTGTGAGAAGACAGTTATTTGTACATCCTTTACATCTGGCCATTGAAGTAGAGTATTGAAGTGCAAGGATTTTGTCGATAGGGAGCATAGTAGTTACTTTGCCTTCCTCGTATCTTTCTCTTGCAACTAATGCTGCACCAAAGGCACCCATTATACCAGCAATATCAGGTCTGACAACATCTACACCAAGAATTTTTTCTAAACTTCTGAGTACGGCATTGTTGTAGAATGTACCTCCCTGAACAACAACTTTTTCACCGAGATCTTTAGGATCAGTTACCTTTATAACTTTATATAAAGCATTTTTAATGACTGAATATGCAAGACCTGCAGAAATATCAGATACCTCAGAACCTTCTTTCTGGGCCTGTTTAACATTTGAGTTCATAAATACAGTACATCTTGTACCTAAATCAACTGGATTTTTTGCAAAAAGTGCTTCTTTTGCAAAATCAATTACGGTGTAGTTTAAGGATTTTGCAAAGGTCTCAATAAAAGAACCACAACCAGAAGAACAAGCCTCATTTAACTGAACACTGTCTACAGTCTGGTCTTTAATTTTGATACACTTCATATCCTGTCCGCCAATATCTAAGATACAGTCTACTTCAGGCTCAAAGAATGAAGCTGCATAGAAATGAGACACTGTCTCAACTTCACCTTCATCAAGCATAAGGGCAGCTTTAATAAGGGCTTCTCCATATCCTGTTGAGCATGAATATACGATTCTTGCACTGTCAGGAAGCAAGTCGTTAATTTCCTTCATTGCTCTTATAGTTGTAGCAAGAGGACT
The DNA here is from genome assembly GCA_900314525.1 of uncultured Eubacteriales bacterium. Taxonomy (GTDB): domain Bacteria; phylum Bacillota; class Clostridia; order Lachnospirales; family Lachnospiraceae; genus Bovifimicola. The sequence continues at coordinate 14,912 of OMVN01000031.1, forward strand.
TCCATTATTATTATCATAGAATGAATAAAGTAATGTTCCATCTTCACCAACAAGCGCTACCTTAGTAGTAGTAGAACCGGCATCTATTCCGAGGAAACAGTCACCTTCATAATCCTTAAGATCCATAGCTGCTACCTTGTGTTTGTTGTGTCTTTTTATGAATGAATCATACTCTTTCTGATTAGCAAAAAGGGGTTCCATTCTCTTTATTTCAAATTTCATTTTTATTCCATTTGAAAGTTTTTTAATCATATCAGAAAGGGAAATACTAACTTCTTCCTTATAATTAAGGGCAGCACCAGTCGCTGCAAAAAGATGGGAATGATCAGGAGCAATAATCTGTTCATCTGAAAGATTAAGTGTTCTGATAAATGCATTTCTCAGCTCTGGAAGGAAATGAAGTGGTCCTCCAAGAAATGCAACGTTTCCTCTGATTGGTTTACCACAGGCAAGCCCTGATATCGTCTGATTAACAACAGCCTGGAAAATTGAAGCAGATAAATCTTCTTTAGTGGCTCCCTCATTTATTAATGGCTGTATATCGGTTTTGGCAAAAACGCCGCAGCGGGCAGCAATTGGGTAAATTGCTTTATAATCTTTTGCATATTTGTTAAGACCTGTAGCATCAGTTTGGAGAAGAGAAGCCATCTGGTCAATAAAAGAACCTGTACCTCCAGCACAGATACCATTCATTCTCTGCTCAATTCCGCCTGTGAAATATATAATTTTTGCATCTTCACCACCAAGTTCGATTGCCACATCTGTCTGTGGAGCATAATCATTAAGGGCAGTAGAAACAGCAACAACCTCCTGAACAAATGGAATTTCCATATGTTTAGAAAGAGTCAGTCCGCCTGATCCTGTAATCATAGGGTAAAGAGTTATTTCTCCAAGTAAATCCTTAGCTTTTTTTAATAATTGTGCTAAAGTTTCCTGTATATTAGCGTAATGTCTTTCGTAATCCGAAAATAATAATTTATTATTTTCGTCAAGAATTGCTATTTTTACTGTAGTAGAACCAATATCAATTCCTAATAAATATTTTTTATTCATGTGTACACCTCAAAAAAGTACTTTAACATTTTCGATAGAATCTAAACCAACTTATTATAAAACATTTTGTGACAAAAAACAACCAGTTCCTACATTTAAATTGTTTGACAAATATTTACTACATAATTATAATTATCTTTCAGAAAGGAGAAGTGATAGATGAAGTTTTTATATAAGTTAGAGAGAAAAATTGGAAAATATGCAATTAAACATTTAATGTTTTATATAATTGGTTTGTATATAGTTGGATGGCTGATACAAATGATGGACGAGATGAAATTTGGACAGTATGGACAGTATGTAGGATTGTATGCCAGATATTTAGCGTTTGATGCGGAGAAGATATTAAGTGGTCAGGTCTGGCGAATAATTACCTTTATTATAATGCCTCCAGAAAATTCAAGTTATATATTTATGATATTTACTTTATATTTGTATTATATACTAGGAACTGCACTTGAAAATGCCTGGGGAGCATTCAGATTTAATCTTTATTTTTTTATGGGAATACTGATGCAGGTAATAGCAGGATTTCTAGGATACTTTGTTTTTGATTTGAATTTAAGTCTCACAACATATTATCTCAACATGTCACTATTTTTTGCATTTGCTACTATTTATCCAGATATGGAACTGTTTTTATTTTTCCTGATTCCAATAAAGATAAAATGGCTTGCATTAATTGATGGCGGGTATTTTATTTTTGTTATCATCTCCAATTTTATGATTGGAGGAACGAATATTGCAGTTGCAGTAAGTGCTATGGTTTCATTGCTGAATTTTGTTATTTTTTTCCTTATGACAAGGAATTATAAGAGAATTTCACCAGTAGAGATTGGTAGAAAGAAAAAGTATAAAAGAGCAGTAAAAATACAGAGCAGACCTAATAATCGCCTGCACACATGTGCAGTGTGTGGGAGAACAAGTGAAACTAATCCTGAACTGTCATTTAGATATTGTTCAAAGTGTAATGGAAACTTCGAGTATTGTCAGGACCACTTATTTACACATGAGCATAAAAAATAGCAGCATATGCTGCTTTTTTTATGGAAATATAATTATGCTTTGAAAAAAAGCCTTTACAAAACGTAAAGGCTTTTTTTATAAAAATGAAATATTAAGCTCTCTCAACTGCTCCTGATCTTAAGCAAGAAGTACATACGTACATTTTTCTAGCTGCTCCATTAACATTAACTTTAACAGACTTAACATTTGATTTCCATATTCTATTTGATCTTCTATGTGAGTGACTTACGTTATTACCGAAGTGAACGCTTTTACTACAAATTTCACATTTTGCCATTTCCTCATTGCACCTCCTTAAACTTCATTTGAATCATAGTTATAGATTCAATCACGAAAGATATTCTAACAGATTAATTGACATTATGCAAGCATTTTTTGGATTTTATGCTTTATTTTTTAAAAAAAGATGGTATAATAAACTAAACATTAAATTAGGTTATTGAGTTTTATTAGAGTTCATGCGTGGTTTTGCATGAGGATAGGAGGAACTATGAAAGGTAAATTAAATTCCGATATGGGAGAAATTTATATTGATAACGCAGTTATTGCCAAGTGTGCTGGTAATACCGCAATAGAGTGCTTTGGAATTGTAGGTATGGCAACTGTTAGCGTAACTGATGGAATAGTTAAACTTGTAAAAAGAGAGAATCTTACCAAAGGTATTAATGTTACTGTAGATGAAGAAAATAATCTTACTATTGACTTTCATGTTATTGTAGCATATGGTGTCAGCATATCAGCAGTAGCTGATAATTTGATTTCCAGTGTAAAGTATCAAGTTGAAGAAACAACTGGCCTTACAGTTAAGAAAATTAACATATATGTTGAAGGCGTCAGAGTAATAGATTAGTTTAGGAGGATTTAATTGTGATTACTAATATAGACGGAAAAACACTTCAGAAGATGTTTTTAGCCGGTGCTAAAAGTCTTGAAGCAAAAAAAGAATGGATAAATGAACTTAATGTATTTCCAGTTCCAGATGGTGATACAGGAACAAATATGTCACTTACTATTATGTCTGCTGCAAGTGAAGTAAGCAGTATAAAGGATCCAACATTAGCTAATTTATCTAAGGCTATATCATCTGGCTCATTAAGAGGTGCAAGAGGTAATTCCGGGGTAATTCTTTCACAGCTTTTTAGAGGATTTACAAAAGAAGTTAAACAATACGATACAATAGATGCAGTTATACTTGCAAATGCATGCGAGAGAGCAGTTGAGACAGCATATAAAGCAGTTATGAAACCTAAGGAAGGTACAATTCTTACTGTTGCCAAGGGTGTATCAGAAAAGGTCAGAGAGGTTGTACTTGAATCAGATGATCTTGAGTATATGATCAGCGAAGCAGTAAAATATGGAGATTATGTTTTAAGCCAGACACCTGAGATGTTACCAGTTCTTAAACAGGCTGGCGTAGTTGATTCAGGCGGACAAGGTCTTATGCAGGTGTTAAAAGGCGCATATGATGCATTTTTAGGAAAAGAAATTGATTATGGTCTTGAAAATGATCTTGCTGATTCTAAAGAGGAAGATCTTGCAAAATACACATATTCAGTTGAACTTACTATTTTATTAAATGATAATTTCGATTCAGAAAGAGAACAGAAATTAAAAGGTTATTTAGAGGGAGCAGGTCAGACAACAAAATATGACAAGAAGACAGATACTATAAGTATTGCCTGTCATACAGATGAACCTGGATTTGTACTTTCTAAATCAATGAAATTCGGTGCTATTGCTGAAATCCAGGTTAATAATAAAAAGATTTCTTTAAGCGATAAGAAGGCAGATGAGGAAGTAAAAAAGGATGAACCAAGAAAAGATGTTGGATTTATCGCAGTTTCTATCGGTGATGGAATGAATGAAATCCTTAAAGGACTTGGTGTTGACCAGATAATTGAGGGTGGTCAGACAATGAACCCAAGTACAGAGGATGTTTTAAATGCTATTGGTAAGGTAAATGCAGACACAATATATGTTCTTCCAAATAATAAAAACATTATTCTTGCAGCTGAACAGGCTGCCAGCCTTACAAAGGATAAGAATATTGTAGTTGTACCTTCAAAGAATGTACCTCAGGGAATAAATGCAATTATAAATTTCATTCAGGATATGAGTGCAGATGAAAATAAGGACAATATGATTTCTGAGATGCAGAATGTAAAGACAGGTTCTGTTACTTATGCTGTAAGAGACACTGTAATTGATGACAAGACTATCAAACAGAATGATATAATGGGAATAGGCGATTCTGGAATTATATCAGTTGGTACAGATATATTTAAGACAACAGTTGACATGATTTCAAATCTTATTGATGAGGATTCTGAAATAGTTAGCATCTACTATGGTAAGGAAGTTAATGAAGATGATGCCAATAAGTTATCTGAAAAAATTAGTGAACTTTACTCAGATGTTGAAGTTGTTTTAAATTATGGCGGACAGCCAATATATTATTATGTGGTTTCAGTAGAATAAGATTTTATAACTGATATTAAATTCCATATATTTACGACAGGAGGGTCTTATAAAAGGTTCTCCTGTTTGTTTTTGAAAGGTGAAAATATGAGTTTGACAGATTTAAAAGGTGTGGGGCCTAAAACAGAAAAAATATTAAATAAAATGAAAATATATGAATCCACAGATTTACTATGGTATTTTCCAAGAAATTATGATATCTATGAGAAACCCATATACATTAATCAGATTGATAACAGAGCAATTGTTTCAATTGATGGAATAGTGGAAAAATCAATAAATACTGTACATGCAAATAAACTTACTATTTCATCAACGACTGTAAGGGATGAAAACGGTGACTCCATAAAAGTTAGCTGGTACAATATGCCCTTCCTTAAAAGTACAATAAAATATTCCATGAGATTTATTTTCAGAGGTAGAATAAAAAGAATTGGCAAAAATATTGTATTAGAACAACCGGCAGTTTTTACTTTGCAGAAATATAGTGAAAAAATTAATAATATGCAGCCGATGTATCCGCTTGTAAAGGGGGCTTCTAATAATCAGATTTGTAAATTTGTTAAAGAGTCATTAGAGATTAACAGAGTGAGTGATTATTTAGATGAAAACATAAGAAAAAAATATAAAATCTGTAATCTTGAAGATGCAATAAAAAATATACATTTTCCTGAAAATTTTGAGTCCCTTAAATGTGCGAGAAAAAGACTTGTATTTGATGAATTTTTTTCTTTTATATATCAGATGACAAAATTAAAAGAAAATGAAATAAAAATTCCAAACAGATATAAAATAAACAATTACAATATTTCTGACAATGTAATTGAAAACCTTCCATATGAGCTGACAAAAGCTCAGAAAAGAGTGCTGGCTGATATAAGAAAAGATATGCTTTCTGAAAATGTAATGCAGAGGCTTGTACAGGGTGATGTGGGATCTGGAAAGACAATCATTGCTTTTCTTGCCATGCTTGATATTGCCGGCAGCGGTCTTCAGGCAGGACTTATGGTTCCCACAGAAGTTCTGGCAAAACAGCATTATGAAGATATGTGTAAAATAATAAATGATAACCATCTTTCATTTACAGTGGAATATCTAACAGGCTCTCTTACAGCTAAGCAGAAAAGAGAAATTTATGAAAGGATACAGTCTGGACAGGCAAATCTTATAATTGGAACTCATGCAATGTTTCAGGAAAAAGTAATATATGACAGACTTGCACTTGTTGTGATTGATGAACAGCATAGATTTGGAGTTGCACAGAGAGCTAAGCTGATGGAAAAAGGAGTTACACCACATACAATAATAATGAGTGCCACTCCAATTCCAAGGACTCTTGCAATTATTTTGTATGGAGACATGGATATATCTATAATTGATGAATTGCCTGCAAAAAGACTTGCCATAAAAAACTGTGTTGTAACAAAAGATTACAGGCCGAATGCCTATAGATTTATTGAAAAACAGATTAAAATGGGAAGACAGGCATATGTAATCTGCCCTATGGTCATGGAAAATGATATGTTAGAAGCAGAAAACGTTGTGGATTATTCCGAAAAACTTAAGGAAAATTTATGTGGTGATATTAATGTTAATTATTTGCATGGAAAAATGAGCGCTGAAGAAAAAAATCAAATTTTAGAAAAGTTTGAAAAAAATGAAATTAATGTTTTGGTATCTACTACAGTAGTTGAGGTTGGAATTAATGTTCCGAACGCAACGGTTATGATGGTTGAAAATGCTGAGAGATTTAGTCTTGCCAGTCTTCATCAGCTAAGAGGAAGAGTTGGAAGAGGAAAATACCAGTCTTACTGTATTTTTGTAAGCTCAACAGATAATGAGGATAAAATAAAAAGATTAAAGATACTTAATGAATCAAATGATGGATTTTATATTGCATCGGAGGACCTTAAACTCAGGGGACCGGGAGATTTCTTTGGAATAAGACAGAGTGGTGAACTTCAGTTTAAAATGGCAGATGTATTAGCTGATGGTGAAATATTAAAAAACGCAAAAGAAGCTGTAGGTGAATTCATAGCATCGGGCAATGAATTTATTGACAAAAAATTCAATAATGATATATTAATATATTAGATAATATATAACATAGAAAGGGACAATGGTACATAAAATGAATATTGTAGTTTTGTGCGCAGGTACAAGTACAGAGAGAGAAGTTTCAATAGTTTCAGGAAGCAAGGTATGCGAAGCTTTAATACAAAAAGGACATAATGCAAGAGTATTAGATATATATTTTGGAACATATAAAAGTGATAAGAATAAAGATAATTTCTTTGACGGAAAATATGATTTAGATAAAGAAACAGAACTTATAAGCAGTTTTACCAAAGAAATTCCAGATATGATGAAAAAAGGAAAAGATTTCTTTGGAGAAAATGTTATTGATATTTGCAAGAGTTCAGATGTTGTATTTATGGCACTCCATGGTCAGAATGGAGAGGACGGAAAGGTTCAGGCTTCATTTGATCTTCTTGGAATTAAGTATACTGGTTCAGGATATCTTGGAAGTGCCATGGCAATGGATAAAGGTGTTGCAAAACAGGTTTTTGTTGCTGAAAATGTACCTACTCCAAAGGGTGTTGTAATTAATAAATCAGAAAATGATTATTATGGGAAAGTCCAGAATGCCGATATAGATTTTCCTTGCGTTGTAAAACCATGCTGCGGAGGTTCAAGTATTGGTGTATATATTCCAAACACAAAAGAAGAATTTGACAAAGATATTGAGCTTGCATTTGGTTATGAAAATCAGGTTCTGGTTGAAGAATATATTAAAGGAAGAGAGTTTTCTGTAGGAGTTATTGAAGGCAAAGCTCTTCCAATTATTGAAATAATTCCATTAAAAGGTTTCTATGATTATGAAAATAAATATAAGCCAGGAGCAACTAATGATGTATGTCCTGCGCAGATAAGCGAAAATGTAACGGAATTAATGCAGAGAGAAGCAGAGCATGCTGCAATGGTTCTCAAGTTGGAAAATTATAGCAGAATAGATTTTCTTATGGATGAAAATGAGAATATTTATTGTCTTGAAGCAAATACTCTTCCTGGAATGACTCCAACAAGTTTACTGCCTCAGGAAGCAAAAGTTCTTGGAATTGATTATCCTGATTTGTGTGAAATGTTGATTAACAAGTCTATTAACAAATAAAAAAGGAGATAATTATTAACATAAAATAATTATGTAAACAATATGAAAAATTTAACTTTAAAAAATATAGCAGAAGCATGTAATGGTCAGTTATTCTGCAATGATGAAGTATTAGCAAATACAGAAGTAGAAGATATTACAACAGACAGCAGAAAAGCAGGAAAAGGCTCGCTTTTTGTGGCGATAAAGGGTCAAAATGTTGATGGTCATGATTATATTAATCAGACCTATGAAAATGGTGCACTATGTGTAATTTCTGAGAATAAGCTTGATACATTGAAACCATATATTTTAGTTGAAAATTCACTGATTGCAATTAAAATGGTTGCGGAATTTTACAGACAGAATCTCGATATCAAAGTAGTAGGAATCTCCGGATCTGTTGGTAAAACAAGTACAAAAGAAGCTATTTATTCAGTTTTATCTGAGAAATTTAATACACTTAAAACACTTGGTAATTTTAATAATGAACTAGGACTGCCACTTACAGTTTTCAGATTAAGAGATGAACATGAAATAGCGGTTCTTGAGATGGGAATAAGTGATTTTGGAGAGATGACAAGACTCGCAAAAATAGCAAGACCAGATGTATCTGTAATTACAAATATCGGTTATTGTCATCTTGAAAAATTGGGAGACAGAGATGGTGTTCTTAGAGCTAAAACAGAGATGTTTAAGTACCTGTCAGAGAACGGCAGTGTTGTTTTAAATGGTGATGATGATAAATTAATCACAGTAGATGAAGTTAATGGTAAAAAGCCTGTATTTTATCATATGTCAGGGGAAAATTCTGATATTTATGCAGATAATATTGTACATATGGGAATAAAAGGTATAAAAGCAACACTTCATTACAAAGATAGCAAGATTGATGTAAATATACATATTCCTGGAACACATATGGTTTATAATGCGTTGGCAGCAATGTGTGTTGGCAAGGAATTTGGCATGACAGATGAAGAAATAAAAAATGGAATCAATAAGTTAGAGTCTGTTGTGGGAAGAAACAATATTATTGAGAAAGATGAGTATACAGTTATTGATGACTGCTATAATGCTAATCCTGTATCAATGAGAGCAAGTCTTGATGTGCTCTCGTTTGCTGATACAAGGAAAGTTGCAATTCTTGGTGATATGTTTGAACTAGGCAAAGATGAGGAAAAACTACATGAAGAAATTGGAAAGTATATTGCCAAGTCAGATATAGATGTGGTTGTACTTTGCGGAAAACTAATGAATAACGCATATACATATTTGCTTAAAAATTCTGAAAATAAAAAATTATATTATTTTGATGAATTAAAGACATTATTATCTGAATTAGACAGAATCCTTGAAAATGATGATACTATATTAGTTAAAGCATCCCATGGAATGGAGTTTTCAAAGATAATTTCATGTATAAAATGATTACACATATTACCAGATTATAATATTTAAAAATCCATATACTATGATTGTAACAACAAACTATATTTTATATGGAGGTTTAAGTATGGATAACAACACAAGTTCTTCAAACAGAACATCAGTCCCAGAAGCGAAAGGTGCTTTAAACAGATTTAAGATGGAAGTTGCCAATGAAATAGGTGTTCCTTTATCAGATGGATATAACGGAAACCTTACTTCTGCACAGAATGGTTCTGTGGGTGGTTATATGGTAAAGAAAATGATTGAGGCTCAGGAAAGGGAAATGGCTTCAAGACAGTAATATAAAGCATCAGACGGGAAACACTGAGCAGAGTGAATCTCAAAAATAGCTGCTTTATCATAGAGAAGGCTGTATTTTTACATACAGCCTTCTTTTAATATCTGGAATATTAAATTATTAAAATCTTCATTTGTGTAATTGTCTAATATTGAATCTGTTGCTTCAAAGAAATAACATTTTGTTTTTAAACTTTCACAGAAGGATGGGGTTAATATTTTACCTGGCTGATAACAGAAGAAACTTTCTTTTTTTGTGTAACAGTTGTCTTTTTTTGCTTTTATTTTATGAGAACTGTCAACGAAAGAAGCAACAGATTTGTGTATTGCCAAGTCTTCATCAGGAAGATAATAGTAGTCCTTATAATTTTCAAAAAAGTACTTAAGGGTTAATTTTTTTATTTCAAGTAAAATTTTTATTTTATTACCGTTTAGCTGATATTTGAAATTTCTGTTAAAGGTAAATACTGGAGTTTTAAATCTGTGAGGAGAAATAGCAGTTATAATTAAATTATCATCAATAATTTCGTAGGAATTATATTCAAATTTCTTTTCAAGTATATTTGAATAGACCAGAATATCACAAATATTTACTAGCCCCTCCATATCATCGTGATTATGTAAAAGTAAAAAGTTAAGAATTGATTCTTTATATTCTGAGGCTTCTTTGATAGAAATGTATTCATTATACATTTCTATCAATTGTCCACCGTCGAATTTGTCGTCTCTGTCAATGTCTAAAAATATTTCAATTTGTTTCTGCTTTAATGATAGAGTTTTAAATAATTTTTTGTAAGGTCGGATTTTTTTGTATAAATCAAACATCTCATATTTATCAAAATTAAAGTTTATTCCATATTTTAGACCTCTCTGGATCACAAATGGAATATCAAAAGAATTGCCATTGTAGTCTGCTACGACATCGAAATTTTTTAGAAATTCCCTGAAAAGCAGAAGTATTTTTATCTCATCTTTTCCTGTATCGTCAAACCACTGAATAATATTAAAGGATCCATCTGCATTTTTATATGCTGCTCCTATTAGGTATATATGGTTATTTTCTCTGCTAAATCCTGTGGTTTCGATATCAAAATAGAGGATTTTTTT
>OMVN01000039.1 GCA_900314525.1 uncultured Eubacteriales bacterium
ATAATAATTATAAAACACCTTTTGAAGCACGATACGAACAGAAGTAAAAAACATAATTTTAACAGTCAAAAGTGTTACAAAAATGCTTGACCACAACACCCTTAAAGATACCATTATCACCACATTTAAAGCCTGCTGCCTGGTTATCTGATAAATGCTTATCCTGCGGAACAATTACAAGGTCCACATCAACATCACCGGCAATTCTAAAAATCGCATCAGTAATATCACACTCATCAAGAACAGCGCTTGTTTCAATAATTACATGGCAGGTTCCATGTCCAATCAAAACCTCAACTGCAATCTTTGGATTCTCACATCCTGCATAAGCCAAATCAACAATAGCTCCTGCAATTCTGTCTGCCACCTTATCAGGATGGCATGGGTTTACTTTTTCAATCATGCTTACATTCCTTTCCTTGTCATCAGAAGTCGTTCCATAACATCATCCTGTGGAGTATTTCCGGAAAATGGCTGCGAGCAATTCTCCTTCACCACCTGTAATATCTGGTACCAGATCTGATTTACTTGTTTCATGTACTGCTGGGACATGGAGACGTATGGTGATGCGATTGCATTTCCTGTTGTTGGATGCTTTGCTAAGAAACCAAACTCTGAAATACACTCCTCACACTGAATCCATCTTGACACGCTCATTGCATACTGCTCAACGAGCTGTGTATTCACCAGCCTATCGCAGCCTCTTTCTTTCAGCCACTTCCAGGTTTCCTGATACACTTCAGTTGCGCATAGGTCTTTTCCTGTTTTCTGTTTTGCTTTGAGATATTCTTTTACAGGTGGAACATCAACACCTTCAAATTGTGGTAGGTCCGGAAGTTCAATTGCATGAGCAGTTTCGCCAGCCATAACTCTGTCGGCTAGCGGCTTCTTCTTACGGCCTGAACCGTACCTGGAGCCACCTCTGGCTGTACCATCTTTCGCCATCTTTGCACCTACTTTCTAACTTCTTAACGTTTGAGGGTTTAATACCCCGTTTGAAAACGGATTTTTGCACGTTTGACCCCGGCACCGTTGGCAGGTTATCTGATGCGTAGGGATTGCAACCGCCCCTCTCCCACCCCCTCAGAAAATTCCTGCAGCGCTTCATTAAATTATTTTTTCATTAATATTTTCTAATCGTTGTCACTCTCTTTATTATTTTTATTGTGCCAGCGATCACCACGCTCAGCATGGATACGTGCGTGACAGCTACGACAAAGAGAGATTAGATTGGCTCTGTCATGTGTTCCTCCTTCAGCAAGAGGAATCTTGTGGTGTACCTCTTCAACAGGAACTGCTCTTCCTTCTTCAAAACAAATCTCACAAAAAGGATGAGTCTTAACGTAGCTGTCTCGGATACGCTTCCAAGCTCGTCCGTACCTACGGTGTACAGCAGGATCCCTGTCGTACTTCTCGTAGCGGGCATTCTCTTGTTTCTTATGCTTCTCACAGAACCGTCCATCGGTAAGTTCAGGACAACCAGGAAAGGCACAAGGCTTCTTAGGTTTTCTTGGCATTGTCTTTCCTCCTTCGAAACACCTGCTGCAGTTTGTACTTAATGATGTAGTAGCACTGCTCCAGGTATCCAACCTTTCGATATGACATGTAAACCTCCTTCTGGCATAACAAAAGCCCAGCGTAGATTTCTCCACCTGGGCTGCTTGGCTTTGCCGTATTCATTTTACATTTCTGTCATTATAACTATAACATAAGATGCATATGGACATCTACAGACAAACCCGGCAACTTTTATAAAAGTAATCTTTTTTCAAGTACCATAGGGTTCTCTGGAAGGATAACATGTGATAACGCTTTGTTGTGCCATCTACGGACAGTCCTTTCATCCACAAATAATCTCTTGCCAATGTCCTGCCAGCTCTCATTACCAATGTATCTGTAATAAAGAACCATACGCTCATTAAGATCATCTGCTGAATCAATAACCTCGCACATCTCCTGCTTAAATTCAAGCATCTGGTTAAGCAGGTTATTTTGCTTATCCTCAAGTTCCATAATCTTGTATATGGTCTTAACAAACGGTGCTTCTGTATTTCTGGTGGCATTATAATGCTCTTCAAAACCAGGAGAGGAAACACTACCTGCTAATTCCTGCAGGTTATTGATTTCTTCCCTTACCAAACGAATACGCTGTTCCAACCTGTACCCTTGTGACAAGTATTCTTTCGCTGTCATCTTCGTGACCTCCTTATAAAAGTGATCCCTCGGATTGACTCTGATTTACTCTGATTTACTCGGCCTATGGCTCATTTACAGATGTGCCTTTACTGCATTGATTAACTTATTCTGGCTAGCATCCTTATTTGTTAATGCTTCCAGGATATCTTCATCAATAGTATCGGCTGTTACAATGTGCTGTACCACAACGGTTTTCTCTTTCTGGCCCTGACGCCATAATCTTGCATTTGTCTGCTGATATAGCTCTAACGACCAAGTAAGTCCAAACCATACTACTGTATTGCTGGCATTTTGAAGGTTTAATCCATGACCTGCAGATGCTGGATGAATTAATCCCACGTCATATTTGCCATTATTCCAATTTCGGATATTTTCCTCAGTAGCAATTCTTGAATAAGTGACATTTAGCTCTTTTAGCTTTTTCTCAATACGCTCAAGGTCATGTTGGAACCAATAACAAAGAAGAATCGGTCCTTGTGCTGCCTCGATAATATCTTCTAAAGCTTCAAGCTTCCTATCATGGATATGTACGGTTTCTTTGCTATCAGAATAAACCGCACCATTGGCCATCTGGCATAATTTGCCTGATAGCGCCGCTGCATTTGCTGCAGTAACATCATCATCCTCTTTGTACGCGATAATCATGTCCTTTTTCAGACTTTCATATAATTCAGATTCTTTATCGTCCATATAAACCGGATATCTGTTAGAAATAAGTTCTGGCATTTTTAGGTGATCAAGTGCTTTCATGGAAATCGTGATATCTGAGATTTTTTCATATATTGCTTCTTCTGCGCCTGGCCTCAATGCGTAGGAATACACAATATGGCCGTTTACTCTATCAGGAATAAAGTAAGCATTGCGATATTGGGTTATAAAGCGACCTAGTCTTGCTCCCATATCTAAGCATTTGAATTGTGCAAATAAATCCATCATTCCATTCGGGCTAGGAGTTCCTGTAAGGCCCACCACTCTTTTTACCCTTGGCCTTACCTGCATAAATGCCTTCACTCTTTTGGAGTTCCAATTTTTGAAGGATGATAATTCGTCGATTACCACCATATCGAACTCAAATGGCACTCCACTTTTTTCAACTAACCACTGCAGGTTCTCTCTGTTGATGATATAAATATCAGCATCCTGATTTAAGGCTTCTATTCTCTCTTTTTCAGTGCCAACACAGACGCTGTATCTTAAATGGGATAAATTCTCCCATTTCTTAATTTCATCACTCCATGTAACCTTCGCTACTCGAAGTGGTGCAATAACTAAAACCTTGGATACCTCAAGTCGGTCATAAATTAGCTGCTCAATGGCATCCAGGGTACATACAGTTTTTCCTAAACCCATCTGGAGTATGATCGCTGCAATCGGATGCTCCAAAATGAACTCGGTTGTATGCTTTTGATAATCATGAGGTTTGTATATCATTTAATATCGCTCCAATCTGTTCTGGCCTATCCAGAACGTATACCTTAAAACCTAATGCTCGAAGCTGTTTGTGACGTTTCAATTGCAGCGGCCTTGGCTCCTTGCCGGGAGCCTTAACCTCTACAAAACCAATCCTGCTGCCAGGTAGTATCACAATACGATCTGGCCAACCAGATGAACCGGAAGTCCACTTCTCGCATAGGCCCTTCATTTTTTTAGTTTCAACTACGAGCTGCTGCTCAATATCTCTTTCTCGCATGTCATTTTTACCTCCTGGAACAAGGGAACAGAAAATCCCTATACGCGCGAATATACGCACTTACAGGTGCACTCACGCACTCATATTTATTAAAAATACTAAATTTTTGTACTATATAGAAATAGTTGTTCCGTCGTTCCACTTTTAGCCTAAAAGGCCTTATTTCAATGCATTTGAGGTGGAACAACCTCTGGAACAAGGAACAACTTATATCACTTGTTCCGGGTAGTTGTTCCACTTAGGCCTTTTTGTGATAAACCCTCTGCTTCCCATAAATCGGTATTCTTACAGAACCACTTGGCTTCTCCCAATCATCAAATCTCGACATTATAGCGGAGATGGCGTAGCTGTCTGATGGCTTGATATCTTCCTTATACTTACATAAGCACTCACACCATATTTCAATATTGCTTACAGAGGTTCTCTTATTGACACCTTTAGGATTAGTAGGACACTCCGGATCCTGCAGAAAGCTTCTACGGTCAGCAAGTTCCATGTCATTCCAGTTTTCTGGTAATAACTGATCAAGATACTCACGCACCAAACCTTCACGGTCATCACGCTCCATAGCTTCACGCTGCTCGCCCTGTGCATATTCCTCTAAATCATCATCCAGATACAGCTTTTCACCTGCCTGCGAAAGAACAACGGTCTCCGCCCATATCTGCTTTACTACTTCACTATCAAGTTCCCACGGATGCTTTTTGCCTCTTCCTGTTACTTTGACATTCCAGTATCTACGGTTACCTGTAATATCTCTCAAATAACCATTTTCACTATTGGTAGTACCGAAGAACACACACTGTCTTGGATGCGGCGTAACCCTGCGGCCAAAGCTGGCTCTATACTTATCATCCTGTCTGGAAATAAAAGCCTTAACCTTATCAAGATCAGCCTTCTTCATACCAGCAAGTTCTCCGATTTCCATAATCCAATAACCCTGGAGCTTCTCTGCTGCAGTCTTATCGTTCATATCAGATAAATTCAAACTGTCGGAATACCACTCACCGCCAAGCTTGGCAATAAATGTACTCTTTCCAATTCCCTGCGGGCCATTTAGAACTGGCATGTAATCAAACTTAATACCAGGAACCATGATGCGCTTATATGCTGCACAAAGAATCTTTCTAGCAACTGCTCTTACATATGGATTGTCATCAGCACCCAGATAATCAATAAGCACTGTTTCAACTCTTGGTACCCCATCCCACTCTGGAAGCTCAGCGAACATATTTCTAATAGGGTGATACATTCTATCGTCCACCACCTTAGTTACTGCTACATCAAAGTTTCTTGCCGAGAAGGTTCCATAGTTATCATCCACATAGCAAATAAGCTGTGCGTCGTCGGCGTCCCTCCAGAACTTCCCTGGATGACTCCAAGGTACGCTGCCCTTAATCTCCATACCATCAGCAAGCTGATTAAATACGATATTCTTTAAGGTTGAGTCGTTTTGAAGGATAAGCTTCAAATTATAAAGAGAGTTCACAATCTCACCCGTCTTTGCATTATGGACCAGACGCTTCTTCCAGCTATCGTCTTCATCATCTTCTGATTCAGCAAACTCGCTCTGGGCTCTTTCCTGGCGCTCCTTAAGTAAGAGAAGCTTCGTTGCTTCATCCTTTGTGGCATACTCGCACATTGCATTAAAGGAACCGTCGTCACCAAACTTATGGATACGTACCAAATCAAATGCATTAAGGAGCTGGCCATACGCTGGATCCGAAGCATGATGGCTATAAACGAACTTGTCATCATAAACCATTACGCCGGCAATACTGTCTGAAGGGATATAGTGATAACGAGAGTCATCATCTGTTGCTTCATAAATATCTGAGAGTTCATTTGCCATAACATCAGAAATGCTATGTGCCTTGCAGTAAGCACCAACGGTTCCTGACTTAGAAAGAGGATCCTCCTGCTTCTTTTTCTGTGTATCAAATGACTTTGTTTCACAAGATGCACGTGGAAGCTTTACTGGGTCCTTCCAATCAGGATGCAAACTTAAGTATTTATCAGGATCAAGCCACTCGCCATCATAATGCTCACATACATATTCACCATCCGATGGACACGTAGGCCAATACATAAGCTGATTGATTTCAAATGAGCATGGGTCAAACATATCAATACCCATATCTGCACATAGAAACCTAGCAATGGCGATATACTCCTCCGGCGTTACGTCTCTTGTAAGAGGAAGCAGTATTCTTGCTCTTGGACTTTCTGGTGTATGTGAGTGAGTGGTATAAAGGATTGCTTCATATGGATTTGCAAATTCATAATCTTCAATGAAGCCTTCCTCAAGCTTATCGCCATCCAGAGTAATCATAGATCTTGATACCACTTCATTCTTTCTACGCTTAGTGCCCTTAAGGGTTCCAGCCATGAAGCCCCCTTTATCCTTGGCTTCATCACGCTGGCCCTTTTTCATTTTCTTATACTGCTCTACGGTCTCACCGGTTCGAAGCGGATTAACAAGCTTATCAAAAAGCTCCTGAAACGTAGTCTCTGACTTTGGCCAGTTAGCGGCCATACGACTGTTACCAGTACAAATAGTTAATTTTCTCATTTCTTTCTACGCCTCCTTCTAACCTGCAACGTCTCGCCATGTTCAAATCTTGCCTGTCTTGCAAGCAGTCTCGCATTCACGACTCTCTGTGTTACAAAGTCGTCGAATGTATAATTGCCATACTCAGTTGTGTTCATAGGAATAGACTGAGCTTCTTCATCAAAGCTGGTATAAAAGCTTCTTTCTCTTCTGTCGTTATAAGAGAAAAGATGTGGCCTGAAGGACCAAGGCGATAAACCAATCGTTACTTCTGATTCATAATTGCCACCGCCACCATCATCTGTTTCCTGGCAGAAAATCATAAGATCATCATCTACTGGATCACCAAAGGCAATAATGCCTGCCCAAGAATCCTGGTCCATGCCATCACTAATCTTAGCGATTGCTTCCTGGCCTTCCTCAGTGTCCTTGATACTCTTTCGCTTCACCTCGAAATAGCAATTAAAATTAATAAGATAAAAATCCGGCAGATAGCTTTTCCCATTACTGAGCACAATACCTTCTGGCTCGTACTCCCACTTGATACCAAGCGAGTCGAAGAAGATAGCCCATCTAGCCTCCAAGCGGGATCTGAAACGATATCCCTTATAAACAGTTTCAACTGCCTTAAAATTACTCATTTAAGCTTCCTCCTTTACTACTTCTTCACAGCCCTCTGTGAAATAACGGATTTTCATATTTTTTCTAGTTGCTTTGTCAATCTCGGCCTGCATGCCACTGGAAATCTTATCCCCGAACACCCAGAGCTCTTCGCACTTACTTAAGAACACCATGTCCATAAAGAGCGCTAATCCTCTTTCGCTTTCTTCCTTCATATAAAGTGGAAGCAAAAGATGTGGTGCAAAAGGAATCGCTTCACTGTCTACTGCAAATCTGCTATAACGCTTCGCCTTCTCTGTATTACCTTCCGGATCATTTGAGAATGGTGAACAGATATAAACAAGAGGTCTGTACTTCTTCTCTTCTTTAATTACCTGTGCAATAGCCTGTCCTGCAGTTGGGTCTGCATAACCTTCCTGGTTCTTGAAATTATTACCCATGAGTCTCACCTCGCTTTCGTTAAAATGTTGTGAGGATTTCCACCTCTTAACTTCCTAAGGGAGATTCATTCATCGTTTTCCGGTTTTTTTATAAAAAAGTTCAAAAAAATAAGGACACCGCATTTCTGCGATATCCTTACATACATATTTATGTTTTTTAACTTGATTTAACACTTTAACTCTATGGTATTCAATTTAATAAAAGCACTGTTCACTTAAACATATACTTTTCTTAGTCAAATTTTTTATGTACTATTAATAGCTCAAAAACTCTTTATTGTTCGTACTCTTCTGCAAATGCCTTGTTAATCACATCGAGCTTGTCCATATTTTTACTTTCATTTGTCACAACCGTATGAGGATTAGGATTCTTGTTAATGTTCAGACAGAATACATCTGGACGTGAATACTGTCCAACCGGATCTAAATATGATTTTGCAGTAAAGATGTTATTGAGGTCAATATCAGCATATACGATTCCTTCCTGATCATCTGGAAGAGGCTCGCATAACAAATCTCCGAATGGCGAATAAATCTGTGCTTCTCCTCCACCCTTTATGAAGTATTCATCCAAATGGTCCCCGAAGAATTCAAAGCCCTTATCTCCAAGAATTATACTACTCATAATTGTATATGTCTGAGTCTGCATTGCATACACTTGTGTAAATGATTTTGATGCCTCATAGCAATTATAAATGAATGCCGGAAGATTGTTCTTGCAACCAGGCCAAGATGCAATATGAATTTGCTCATGTAAAGAATTCATAGCATAGGTAATTAATGGTTGTGTATGCTCAAAGCAATTTGTTGTACCTAGAATACCGATAGGTGTTTCAACAACTTTTAAATCATCCCCACTTCCTTCACCGCAGAATATTCTTTCAGCATCGGTAGGTTTTAGTTTTCTTCTGCTGAGAATAAGCTTTCCTGAGTCGTCAATTATGACATTACTCATATATTTGCTTCCACCTTCGCGTTCAACATATCCTGTGACTACATATATATTATTATCTAAAGCAGCCTTCATAAGACGTTTCATCTCTGAATCTCCAAGTTCCAGACAATTCTGTGTAAGAAGGACATCATACTTTGCATGGCTAACTAGTGGGGCTTCAGTCCACACATTGAAAAAATAACCAGGAACTGAGCATTCTGGAAATCCGATAAGCTTTGCACCATTTGCAGATGCTTCTTCAATCATCTTAATCATTTTAGTAACTGTTTCGTGCGCATTAAACCATACTGGTTCAAACTGTACAGCTGCAACCTTTAATTGAATGTCGTAATTAATCATATCTTTCTACCTCCTTAAAAAAAAACGAGATCGCTTTGCGCGACCTCGTTGTCATATACGGAGTATATCCAACATCAGTTCCAAAATCAAGCAAATAAAATTTCGTTTTCAATCAACCATTTGGTTGATTGAATGTCCCAGGTTATCAGCTATCCATTTATTAGCAAATTCCCCAAATACTTTTGCGGCTTCAGATATAACACCTGTATTTCTTCTTGCAATATATACTTGATCTTTAGGACAATCTATATGATATATTTTCATATTTTCATCTATGTTCTCCTTCGCATATTCAAGTGGAACTAGTGCAGCTGCACAATTATCTCTTGCAAGTGATAGAAGTATATCATCATTCATGCTTTCTAAAATTAGATTTGGATATATATGATTACTATTCAAATATGCTATATATTTATGGAAACGATCACATTGCATTCCTCTTCCAGCAACATTTAATTTATCATAATCCATCGCATTCAAAACATCCTTTTGGGCAAGAGGATGTTTTTTATTTATTACACAACAAAATTCATTTTCGTATATCAATTTACATAGAAAATATTGAGGAGCTAAATGATTTTGAATAAAAGCTATCTCACATTTATTATGCAATAACAAATCAGTTATAGTTGTGTTTGTACCTTCAATTATCTCGATACTAATATCACTGTGTGAAGCAAAAAAATCCAATAGCATCTTGTTAAAATAAAAACTCAACACCTGATTAACAGAACCTATAATTAACTTGTTGTTATAATTATAGGTTTCCTCCAAAATATCAAAATCATCAATGATATTGCATGCATGATGAAAGAATACCTCCGCATATTGTGTTGCCATTAATTGATTTCCATTTCTAATAAATAGGTCTTTGCCTATTTCTTTTTCCAAAAGCATTATGGTTTTGCTTAAGGCTTGTGTCGTTACATAAAGATGAGAGGCTGCCTCACTTATACTTCCAGATTTATACGTATCAATAAAACACTCTAATTGCCTTTTTGTCATATTTATCACCTCACAAAAAAGTAGGCAAGGATGTAGCACCCTTGCTTATCATGATATATGTATTTAGTAATTCACTATGTAGTTTACAATAAATCATTTTAAATTACCATAGAATAATTGAAAAATTTAAATCTATAAATCAACTTAATTAAGAATTCCTTTATATAATTCAGATTTATTCACGTAATTATTCTCAACTTCTTTTGTCCATAAGTCAATCTCTTTTCCAAAATCAGACCCCACCAAATGACACCAAATGAACGAACTTACATATTTTATATACTATTTCTTTAGTTCAGGTGACAAATATTCAAATCATCAGTCAACATCTTTTAACATTCTCAAAACCATTTCAAGTATCTACAACAAAAAATCTTACTTAAGCACATGCAATATTTCAAGAAAAACTATGATCAAATTCTATAGCCATCAGTGCTTCTTTACATGTATGAAAAATTGCATTGTTTTTTTCATATTTCAAGTTGCTCAAAACATGTTTTTTTATTTACCCCGGAATCTCGCTCACATACCTCCCTTAGTAAGTTAGGAAGCACAAAACGGACATGCTTAAAAAACTTTTTTAAGAAATTTTCAGAAAACCGGAATTTGCTCCTTCAAATCCCCTTAGGAAGTTAGAAAGGCAAAAAGCCAATCGGAAAGCGAGGTTAAGACTATGACTACCACAAGAGATTCTGCCAGTCCTATTGATGCCGCTGATGAAGAGTTGATCGATACGCTCATCGCAATCAGCGTTGTAGCAAAAAGACTGGCAGCCAAACTAAGACAATCTAATGAAAATCAAAACGAAAGCGAGGAACCAAAAAATGAGTAAGATGTCCAACCTAGATCTCGTGCTGGATGAGATGATCACAGCCGGACACAAAATGATCGATGCAGCTACTGCATTAAGAGAAATGTTCTCTGAGACAGCAGAGCCTGAAACCAAAGAGCCTGCTAAGAAAGAAGATCCTAAGCCGGAACCTGAGACTAAAACCTATACCTTCCAGGAGGTACGCGGAATCATGGCTAGTCTTTCAGGCAAAGGCATGAAAGCTGAAGCAAAAGCTCTCCTTACGAAATTCGGTGCGAGCCGCCTGAGTGAAGTTAAGGAAGATGACTATGCTGCTTTAGCTGCTGAGGCCGAGGCCCTTCTTAATGGCTAAGCATGCATTCCTTTCCGCATCAGCATCGCATCGCTGGATCAACTGTCCACCGTCCGCGAAGTTGTGTGAGGGAATAAAAGACGAAGCTTCACCCTATGCCCAGGAAGGCACAGACTGCCATGAACTGTGCGCCTACCTTGTAGAAAAAGCTCTGGGCCGGGATGTTACAGATCCAACAGGAAGTCTCACCTATTACAACGGTGAAATGCAAAACTGCGCTGAGGAGTATTGCACCTACGTTCTTGAGCAATATGAGAAGGCCAAAGAATACTGCACCGATCCTCTTGTTTTTATCGAACAGCGCTTGGACTTCTCCCGCTACGTCGAGAACGGCTTCGGAACCGGTGACTGCGTCATCATTGCAGATGAAGTGCTTCATATCATCGACTACAAGCATGGACTTGGTGTCCTGGTAGAAAGCGAAGGTAACACTCAGATGATGTGCTATGCCTTGGGTGCTTTAGAGGCCTTCGATGATCTGTACGACGTAAACACCATTGAAATGACTATCTTCCAGCCCCGCAGAGAGAATGTTTCCACCTGGAGTATCTCAAAAGAAGAATTACTTACATGGGCTGAAGAAGTATTAAAACCTACCGCTGCCCTCGCCTACGAAGGCAAAGGTGAGTTTAAAGCTGGCGACCATTGCCAGTTCTGCAAGGTAAAAGCCACCTGCAGAAAGCGTGCTGAGACAAACCTTGAGCTTGCAAAGTATGACTTTGAGATGCCTGCCACACTTGATGATATCGAGATTGCAGCAATCCTGCCTCGTATCGACCAGCTCATCTCGTGGGGTAATGATATCAAAGATTACGCACTCTCACAGGCCCAGGCCGGCACACATTATGAAGGCTTCAAAATCGTAGAAGGCAGAAGCAACCGTAAATACACAGACGAAGATGCTGTTGCTTCAAAAGTCACTGACGCCGGATACGATCCTTACGAAAAGAAGTTACTTGGCATTACTGCCATGAGCTCACTTCTTGGCAAAAAGAAGTTTGAAGAACTATTAGGTGACTTGGTATACAAGCCGCCAGGCAAACCAGCTCTTGTTCCTGAGTCAGACAAGCGTCCGGCCATGAACACTGCAGCAGATGATTTCAAAGACAATTAATAGGAGGAAAAAATTATGTCTAAGATTCAGAATCCAACCAAGGTTATCACAGGAGTAAACACAAGATGGAGCTACGCAAACGTGTGGGATCCAAAGTCCATCAACGGAGGCACACCTAAGTATAGCGTTTCCCTCATCATCCCGAAGTCCGACACCGTTACTGTTAACAAGATTAAGGCTGCTATCCAGGCCGCTTACGAGGAAGGCGAGTCAAAGCTCAAGGGAACCTCTAAGGTATGCCCTGCTCTCGATGTTATCAAGACTCCCCTTCGCGATGGAGACAAGGAGAGACCGGGTGATGAAGCTTATGCAAACAGCTACTTCATCAACGCAAACTCAGCTACCGCTCCTGGTATCGTAGACGCCGACCGTCAGCCTATCATCGACCGCTCTGAAGTATACAGCGGTGTGTACGGTAGAGCTTCCATTAACCTCTACGCTTTCAACTCAAACGGCAATCGCGGTATTGCCTGCGGTCTTAACAACCTTCAGAAGATCAGCGATGGAGAGCCTCTTGGCGGTAAGTCTAGAGCTGAGGATGACTTCGCAACTGAGGAAGACGACGAGTTCCTCAACTAAGCAAATGACAATCATGGCGGTGGGTTCGCCTACCGCCAATCTTATGAAAGGTACGGTGACAATCAATGACAATGGATTATATTAACCAGTTAATCGACGCTTCTATCCGAGGCACTTTAATCGGAATCACTCTTTTCTTCTGGGGCTGCGGAATTATCGCAGTATGGAAATGGGTATTTGGACTTGCTAAGAAATTTTTCAAATGGCTCTGTCCTAACCTCTTCAAAAAGAAGGAAGAAGCTGAAGCAGAAAATATGTAAGATCAGGGCGGTGGCACATTCTGCTGCCGCCTTATTTTAGGAGGATCAATATGACAATACATGAAATGTCCATCGATTTAGAAACCTACAGCGATGTTGATATAAAGAAGTCCGGCGTTTACAAATACGCTGAGTCAGACAGCTTTGAGATACTTCTCTTTGGTGTGTCCATTGATGGAGCCCCTGTTGTGGTTTACGACCTTGCTTGTGGTGATGACCTTCCTGAGGACATTATCAACGCCCTGGTTGACGATACCGTAATCAAGTGGGCCTTTAATGCAGTATTCGAAAGAGTCTGCTTATCTTATTGGCTAAAGCGTAACTATCCTGAAAAGTTCAAAAGCTACGGCCCTGAGTATGACACCACCGGTAATTACTTAAATCCTGTCTCATGGCGCTGCACAATGATTTGGAGCGCCTACATGGGACTCCCGCTTTCACTTGAAGGTGTCGGTGCTGTCCTTGGTCTAAAAGAACAGAAAATGAAAGAAGGTAAAGATCTCATCAGATACTTCTGTGTACCCTGTAAGCCCACAAAAGCGAACGGTGGCAGGACACGTAACCTTCCCTTCCATGCTCCTGATAAATGGGCCACCTTTAAATCCTACAATGAGCGTGATGTTGTTACCGAGATGGGTATAAAAGAAAAGCTGCATAAGTTCCCAGTTCCCGACTTCATCTGGAATGAGTACCACTTAGATCAGCAAATAAATGACAGAGGCATCCTGGTTGATATGCAGCTTGTAAAAAACGCGATTGCATTTGATGAACGTTCCAAGTCAGATATCTCCTCTCAAATGAAAGATATGACTGACCTTGAAAATCCTAACAGCGTCGTTCAAATGAAAGCCTGGCTATCTGACCAGGGGCTTGAAACAGACACCCTCGGTAAAAAAGCTGTTGCTGAACTTATAAAGGAAGCCCCCGATGACTTAGCTCAGGTGCTCTCCCTCCGTCAGCAGCTTGCAAAAAGCTCTGTTAAAAAGTATCAAGCGATGGAAAATGCTGCCTGCAGCGATACACGCGCAAGAGGTATGTTTCAGTTTTACGGAGCCAACAGAACCGGTCGCTGGGCCGGCCGCTTAATTCAATTACAGAACTTACCGCAAAACCATATGGATGACCTGGCAGAAGCCAGAGAGCTCGTAAGGCAGGGTGACTATGAGTCTTTAGAAATGTTATATGATGATATCCCGGACACCCTCTCGCAACTCATCAGAACCGCATTTATTGCCAAGCCGGGTTACAAGTTTTACGTAGCAGACTTTGCCGCTATTGAAGCGAGAGTTATTGCCGCTATTGCTAATGAAACATGGCGTCAGGATGCCTTCGCAAAGGGACTCGACATCTACTGTGCCAGTGCATCAAAAATGTTTAATTGCCCTGTCGAGAAACATGGTATTAATGGACACCTCCGTCAAAAAGGTAAAATCGCAGAATTGGCCTTGGGCTATGGTGGATCAGTAGGGGCATTAAAAGCAATGGGAGCACTCGATATGGGCCTTACAGAAGAAGAACTCCAGCCCCTTGTAGATGCCTGGAGACTTTCAAATCCAAACATTGTATCTCTGTGGTGGGACGTTGATAACGCCGTAAAGAACGCCATCAAAATGCATAGCAGCACCGAGACTCATGGCATTAAGTTTACATGGCGCAGCGGTATGTTATTTACCACTCTCCCTTCCGGCCGGAAGCTCACCTATATTAAACCCAGGATCGGCGAGAACAAGTTCGGCGGTGAAAGTGTCACCTATGAAGGTATCGGCTCTACTAAGAAATGGGAGCGCCTTGAAAGCTACGGTCCGAAGTTTGTCGAGAACATTGTACAGGCGATTTCAAGAGACCTACTTATGAATGCAATGAAAAACCTGCCAGGTGCTCTTATCTGTGGACATATTCATGACGAGCTTCTCATCGAATGTAAAGAAGAAGTATCCCTGGATGACGTTTGCAAAGCTATGGCGCACAACCCTGAATGGTTCCCAGACATTTTACTTCGAGCAGATGGCTACATTACATCATTCTATAAAAAAGATTAAGACAAAGGCCCCGGACAGTATCTACTATCCAGGGCCTTATCTTATTACCTGTATGCTTTAGAACGAAGATGCAACTAATACTATCCCGCCTACAGTAATGCCTACACCGCCACCAATTAAAATACTACCTCCGATTCTTTTGGCTGTCTTGGGATCGTTTTTGCAGTATTCCTTTACGGCTTCAAAGCTTCTATCGATCACCTGATTTTTCGGATCACTATATTGCTGCTTCTTAGGTGCTGCCTGACTCTGAGCTAATGAATTATTCTTTTTATTTGACGTTGCCATTTTTATACCTCACTTTCTTTAATCACGATACTTGTCGTTATACAACTTAAGAGCAATCTTCTGGGTTTTCTCAATAAAGGCATATCCCTGAGTCTTACCCTTTCCAAGGTTGACCTGATCGAGTATCTCTTTTTTCTGGAACCCATCAGCGAGAAGCCTGAGAATCTTACCCATCTCCTCGTCCTGTAATGACAGCTCATCGATTAACATTTCTATAGCCATCAAAAGCATTGCCCTGTCCTCATTCTCAGTCGTACCCGTAGGATCGAATCCTTTTCCATCCTCATCATCGATATTATCGAGGAACTCGTCGAGGGATAATTCCTCTTGCGTTACTTCATCAAGGTGCTTTAAGTACCGTTCAACCTCACTGTTGAAAAAGGTCATATAAACATCCATGAGACCCTTTTTATTTGGTATGAATACGACCGGTACCTTTTTTCCATGTCTGAAAGTCCAGGTCTCAACATTGTCGTAATTCAGTCCCAGTGGCTTAAGCGTTACTTTCATTTCCTTGGTTAACACTGCCGGAACTAACTCTTCATCCGATCTGCAAGGTATTCCATTGAATGATTCTCTGTTACTAAAATCCCTGTAATACTCGTTTTTCGCCATCTTTGATTTCCTCCTGTGATTGACGCGGAGGAAATCCGACAGCGTATTCGCTTAACATAGTTGGCCATTGCCATAGTGAGTTTCCCCCTCTAGGTTTTGGCCAGCTGTTGTACTAAGCTGGTTTTTTATTTAATTGTTAATGAATAAGAAACGGTACAACCTTCTAGAAAGCATTTCTCATCCATGGGCCATTTATTGTCTGCCTCCAGACTCTCTTGTCTAAAAAGCGTCCTTCCAACAACAAGAGAAAAAAAGAAAAAAGCCAGAACATAAGAGTTTTTACTCTCATGCTCTGACTTAAATTTACACGATTCAAAAATATTCTATTAAGAACTGAAATCCGGAAAAATCACAATTTGGGTTTCGGCATTTCTTTAATCATAGCTTTATATATGTTTCTAACATATCGAATTCTAAAATTATTCCATTCTTTCGGCTTATATATTTTTCTTAGGTCATAGTGTTCTCGGAAGAACTCAGCCCATTTGCTCCTATCTATATGTGTTACAAAATATTCGGGCAATGACCATTTATGAACTATTTCTCGCTCAATATAATACTTGGCGATAAAATACTCAAAAAACTTTTCTTTTATTTCATCCCATTCTTGATCCTTATCTTCATACACATGTGGAACTATTTCTAATCTATGCATTACAAATCGGCTTTCCGTATGAATAATAGTACATTCTGCATGTACCGGGATAGGTAATTCAGCACATAACAGGCCTATTCTTTCTATTGGTATTTCCTTAGTTTTATGCTTCTCCGCTTCAACCGCACATTGATAAAACAGCTCAACCTGGTATTTCCACTCAAGTGTAAATAGAGCTATTGTCGAAAAAATAACATCTTCGTCATCTCCATCTAACATCCCAATAAGCCCATCTATAAACTTTTGATATTCATCCATATACGCAATGAACACATCATTCGAAATGCTTTTAACATCACATATTCTTTTATTAACTATGGCTTTTAGCAAAGGAATGTCAGATATAGTATTCAACTCAAAATATTGCATTCCAGATATTTTGTGCCCATCAAGCTTTCCATCCATAGTTGATACATCGTCTGGAAGTAACTCCTTAACCTCAGCTCCAGTTGTCTCAAGAATATGCTCGTATTGAAGACTTCGATAATGTTGAGCGTATTTCATACTTCTGCTGTCCCTCATTCGCAGATCGTCAGCATCGCTTCCTCTATTAGCACGAATAGACTGCTTCTTCTCAGCCTCATCATATGCGTCCTTAATTATCTCTAATAAAATGCAATCCCTTAAATCTTCAAGATTAAACGGAGATAACTTATAAAGTTCGCGATTCGAAAAGAAGTTATCTATTCTATTATCAATAAATTCTGTTATTGTGTATCCCAGAGTAGACACCTCCTACTATTTTTTAAAGTCACTCTTTCTTTGCGTCTAATTCCTTTAAAGTTATGCCTTCTGCTGTCTTCCATTCTATATTTCCATTTGGACCTATGTCAATACTTTAGACACAAAAAGTTGAACATTTCTCTCTCTGCATGAAGCATACAGAGAGAATTGCTTTTTAAGCTGCAAGAGCCTCATCAGCACTATGGCGCCTTTTACGGTTGTAGAATGACTCTATATATTCAAAGAGTGCTGCCTTAGCCTCTTCAAATGTGTGATAAGTAGTTGTGTATACCTCTTCCTTCTTTAATACAGAATGGAAGGATTCTATACATGCATTATCGTAGGGATTACCCTTTCTGCTAAATGAATGTACCATGCCTTGTGCCTGTAAATAAGATTCAAATTCATCGCTGGTATATTGGCTACCTAAATCGCTATGTAGAATTATTCCGGTTGTGTTCGATATATTTAAGCAAGCATTTTTTACAGCTTTTGTAGCCAATTCTGCAGTTATATTTTTACCATATGCCCAGCCAATAATCTTGCGATCATATAGATCCATTACAGACGCTAAATATGTCCAGCCCTCATTTACTACATGTATATACGTAATATCTGTAACAAGCTTTTTGAATACTGTATCAGCATTAAAATCACGATTAAGGATATTTTCTTTATTATCAGGAATAGTCCCTTGATTCTTTTGATACTGATATTTCTTTATAACAATGCTTTTAATATCAAGCTTCTTCATATGACGCTGGACGCGTTTTACAGAGCAAGGGATATCTCTTTCATTTAGTTCTCTATGGATTTTAATAGCCCCATAGCGTTTCTTAAATTCATTATATACATTTAGTACCTCATTGCTGAATGCTACATATTCCTGTTCTCTTTTTGAAGGAACATGATTAAGTGCAGCATAATAAGTGCTTCTGGGGAATTTAAGTGCAGAGCACATTTTCTTAACAGTATATTTACCTAAATTAGCCTGAATAAAGGACACGTATTCAGCTATTGATTTTTGGCGAATATGGCAGTAGCTTTTTTTAATATTTCATTTTCAATCTCTAGCTCTTTCATTTTCTTCTGAAGAGCTTTGTATTCCTTTAATGAGATAGTTTCCTCCTCTGTGGTAATTACTGGAGCGAGGTTCTTAATCCAGGTAGAAATTGTGCCTTTAGGAATGCCATATTCGTTACTTAACTCGGTTATACCTTTGCCAGCTTTGCAGTGCAGATCAACAATCTGTTGCTTAAATTCTGGCGTATAAGATTTTTGTTTTTTTGCCATTGTGTAGAACTCCTTTTTGATAAGTATAGGCTGTTCAACATTTCGTGTCCATAGTTATATCTTAACACCAA
>OMVN01000053.1 GCA_900314525.1 uncultured Eubacteriales bacterium
TTAGTATCATTATGAGTTCCTCCTTGTAACTCATATATCATAACATTTGTACATTCTTATTTAATATTTATTGTACATATTTAAGTATAACTTTATAATAATCTATAATCAGTAGCAGTTTGCATGATATCAATGTATTGTTTTGTACGAAGTGAATCATTGATATTTTTTAGTGGGAAATATCCCAGAAGCTTCTTAGGAGATTTATCTAAAATAAAGAGAAAAAAGTTTTGTCAAATATTTTTAACATAAGAAAAAGCCAGCAATTAAGCTGACTTAAAGTAACTTGTATGTATTTAAAACACTAAAGAATTATAGTGTTAAATCCGAAAGACGGGAAAGACGGGCTTATCAGCTGAATACTCAGATGTCTTAGGTGGATTCCTACATTTAATTTCCAAAAGTAAAATTACGCAGTCTTACACTGGCAAAAGCAATTGATTATATTCCAATAAAAGAATATAATATGTACTATAGTAAGTAATGTGGAATATATCAGAGAGAAAAAATACGGGATATTTAACAACTGTGGAGCTTTCGGGAAAATGGGGTATTTCTTCGAGAAGTATTAGTGTTTTATGCGCAGAAGGAAGAATAGAAGGCGTCATAAAAAAGTGAAAATATGGTTAATACCAGTGATAAAAAGACATTGGTACTTTTATGTGGAAGTGCAGGAGATGGAAAGTCGCCGAGTTAAAAGTGGATGAGGACTATGCGGGATAGAAAGGTACGATAAAATGGTTACATGTAGGGATATACTTAATCTTAATTTGGATGGAGTTAAACTTATTGGGGGAGAGAAAGGCCTGGACAGACTGGTGTCCTGGAGCTATATGGTCCAGACAAGACCTTATGCAGAACATATGAATCAGGGTAATTTTGCAATGATTGTTGTGGATTACGTAAGGTTTGATTTTGATGAAGTTAGGAAAACAATGGAAGAGTTATATGAACTCGGAATATCAGGCCTTGCCATTTCTGTTACTGAAGAAAAAGAGAAAGTGCCGGATGACATAATACAGCGTGCGGAGGAAATGGATTTGCCCTTGTTTTATGTGAGATGGGAAGGTGCATCCTTTGTGGATATTGCCCAGAGTATCGGAACGCTTATTCTGGAAACAGACGTGCAGAATAAGAGAACAGGAGATTATTTATACAACCTTTTGTTTGGATATGAGATAAATGAAAAATATGTAGATAAGCTGTCAAGGCAGTTTGGGTTTGACCTTTCTAAATCGTACAGAGTAGGAATAATTGTGGTGGATAGAACTTACGGAATAAATCTTGAGCAGGACGAGCATATATATGAGTATTACGCCAATTGTCTGTATTCAGAGCTTATGACTATGCAGGGCAAGCCTATGTACATGAAGTTTCTTAACAAGTTTGTTCTTCTCTTCGAGGCTAGAGAAGACAAAATGATTGAACATGAGATTGAAAATATGCTTATAAAACTGGACGATAGTAAACAGTTCAAGGGTAAGATAAAGAGTACATGTATTCTTGGGGAAGCCTATAGGGAACCAAAGGATTTTGGACAAAGTTATCAGGAGGCAAAAAGCTTTATTCCCAAAAAGGACATATTACCCTATGCAAAGAATAAAAAAGTCATCAGTGCAGGTGCAATGGGGATATATAAATTCATGTTTAACAGTGGCAATCAGAATGAGATATTGGAATATTGTAACGAAAAGCTCAGGAAACTTGAGGAATATGATAATGCCAACGGAACATTTCTGTGCGATACAATTGTGGCATATTATATGAATGGCTTTAATACGGTGCGGACGGCAGAAGAGTTGTTTGTACATAGAAATTCACTGCAGTACAGATTGAATAAAGTGAAAGAGTTACTTGGAATAGAACTTGATGATTACACAGAATACCTTGATTTAATTAACTGTATACTTGTAAAAAAGTGGACGTTTTCATAACTACTGTGCAATATGCAAGATATGTTTGTGCGTTATGAATGTTGCAAAAATAAAAAAAAGGAATTAGAATACAGCGTATCAAGCAAAGGTGCTAGCGAAACGGAGAGTTTCGGCTGGCACCTTTTTTGATGCAACAGCCCGACAAGCGACATTGTGCTTGCACAGGATGTCATTTGTCGGGCGCAAGAGCATCGAGAAAACGAAGTTTTCGAGAGGGCTCTGTACCAATAAATAATCAAAAATATAAAATTTTAAGGATCATTTATAAATGATCAGAAGGAGGCACTTATGAGAATTCGTAAATTAGTTTCAATAGCTTTAGCAGGAGTAATGACGATGAGTATGGCTGTAGGATGTGGTTCTTCATCTTCTTCATCTTCTTCAAGCGATAAAAAAGTACTAAGAGTTGGTATGGAATGTGCATATGCCCCATTCAACTGGACACAGGATACAGATAAAACACCTGATGGAAGCAAGGCAGAGAAAATATATGGTTCAGACTTTTATGCATATGGTTATGATGTAGCCGTTGCAAGAAAGCTTGCTGATGAGTTAGGAATGGATCTTGAGATTCACAAAGTAGAATGGTCATCAATCGGAATTTCAATGGATTCAGGTGAGTATGACTGTATCATCGCCGGTATGGGTCGTACAGCAGAAAGAGAGATGGCATATTCGTTTACAGAGCCATACTACTACAGAGATAACTGTATAGTCGTTAAAAAAGGCGGTAAATACGAGAACGTAACAAAGTTATCTGATTTGGCTGACACAGGCTGTAAAGCAACAACACAGCTTGGAACAGGATGGGTTCCACTTCTTGACCAGATTAAGGGAGCTGATACAGGTTCGAATTATGAGACAACTTCAGAATGCTTAATGGCAGTTTCAAATGGAGTAGCAGATGTATGTATAGTTGACCTGCCAACAGCGGAGTCAGCATTATTAACAAATGATGATTTAAAGATTATCCAGTTTGATGAGGATGACACATTCACAGGTGATGATGAAATGGTAAATGTTTGTATCGCAACAAGAAAAGATGATACAGACCTTCGCGACAAACTTCAGGGAGCTATGGATTCAATAGGATGGAATGACAAGGCAAAAATGGATGAGCTTATGGATACTGTAATTACACAGCAGCCGGCAGCAGAATAAGGAAGCAGATGGAAGTTTTGAAATTGCCATGAAATAGAAATAGAGAGGTGAAAGTATGGAATTTGCTTTATTATCTTTTGAAAGTCCTGTGAACTCGTTTGAGTGGATGGTATTTCTAGCAAAGAAATATATGGACATGTTTATACAGGGAACCTGGCTTACGCTTTATATTGCAGTGACAGGAACAATATTGGGATTTATACTTGGATACCTTATAGGAATTATTCAGGATACTAAGATTAATAAGGGTGACAACATAGTTAAGAAGATTTTGATGAGATTATTAAAAATAGTATCAGCAGTGTATGTGGAGATATTCAGGGATACACCTATGATTGTTCAGGCTATGATTGTTTATTATGGACTTAGGCAGGCAGGAGTTAATATGACACCTATTGCTGCAGGTATTCTTGTAACAGTATTGAATACAGGTGCATACATGGCAGAGACGGTTCGTGCAGGTATCGGTTCCATTGATATGGGACAGAGAGAAGGAGCATGGGCAATGGGAATGTCTCCAATGAAGACGATGTTATACATAGTTCTTCCGCAGGCATTTAAAAATATTATTCCGGAGATGGCGAACACATTCCTTACAAACCTTAAGATGACATCAGTACTTAATGTTATTGCTATTCAGGAATTGTTTATGGCAGCCAAAACAGCAGGTGGTAATTACTATAAGTATTTCGAATCTTATCTGGTAATAGCAATAATCTACTTCGTGTTATGTTTCATTTTCAACAGAATATTTATCCTGATAGAGAAGAAGATGAAGGGAAGTAAGGATTATGCACTGGCTGTTGAATATATGGATAATCAGTAGGTGAGACCTGAGATTGGAGGAAAGTATGAGTGAAAAAATTATTTCTATTCAGGATTTAAGTAAATCCTTTGGTGATCATGAAGTATTGAGAAAAATCGATATTGATATTATAGCAGGAGAAATTATATGTATTGTAGGTTCTTCCGGTTCGGGTAAATCTACATTATTAAGATGCATTAACAAGCTTGAGAGACAGACATCAGGAAAGATTATGTATCATGGAAAAGAAGTAAGAGATGTACAGAGAGAGATTAATGAGTACCGTTCAAAGGTGGGAATGGTGTTCCAGTCATTTAATCTGTTCAGTAATATGACAGTTCTCCAGAACTGCATGCTATGTACAAGAAAGGTATTACATATAAGTAAGGAAGAAGCATTTGACAGGGCTATAACGCATTTGAAAGCCGTTGGAATGGCTCCTTACATAAATGCCAGGCCCGACCAGTTGTCAGGTGGTCAGAAACAGAGAGTAGCCATTGCAAGGTCACTTTGTATGAATCCGGAGGTGCTTCTATTTGATGAACCAACATCGGCTTTGGACCCTGAGATGGTTGGAGAGGTTCTAAACGTTATGAAAGAACTAGCTAAAACAGGACTTACGATGATAATCGTTACACATGAGATGGCATTTGCCAGAGATGTATCTACAAGAACCATATTCATGGACAGAGGATATGTTGCTGAGGATGCACCACCATCAGAGTTGTTCAGCAATCCTAAGAATCCTCGTACAAGAGAATTCTTAAGCAGATATCTTGCAGGTTAGTGCGAAAAGAGGTGAAAGGAATGGAAAACTTTGTTGTTACATTTGCCAGAGGATTTGGTTCGGGTGGAAAGGAAATAGCATCTATCTTAGCAAAGGAACTTGGAATTCACTGCTACGAAAACAGAATCTTGACTTTGGCAAGTCAGATGAGCGGTCTGGATGAAAAGCTTTTTCAGGAAGTAAATGAAAAGATGAGGACAAGCGGAGGATTTTCAAATTTCATGAAAGGGCTTCCAAGGTCGAAAAGCTATATATCAAGAAATGAGAAGTTCGCATCTGATGACAAGTTATTCGAGTATCAGAGTAAGATTATTGAGAATCTTGCAGAGCAGGAATCATGCGTAATAGTTGGAAAATGTGCGGATTACGTTCTAAAGGGCAGACCCAATGTGGTCAGCGTATACATAGAGGCACCGAGAGCATTCTGTGTTCAGAGAACTATAGAGCACATGGGTGTTACGAAGGAGGTTGCCAACGCAACAATAACACAGACGGATAAGTTCAGGGCAGATTATTATAAATATTACACCCATGGAAATTACTGGACCAATCCTGTTAACTATGATTTGACACTTAACAGTGAAAAGGTTGGAATAGAAGGCTGTGTAAAATTAATAGAGCAGTATTTAATAATAAAAGGTTTTATAACACAGGAAATGATTAAGGAAGATTAGGAGGTAAATGGTTATGAAATTAGCAGATACAGGTTTAACAGCACAGGACATAAAGGATAAAGTAAATAAGTACATGATCGAGACATACGAGAGGTTTGATTTCCTCGCAGAGACAGCAAAAGACCAGTACATTTATGATGAAAAAGGCGAGAAGTACTTAGATTTCTATGCAGGTATTGCAGTTAACTCAGCAGGAAGCTGTAACGAAAAGGTTGTGGAGGCTGTTGTAGAGCAGGCTAAAACACTTATGCATACCTTCAATTACCCTTACACAATTCCACAGGCACTTTTGGCAGAGAAGATATGTACGACAATAGGAATGGATAAGATTTTCTACCAGAACTCAGGTACTGAGGCTAACGAGGCTATGATTAAAATGGCAAGAAAATATGGTATAGAAAAGTATGGCCCAAACCGTTACCATATTGTAACGGCTAAGATGGGATTCCACGGAAGAACATTTGGTGCAATGTCGGCAACAGGTCAGCCGGGTAATGGCTGTCAGGTTGGATTTGGTCCTATGGCATACGGATTTTCTTATGCTCCATATAATGATTTGCAGGCATTTAAAGATGCGTGTACAGAAAATACGATCGCTATTATGGTTGAACCTGTACAGGGTGAAGGAGGAGTTCATCCTGCAACTATGGAATTCATGAAGGGACTTAGGGAATTCTGTGATGAAAAGGGAATGCTCCTTCTTATAGATGAGGTTCAGACAGGATGGTGCAGAACCGGTAAGATAATGAGTTATATGAACTATGGAATTAAACCTGATATAGTTTCAATGGCCAAGGCTCTCGGTGGTGGAATGCCAATCGGTGCAATATGTGCCACAGAGGAAGTGTCTACAGCATTTTCAGCAGGTTCACATGGAACAACCTTCGGAGGACATCCTGTATCATGTGCAGCGGCACTGGCAGAGGTAAATGAATTATTAGACCGTGATTTGGCTGGAAATGCAGCAAAGATGGGCGAGTATTTCATGAATAAATTAAAGGAATTACCACATGTTAAAGATGTAAGAGGACAGGGATTATTAGTAGGAGTGGAATTTGATGACACAATTAATGGTGTTGATGTAAAACATGAATGTCTCCACAGACATTTACTCATAACAGCCATCGGAGAACACATTATACGTATGGTACCACCACTTATTATAGATGAAAAAGACTGTGATCAAGCGGTAGAAATAATCAGGGCTTCAGTTGAAGCACTTTCATAGGGTGGTGAGAACATGGACACATTTTCATTTTCAATCCCACAAAATATAGTGTTTGGTAAAGGAAGCTTAAAAAAGCTTCCTGAGCTGGCAAAGAATCTTCAGAAGAAAAAGGCATTTATCATATCAGGACCACACTTAAATAAAATTGGAATGGTGGATAAATGCAAAGAGGCGTTAAAGACAGCTGGAATGGACAGTGATTCGTTTACGGAAACGGAAGGCAATCCAAGTACGGATACTGTGGAGAAAGCAACTGAGAAGTTCAAAGTAAGTGGTGCGGATTTTATCGTCGCAATAGGAGGAGGTTCGCCTTTGGATGTGGCTAAGGCAGTTGCAGTGCTGGCAACCTTCGGTGGAAAAATCACTGATTATGAAGGGGGAGGAAAGGTCAACGGACCGGTAGTTCCCATGATTGCCATTCCTACAACTGCAGGTACGGGTTCGGAAGTAACTGCATTTTCCGTAATAACAGACCACAGCAGAAATTATAAGTTAACAGTTGTAAGTAATTATTTGCTTCCGGCTTACGCAATACTTGACCCGGAGCTTATAACAAGCGTTCCTGTTAAGACTGCGGCAGCCTGTGGCGTGGATGCAATGGTTCACGCGCTGGAGGCATATATTTCACTGGCGGCATCACCATTTTCTGATATGTTTGCACTTAAGGCACTTGAATTAATCGGGGCAAACATAAGAGGTTATGTGGCAAATAGAAGGAGTGAAAAGGCTTCAGAGGCAATGCTTTTAGGCTCGCTCTTTGCAGGAATAGCATTTTCCCATGCAAGACTTGGTGATGTGCATGCCATGAGCCATCCTATAAGTGCATTTTTTGATGTGCCACATGGAATTGCCAATGCCATATTACTTCCAACAATCGTTGAGTATAATGCACTGGCGGATACTGGAAAATATTATGACATATATAAAAATATCTGCAAATGTCCTGTGGATAGAGAAATCTTTTCATCAGATATGCTTGCTGCAGAGTTGACAGAGCTTAACAGTGAAATTGGAATCCCTGCAAGCTTAAAAGACGTGGGGGTTAAAGAAGATAAGTTCGAGGCAATGGCAGAGGATGCCATGAAGAGCGGAAATATAGCAGTAAATCCTAGAAGTACAACAAAGGATGATGTAATAAGCCTTTATAATAAGGCATTTTAAGTAAATGTATTTGTAAAAAGTGTGGAGAGCGCCGCAGAAAATGCGGCGCTTTACTTTATTTTACAGAAAGTTTAAAAAATTTTACTCCGGATTGATAGATGATGTAAATGTATAGTGCTATTCTCTAGATAAGAAGGGATTGCAAAAATGTAGGTTGTTGAATTGTGAAAAGTTAACAGTTACAACACATATGCGCTTTCGCTCGAATTGAATGCAGCGGAACCCTTAAATAGGTAATTGCGAAACTAGTTACGCACGTTCCGCAATCTTGATTGAAAACAAAAAAAGAATTCGTTTAGCACACGAATCCTTGGATGAAAAAGTAAA
>OMVN01000038.1 GCA_900314525.1 uncultured Eubacteriales bacterium
ATTATACTGGTTATTTAGGGGGTAGTCACTTTTTTTGTGCAAATCCCTTTGAAATAAAGAAAATATATAGAAAAAAAGTGGTATCATTTGACACTACCTTAACTGAATAGAGGGTGAACTTATGAAATTTATCAAATTCCACAAAAGTCTCACAATTGTATTAGCATTACTATTAGTTATATTTATAGTTTTTTTTGCATATTCGGAGATAATATACAATGAGAAAAAGGACAATAAGAAGGTTGAAAAGTGCGAAATTGCATTGCTCACATACGGCAAGATAGACAGTGAATATTTTAATAAAATAGAAAAGGGTGTGTCATTAGCAGCCAAAACTGACAAGATAAAATATAAAGTATTTTCAGTGGATGACTGCGGTGGCTCATATGAAGATACCTTAAAGAAAGTAATATCTGTTAACCCATATGTTATTATAATGCCAGATGAAAGCTTTGCAGAGACACTTTATAATAACCAGAAAAAGTACGAGAAGATAAACTTTATATTGATTGGAGCTACACCTCATAATAAGGATAATACGGATTCTGAGGTTGCAGATAATGTAATGTGCGTTACATATGATGATGCAGAGTCAGGATTTGTTGCTGGTTATATCTCTGTACAGAATGGATATGACAATCTTGCGTTTGTTTGCAATGATGATGATGAGAGATCCATCCACTACTATTATGGCTTTTTACAAGGTGCAAATTATGCAGCAGCACTTAATACAGAACGAAAAGTAAAAGTTACAGTTTACCATAAGAGTAAAGAGGATAAATCGTTTACTGTAAAGAAGATAGAGACTTCGGTGCAGATTATTGCAACATCAGATGATAAGGTAGTAAAAAATCTTGTACAGAATTCTGACTTGTCAAAAATTCCTGTACTATATCTTGGAGATAATAAACTAAATAATAAAAATGTATCTGGAATGATTATTAATGATATTCCTCTTTCAATACAGAATGCAATAAATACATTGTACGAAGAACAGGAAGATGCAGATAAGAAGCTTAATATAGACATCAGTAATAATACAATAATGTTCGAAAAATATAATGATGATTTCAAGAAAATAGACAACGATACAATTAATGGAATTAGTGAAAAAATGAAGAACAAGGATATAATTGTAATAAATGATACGTCTATTTCTATTGATGAGCTTGATGTCAACAGTATTACATATTACGACAATAAAATCATTAAGTAATATGAAAATTGTGTGAAAAAAATAGGGTATAGCTTTACTTTTTTATTGTTTATATGTTATAACTGATAGGTGCATATTTTGAAAAAATATAGAAAAAAAGACGAAAGGTGTTAAGCATAGTTATGAAGAAAAAGATAATTGCATTAGGTTTATGTGTAGTACTTGCAATGACTACAGTAACAGGATGCGGAAAAAAGAGTTCTAAAAGCTCTGAAAAAGAAGAGACAGTTTCAATGGCAGCAACAGATCTTGCCGGAAAATCTGTTAAATTTACAGTAAAACTCAATTATATCAACAAAATGAATGATCAGTTTGTAAAGGATAATGAAGGATACCTTACATACTTTATGTATCAGTATTTCTCAGTAGCAACTTCTTATTCAGATCTTAAGAGTGTAGAAGAGGATATGAAGAGAGGACTTAGAACAACTAATGTTATCTCAGATGTTTTCTCTAAACTTCAGTCTGAGACAAAAGTTGAAGAGAATCAGGATGCAATCAATAAATATATTGCAGACAAGACAAAACCTTATCAGGATTATGCAGATAAGAACAGCTCAGATTTAGCTACAGTATTAAAACAGTACGGATATGAGACACAGGATGAATTTAATGAACAGTTAAAGAAAGAATATAATGTATATGTGATTCTTTGCCAGATTGCCAAGGAAAATAACCTTAAGGTTACAGCAAATGAATATAATACACTTGCAAATGCAATGGTAACAGCAAGTGAGGGACAGCTTGCATCAGTAGAAGACTTTGAGGCACAGTATGACAAACAGGCAATAATTGATAACATGTTAGCAGGTAAGGCATACTACCAGATTGCTAAATCAGTTAAAGAAACAGATGCAGAGGACACAGAAGAAACAACGGCTGATGGCGAAGAAGATAAGTCAAAAGAAGTAGAAGTTAATAAAGAAATTCCAAATGATGATTCAGAGGCCCTTGCTTATACAGATTATGGAACAGTAGTTACAATTCCAGATTTTACAAAATATGAGGTATCTAAATCAAAAGTTAAAGTTACAGAGCAGGATGTAAAGAGCTTTGAAGCTTATATCATTTCAAGCGGAAACTTTAAGATGGACAACATCGAGAAAGACAAGAAGAGCAAAGTTACAAAATATGATGTTGTAAATATTGATTATACAGGAAAAATTAATGGAAAGGTTTTCAGTGGTGGAGAAGCAAAGGATTATAACCTTGCAATTGGATCAAACTCATTCATCGAAGGATTTGAGACAGGACTTATAGGAAAGAAGGCAGGAACAACTGCTACACTTAAGCTCAAGTTCCCAGATGACTATGGTCAGACTTCAGGATCATCATCTGCAGATACTGCAGAAACTACAACTGAAGGTGAAACACAGACAGCCACAGTAGAAGAAACTACAGCAGCAGAATAAAATAAGACTCCCCTGCGGGGAGTCTGTGAAATAAAAATGGAATATAAACAACAAATGCCTCCAAATAGCGAAATCAGCATATTTGGAGGCATTTTGTAATTATTATGTCCTGGAAAAAAGTACCTCCAAATAGCAAAAATAGTTCATTGGAAGTAATTACATACCAGCGTGAATCTTAGCAATTCGTTTAATGTCTTTTAATGTCTTAATTGGTGGACCAAATGTATCAATCTGGAAGTCATAACATGCTGTCTGTACAAAATCAAGCACCATTGAAGTGTGATGCTGAGGCATTCTTGCCACAAAACTCTTCATCATTTCACAATACTCTTCATCGCGGCCGTGTTTATAAGCCGCTACCCATGCAACTAACATACACAGACTGAAGTGTTCTATAGTTTCAGTGGGGCTTGTCTTAATTATGTCATCTGCTAGACCTCGGTATTCCTCGTAACTTAAATCGATAACATCTCTTATCAACATGTGCATTTTCATATTTTTGTTAAAAATATCACTAACAATTTTATATATATCGCAAAGACTGGTTCCGTTCTGCCATAACATAGAATCATCCCCTTTTCTTTTAATATTTGCTATATTATAACATATCCCTAAAAGGATTGCAAAATAAATGTCGATAATGTATAATTTTTTTGTCGTATGACGAGATTAAGGAGGCTTAAATGAAGAAATCAAAAATAGCGTTAATACTTTCTGTTATCATAATTATTGCATTATTTGCAGGGTGTGGAAACAGAGCAGCATCAAATAAGAAATCAGATGACAATAAATCAGAAAAAAAGGAATTCAGGGAATACAATGTGGCTGTCTTAAAAGGTCCTACAGCAGTGGGATTTGCAAAGGCCTGGTCTGACTCGGATGAGGAAAATACAGATAATAAGTATAATGTTACAGCCTATGCCACACCAGACGAGATAAGTGCTGGGCTGGCAAAGGGAGAGATAGATATAGCAGCTATTCCATGTAATCTTGCATCAGTTTTATACAACAAGACAGGCAAGGGAATTAAGGTGGCAGCAGTTAATACCCTTAGTGTATTATATATGGTTTCATCTAGTGAGATGGACAGTGTTAATGATCTAAAAGGCAAAACAATATACACAACAGGTCAGGGAACAACACCCCAGTATACATTAGAATATATTCTGAGTAAGAACGGACTTACACCGGGAACAGATGTAAAAATTGAATACAAACAGGAAGCGGCAGAGGTGGCAGCAATATTAACAACTGATAATGATGCAATTGGAATGCTTCCGCAGCCATATGCAAGTGCTGTATTACTTAAGAATCAGAATATGAAACTTGCACTTGATATGGGAAATGAATGGAATAAAGTTGCAGATACCCCAGTTGTTACAGGAGTTGCAGTAGCCAGGAAAGAAGTTATTGAGGACAACAAAGAGGCGTTTGACCAGTTTTTAGATGACTATGAGGCGTCTGTAGAATACTGCAAAGACAATTCAGACAGTGTTGCATCAATTCTGGCAGCAAAGGGAGTTTTCGAGGAACCTGTTGCAAAGAAAGCAATACCATATTTAAATATTGCATTTGTGAGTGGAGAGGAAATGCAGGCAGATATAGAGAATTATCTGAATGTGTTATATAAGGCAAATCCGGCATCAGTCGGAGGAACAATGCCTGATGATGAATTTTATTATAGTAGATAAATGAGGAGACCTTATGAGAATCCAGGAAAATAAAGCAAAAAGGCTGATATATACGTTAATTGCAATAGTGTTCTGGATTAGCATATGGTCTTTTTTTGCATGGAAAATCGATAACAAAATATTTCTGCCATCACCTGCAAGTACTTTAAGTGCACTTAAAGCAATGTTATGCGGAAAAGAATTTTATGATACTTTGTATATTACAATTTTAGGAATTTTAAAAGGTTTTGCATTAGGGGTTATGGCAGGATTTGTTCTTGGAATACTAGCTTATTATTCAGAATTGTTCAGAGTGATTTTAGCACCGCTTATACATATACTTAAGGCAGTACCAGTTGCGTCGTTTATTATTCTCTCGCTTCTGTTTGTAAGGTCAGATAAACTGTCTGTTTTGATTTCATTTACTGTTACATTTCCTATTATCTATATAAATGTGCTTAAGTCTATGAGGGATGTGGATGTTAATCTTCTCAGAATGTCTAAGGTGTTTGATATAACATTCATTGCAAAAATCAGGTATGTATATGTCCCGGGGGTACTGGTGGCTCTTCTTTCAGGATGTGAGATAGGCATTGGATTTGCATTTAAGTCAGGAATAGCAGCTGAGATTATCGGACAGACTACAAAGTCTGTTGGATACCAGATATATTTATCCAAACTTTACCTGGAAACTGACAGATTATTTGCATGGACCATAGTCATAATAATAGTAAGCATAATAATTTCTCGTGTTTTTGGTAAAATTTTTGGAATAGCCAGAAAACATATATATAATACTAACGAATTCCATGCGGGTAGGTCAAAGACAGATAAGTGTGTGGAAGTGGCACAAAATGGAGAGATGTGTCTTGAAGTGTCAGAAATTGGAAAATCATATAAGACTGAGAATGTTCTTAAGAATGTTTCCTTTAAGCTTAGAAAGGGGGATGTGCTGGCTGTTATGGGACCTTCTGGAGCCGGTAAAACTACACTTCTAAGAATTATAGAAGAAATTGAGAAGCCAGATTCTGGCAAGGTTATCAAGACAAATATAAATAGAATCGGAGTAGTATTCCAGGAAAATACACTTTTTGATTACAGTGACATTTTCACAAATATATATTATGCCACTCTCAGAAAAGATGGATTTTTTATCACTTCAGATAGCATTCTGAAATCGATTGAGGAAGTTTGGCTAAAAGGATATGAGAAAACAAGGGCAGATAAATTAAGTGGGGGAATGAAAAGGAGAGTTGCGTTGCTTAGGGCTATGATTATTAAACCTGATTTGCTTATTTTAGATGAACCATTTACAGGACTAGACTCAGAATTAAAAGATATGATTATAGGATATGTAAATAGAGGAAGAAAAGACAGAATCACTGTTGTAGTGACTCATGACAGAGAAGAAGCAGAGAAAATGGGCGCAAAAATCTATGAGCTGAACTAAAAATTCAGAATTAAATAAATACTAAAAAAAGACAGAAGCCTAAGGTGCCCCCTCTGGCTTCTGTCTTTTGGTTTAGAGACTATATTGTCTCACCATTTTTGTATTTATCTATACATTTCTGTATACGTTTAACTGGGTCTAATAAACTGCTGATTGAAGCGTCATGGTTAAGTGTGTCAATAAGAAGAGCGATGTATTTGCTCATATCACAGTTGATATAATATGGTTTAGATAATAATTCAGGTGTCTGATAAGTAAGGTTTGTTGTAAGAATCTTATCAAAGATACCTTCTTTATATGCCTGATCGAATCTATCGAGACCATTTGTGAAGAGACCGAATGTAGAAGCCATAAATACTCTTCTTGCTTTTCTCTTCTTGAGCTGTGTAGCAACATCAATCATTGATTCTCCTGAAGAAATCATATCATCAATGATGAAAACGTCTTTACCTTCTACGCTGGCACCAAGGAACTCATGTGCAACGATAGGATTACGTCCGTTAACAAC
Source organism: uncultured Eubacteriales bacterium (assembly GCA_900314525.1). Classification (GTDB taxonomy): domain Bacteria; phylum Bacillota; class Clostridia; order Lachnospirales; family Lachnospiraceae; genus Bovifimicola. The sequence goes on from OMVN01000038.1 coordinate 6,257, forward strand.
CTTGCTGTAATCTCTTCTCTTGTAGAACATACCCATATCTATTCCAAGTACATTTGCGAGATAGATAGCACGTCCCATACCACCTTCATCTGGGCTGATCATCATTAAGTGATCAGAATCAATTTCAAGATCTTTTACGTTTCTAAGTAAACCTTTAACAAACTGATATGCAGGCTGAACTGTCTCAAATCCCTTGAATGGAATAGCGTTCTGTACACGAGGATCATGAGCATCGAATGTGATAATGTTCTCAACACCAAGATTAACAAGTTCCTGAAGAGCAACTGCACAGTCAAGTGATTCACGGCCTGTACGTTTGTGCTGACGACTTTCATATAAGAAAGGCATTATAACTGTTATTCTCTTTCCTTTACCTGCAGCTGCAGCGATGATACGGATAAGATCCTGGAAATGATCATCTGGAGACATATGGTTTGTAAGTCCGCAAAGCGAATATGTCAGATTGTAGTTTGTAACATCTGTCATGATATATAAATCTTTACCTCTGACTGATTCGTTAATAGAACCTTTTGCCTCACCTGAACCGAATCTGGATATTTTTGCATCAATAAGATAAGAATCTTTCTGATATCCTGCAAAAGCTATTGTGTGTTTGTGCTCGTTTTCTCTCTCGTTTCTCCATGAAGAGATGTAGGCATCAACTCTTTTACCAAGTTCTTCACAACTTTTCATCGATACAATCCCAAGAGGGCCAACTGGGATAGTTGCTAAATTGTTTTCTTCAATCATTTTAAACCTCCGATAGAATATTCTGTGGTTAATCCACTAAATTTATAACATTATGAATTGTTATAGTCAAGATAAATGTAAAAATAATGTAAAATTATCTGCATCTCAAGTCATCACCTATGACTTTTAAGAACATATAATTGCCTGCAAGTCTTGAGGCAATACGTTCAGAGTAGCGCTCCATTAGATCGCTTACCCCTAGATTTGAAGAGATAATCGTTGATTTATCAGCCGACTGTCTCTCATTTATTATGTTAAAAAACGCAGAACTTATAAATGAACTCTTAATTTCAGTACCGAGATCATCTATAATTAATAAATCGCAGTCGTTAAAATACTGTCTCTGAATTTTTGACTCTGTGTCATTTGAAAATTCAGCCTTTGACAAAATCGTAAAGAAATCTATAGAAGACAGGTAAATAACAGAAAAAGTTTTGTCAATTAATTCTTTGGCAATGCAGTGAGTTAAAAAAGTTTTGCCTACACCTGTTTTTCCATATATTAAAAGATTTTTGATTTCCAGCTTTGATGTACCGAAATTATCAATAAAATTTCTGCACTGAGCAACAATCTGCTCCATATTTTTTCGAGGAGTCTGTTCTGTCTGGTTATCGATGACTTTGTCGTTGAAATAATCTATTTTAAAAGTAGAAAAATTTTCTTTATGTAAAACGGATTCGAGATTTGACTGTTTATATAAAAGGTCAATGGCAGCTTTCTTGAAACAGTGGCATCTCTCATTGCCAATAAATCCAGTATCTTTGCAGTCAGGACATTTATAATGCATATCGAGATAATCCTTTGGAAATCCATTTTTCTTCAGAAGATCAGCTTTTTCCTGTCTTAGTTTGGTTACTTCATTTCTATATGAATCCATTTGTGAGTCTGAATCATTTCCAGACAATATCATCATCCTGGTAGTACTTAAGGATATAGATGATATGGAATCATTAATCTCCTTTATACGAGGAATTTTTGAGTATATTTCTTCTATTCGTTGTGACTGAGTGTGCTTGTCAATAAATTCCTGGCGGTTATATGACCTTATTATTTCATCGTATTGTGAATTGGTTAAAGCCATTGCTGCTCCTTTCTAAAGCTACTGTGTGCCACCCTGTTTAGCTCTCATAAGCAGTTTCTTCTCTAGAGAATCATAATCTCCAGAAAAGTCTCTCTGGTCAAAATTATTGAAACTGTTCTTAGAGGTCTTTTCAGGAGCGGAAGCTTTCTGCTCTTTTATTTTTGCATGTGTTATATCAAGAGTCTTGATATCTTCTAAAGACTGAACACCCTTTTTGTTCCAGTTAGTAAGTATGCTGTCGGCATATTTAAAACTTGGTTTATGTATGGCGTTAATTGTTCTATCGCATGCGTTAATTATAATATCGATGGAAAAACCAAAAGTATCTTTCCATTTAATAATCATGGCCTTTTCTTCTTTTCCTGGTCCTCTGTCGCTAATTCCGAAAGCTTTGAGAACTGGGTAACAGGTTTTAGAATAAAGCTCAGATCGCTGCTTTGCCTTAGATATAGAATCTATGCCGTCCTCGGCCCAGTCCATGGCAACGGATTGAATGTAACGCATACTTCTCTTTCCTACTGTTTCTACACAGTATTCTATGAGGTATTCGATAAGCTCAGTAGAAAACTTGAGCTCATCATATATAAATAATAATACATTTATATCAAAACTGCTAAGTGTTTTACCCAGATATTTCTCGGCAAGATATAAAAGTTCACAGACATCGTCATTGTCCTTAAAGGAGTTAATCTGATCCATGGTGTAGTCAGGATTAGAGGGTTTAGCTGCTACTTGTTTTGAAGGAACAGGCTTAACAGGACTGTCATCAGTCTGTACATGCTCAGTTGAAGCTGTCACACTAACCTCAGGATTAGATATTAACTCTGATTGTAATGGAATATTGTTCGAATTCACAGCACCATTATCGGTGTTTACGGGGTTAAGTGAAATCGACTGGATGTTTCCGGATTCATCAGTAACGAGACTAATTAAATTCTGGCTGTTCCAGTACTTGAGAGCTCGTAAGACATCGTTTTCAGTGTGGTTAAAAATATCTGCAATATTATTAACAGATATGTCCATTGAAGAAGACACAGCTCTTAATAAGTATAAATAAATCTTGACATATTCACCATTTGCATTTGGCATATAATAATCTAAAAATCTGTTAGGTACCAGTGTATCTGTAATTACTGACTGGCCATTTAATTTAATTGTGCTCATAGAAAACCTCGCTTGTAAAAAATACCTACTGAATTGGTGATTGTTATTATAGCACATTGGAAAAAAAAATCTACCTGCTGTCCCTTTAGAAAGGGTTAAAACGGGGCTTATGTAAAAATGTGGAAAATGTGGAAAATGTGGACATGTATTTTGGAAAAAATTAAGTCCAATAAAATCAAGGGGTTAGAAAAATATAAAATACAAAAAAACAACAAAAAAATCCACAACCTTTATCCCCAAAAAAGGGGGTAAAAATTGTGGATAATGTGGATAAACTTTATTTAACTAGGTTTTCACCGATTTCTACAACGTTTCCGGCACCCATAGTTATCAACAAATCACCGTTGATACATTTTTCTTTCAAAAATTTTTCAATCTCTTCGAAAGTCTCAAAATAGATCACATTTTCATGTCCTAATTTTTCGATTTCGCCTCTTAATGTATCTGAACTGATTCCTAAATTGTCTGTTTCTCTTGCAGGATAAATCTTGGCAAGAACAACATTGTCAGCCAGAGATAAAGCTTTTGCAAACTCTCCCATAAGAGATTTTGTTCTTGTGTATGTATGAGGCTGGAATACAACCCATAATTTGTTATGTGGATATGTCTTTGCGGTATTTAATGTTGCTTCAATTTCATCTGGATGATGAGCATAGTCATCAATTACTGTAACACCATTAAATTCTCCCTTGTATTGGAATCTTCTATCAGTTCCCTGGTAGTTTTCAAGTCCTTTAACAATGTATTCTGCAGGAATCTTAATAGCTCTGCAAGTTGCGAATGCAGCCAAAGCATTTAAAATATTGTGTTTGCCAGGAACTTTAAGTGATACTGTAGTTCTCTCAGATCCGTTAACAATGTCAAAAGTAGCACAAGCCACTTTATTATAAGTAATGTTCTCGGGATAGTAATCAGATTTATCTTTGTCTGAGCCAAATGTATATACTTTAGCTTTTAAATCGTCAGTGAAATAAGACAAATCATCAATTTCGCTGTTTATTACAAGGGTTCCGTCCTCACCTAGATTATCAGCAAATACTCTGAAACTATGTCTTATATCGTTAATATCTTTGAAGAAGTCTAAGTGATCTTCTCTGACATTTAAAATTACATTTACATTTGAAATAAGTGATAAGAAACTGTTAGTGTATTCACAAGCCTCTGTTACAAAGTACTGTGAATGACCTACTCTGAAATTACCTCCGATTGAATGAAGCATACCGCCTACTGATATAGTTGGATCGCACTTGTAGGCAAGCATGATTTCAGAAATCATAGATGTTGTAGTTGTTTTTCCGTGAGTTCCAGCAACTGAAATAGCTGTTTTATATCCAGACATTGCAAGACCTAAAAGTTTAGCCCTTGTCATGCAAGTTATGTCTTTTTCTTTAGCTGCAACTATTTCTGGATTATCATCCTTGATAGCGGCTGTATAAACAACATATGAGATGTCATCTGTGATGTTTTCTTTGTTGTGACCGTAGCAAATTTTTGCTCCCAGAGAAGCAAGTTTATTAGTTATATCAGATTCACTTCTGTCTGAACCGGAAACTGTATAGCCTTTATCTAGTAAAAGCTCTGCAAGACCGCTCATGCTTATTCCGCCAATGCCGATGAAGTGAACATGACATGGTGCCTTGATAATATCTTCAATATTCTTCATTTTTATCGATCCTTTCACGCTGTATTTATTTAATTATATCAGATGATTTGCAAAATAAAAGTAGTTATTTGATTTTTTTAGGTGCCTTTGCTATAATCTCCGAATAGATAGAGAAAGGAACGTATAATGGACAAAAAAGTAAAAGTATATATATATGGAACTCATGACAACGGAAACGATGAGAAGATATCTATAGGTTCGGATGGAACATACAGAAAAGAAAAAGATATACATTTTGTAAAATTTGAACACACATTTGAGGGGGCAGATGTGCCAACCAAGAATTTTCTAAAGTTAGGAAAAAACAAAGTAGAATTAAAGAGATTTGGAACAGGAAGATCTAATCTGTGTTTTGTGCAGGGAGAGACGAATTATACATATTACCAGACTGCAGTAGGTGAGATGAAGACAGGTTTTGACACGAAAAAAATAGTGGTAGATGAAAATGAGGATAGAATTTTTGTAAGAATAGATTATGATATCATAATTGACGGTGAAAAAATCTCGGATTCATCAATAGAAATGAAAATAGTATTTTAGAAAATGTATGGCTACCTCCAGAAAAGGATTTTTCGAATCTGGAGGTAAAAAGAATCCCAGCATTGAATTTCACCAATGCTGGGATTTTTCTTAGTTATTTTACATACAAATTATTATTTGTTCTTCTGTTTCTTTAAAAGTTTTGCTTTTTCTTTTGCGGCCTTCTTCTCGGCTTTTATTTCAGCTTTTGTCTTAGGAGCTTCAGATACAGGTCCTCTTACTCTTCTTGCAGATAAAACATAAATTCCTGCAACATCTGCCTTTACTTCCTGCTTAGGTAATACTGATTTGAATACCTCTTCATCAGCTATGAGAGACATAACCTTAGGACCAACCTTAACTTTAAGAACAGGCATCTTAGCTCTCTTAACCATTTTAGGAAGGTTATCAGTAACGACCTTAGGCATGTTAGCCTCAGACAATTTCATTTTCTTCTTATCAATAATGTAAAAAGACATAACCTGTGACTGAGCCATCATAGCTTCACGCTGGTCATCAGATTTTTTCTTGGCTTTTTTGCCGATGATTGCCAGAACAATTGATAAAACAATTAATACGGCAAGCACTATAAGTGTGACAATAAATAGTGTTTTCATAAATTCCTCCGATTTCTTATCAGGAACCATAAATTCCAATAAATAAACTAAATTACGTTAATTAAAATACATTTTAGCATTGATATAATAAAAATACAACATGCAAATTGGCCTTCATATAAAAAATAATATATTAATGTAATAAATAAATTGACAAAATATGTTGACAAATATAAAAGAAAATGTAGAATTTATAAGTATTACAGTAAAAGGATGGAAATTGCAAAACCATCCTATTTTTTATATTTATGGGGCATAGAGGGATGGCCCCGTGAGCTACTGTAAAATGTTAAGGAGGAATTATCACCTGCTATGACAGTAATTTATCCAATTGGAGAACAATATACAACATCTGCAGTGCAGGTTAATAATTATAAATTAGTAGCGATGCCGGATAATGCAACAGGTATAGCTACCAGAGAAACAACAACTGTAGTATACGAATATAAGGAGATTGAAAACCTGAAGGTACATTATTATAACATACGTAATTGGAATTCAATTAATATGTTTGTTTACACAAAAGAAGGTTCATCTGTTAAAATGCTTACTGGTAACTGGCCAGGTGTAACAATTACAGAAGAAGGTGATGGATGGTACTACAAGGAACTAGATTGTGAAAATGCAAACTTGTTTTTTAATTATAATAATGATAGGGATCCTAGCGGGGAAACTGACGGCTATGATGTATCTGGTGAAGTATGGATTATTGGAGGAACAATTTTTTCTAGTGGAAAAGTAAAGGTAATATACCTGGATACAGAAGGAAATATTCTTGCAAAAGAAACTTTGACAGAAATGGATAATAATGAAAATACATACTACACAGAGGCAAAGGAATTTGATGGATATACGCTAATAGCTACACCTGACAATGCAAGTGGTGTTTACACCGCGGGCACAACAGTAGTTAGATATATATATCAGGCTGATGAACTTGAGGCATCGGTTTCGGATAAAGAGGTAAAACTTGGAAGTAAGGTTAGTGTGAATTTTAATGCGAAAGGCGGCAAGGGATCATATCAGTATGCGGTACAATACAAGAAGAAGACAGATAAGAAATGGATGACAGCAAAGAGTTTTTCTGATACTGAAGGTGCGGAAATTACACCGGCAATGGTAGCAGACTATCAGGTTTGTGTAAAAGTTAAAGATGCAGCTGGAACGATTAAGAAAAAATATTTGAATTTCATGACATATCTTGGCCTTAATAATACTTCGGAACTTGAGAAGGAAAATATAGAACTTGGAGATCAGTTAACGGTTAACTGATCAAGCGAAGGCGGGGAAGGAACATGTCTGTATTCCGTACAGTATAAGAAAGTAACAGATACAAAATGGCTTACTGCCAAGACCATGTCTGACACAAGTACAGTTTCTATAACACCTAATATGGCAAGAGATTATATTGTATGTGTTAAAGTAAAAGATGACAGAGGAATTATTGTAAAGAAATACATGAATTTTACAGTAACAAAATAATGAAATGATTTGAAAAAGGTGTCTGACCACAACAGTGTGTTATGTGGTCAGGCACCTTTTATTAATGTTTATCAAGCATTTCCTGAATCTTATTCTGAGTATAAGCTCCGAGGAATTTTTTCTCTTCTTTTGAAAGCTCTGAAACCAGTATAGGCTTTCCAAATTCGATGGTTACTTTTCCAGATTTAAGTTTTGGAAAATGGTTTTCAAGGATATCTGCTGTTCCTGTCATTGCCACGGGAACAATTATTCCTGTAGATTTCTCTGCCATTTTCATACTTCCCTCTTTAAATGGAATCATTTTACCATCCTTGGATCTTGTGCCCTCTGGAAATACGAAAATCGAAATGTCATTCTTGATATAATCGGCAGCTTTAAGAATAGTCTTTAAGCCTTCTCTGACATTTGATCTGTCAAGGAAAAGACAATTGACATATTTCATCCAGATATTTAAAAGTGGAACTTTTTTAATCTCAATCTTGGCAATATATCCAAATATCTTTGGTATTGTTACATATGAGACAAGAATATCAAAAAAGCTGTTGTGATTTCCTACAAAAAGACAAGATTCTTCTGGAATGTTCTCTTTTCCTTTTACCGTTATTTTGACACCAGTAAGGAAAAGTATAATTCGAAATGCTCCACCAACAATTGCTTTACTGCTCACATCTCTTGCGTGTTTATTAATTTTTCCGATAATCCACTCTATAAGGAACAAAGGTATACTTATAATAAAGAAGATTATAAGAAAAATAACAACGATAATAAGTCTGATCATTTATCTTCCTCTCAATCATAATTTTTATTAAACAATAATATTATAAAAAGTATTTTTTTGCAATACGCATATTATTTTGATTGGTATGTTTTAAAATATATACAATTGTTACAAAAAAGAATTGACAATTTATGCAAAACACACGAAAATTAAAAATTAAGTTGCTTTTAACTTGAAAAAATTGTATAGTGCATACACAGAAGTGTGCACATTCACAAATAGAACGTGTGATCAGAGGTTTTTATTATAAGAGGAGGAATTAGAAAATTGAGAAAAAGCTTTAAGAGCAAGCTCATTAGCAGCTTTATGTCAGCTACAATGGTATTATCTCTCACAGCGGGATTTACCAAGTTTGACTCACCAGTAAAGGCAGAGGCAGCAGCAACAGATTATGGATTAGCAAGTAATTGTCAGGATGGTAACATCTTACACTGTTTTGGATGGAAGTTTTCAGATATTATAGATGAACTTCCAAATATTGCATCAGCAGGATTTACATCGGTACAGACAACACCAGTTCAGCCACATTCGGATACAACAGCATGGTACTGGCTGTATCAGCCAACATATTTCACAGTTGGTAATGACTATTGTACAGCTGATGATGTTAAGAGATTATGCTCTGAGGCAGATAAGTATGGTATCAAGGTTATAGTAGACGTGGTTGCAAATCATGTTGCAGGTAAAGATGGAAATTATAACGGGGGAATTGATCCAGATTTAAAGAATTCAGAGTGCTTTACTAATTCGGGAATTGAAAGTAAAAATCTGAGTAATGAGGATTGGAAAATTAGATCCAATGTTGTGCGTTGTAATATTGGAATGCCTGATTTGAATTCTAATAGCAAAACTGTTCAGAACAAAGTAAAAAATCTTGTTCAGGAATTAAAGAGTTATGGTGTGGATGGTATCAGATGGGATGCGGCAAAACATATTGGATTGCCAAGTGATGGATATTCATTCTGGGATAACGTAATAGATAAAGATATGTATAACTACGGAGAGATTCTTGATTCTCCTGGTGGCAATGAAAATGCAATAATGAAAGAGTACAGTCAGTATATGACAGTTACTGATAACAGATATGGTAACTCTATAACAGGAGATATCAGAGACGGAAAGACAAGTTCTCAGTCTGGTAACTGGATTAATAGCGGTGTATCTGCTAACAAAATTCTTAACTGGGGTGAAAGTCATGATACATATTGTAATGACCCTGGTTTTGGCGGATGGACAAAATACTTAGATGAAAGTATTATCCAGCGTTCCTACGCAGTTACAGCAGCAAGAGCTAACTCGAATGATCTTTATTTTGTAAGACCATACGCAAAGGAAAGCAATGATATTCACTATGGAGTAAAGGGAACTGAATCCTTTAAAGATGCTCAGATAGCAGCAGTTAATCATTTACATAATAAGATGATAGGACAGAATGAGTATTTGACAACAGGGGATAATTGCGATGTTGTTACTCGTGGTAATAAAACAAATGTCGGTGGAGCTTCAATTGTAAATGTTAAGGGTGGAGAGAAGGATTTCTCAGTACCTAATGGAGGAAGCTTAGTTCCAGTAGGAACATACAAAGATCAGGTATCAGGTGGTACAATTACAGTTACAGCATCTACAATCTCAGGACATATGGGATCTACAGGTATTGCTGTTATTTACACAGATGTTGATCCAGAACCATCAGGAAGTGTCAGTGCTTCATTAGCTGATGGATCATCATTTGAGAATCAGACAACAGTAACACTTAACTGTAAAGATGTAAAAAATGCAACATATTCTACATCAGAAGGTGCATCAGGAAGCTATACAGACGGTAAGCAGATTACAATTGGTTCATCTATAGCAGAGGGATCTTCAGTAAAGCTTACACTTAAAGCTACTAAATCAGACAACACACAGGTAACAAAGACATACACATATAACAAGAAAGCACAGAAAAAGAAACCAACACTTTCAGGACCTGGATTTATCTATGATAATTCAAAAACAAACTGGAGCAGTGTAACAGCATATGTATATGATGAGACATCAGGAACAGCAATCAGCAATGCAGGCTGGCCTGGAGTACAGATGACAGATGCAGGTGATGGATACTTCACTTACGTTCTTGATTCTAAATTTGCAAACTCATCAAAAGTTCAGGTAATCTTTAGTAATAACGGAGCATCTCAGAATCCTGGATCACAGCAGCCTGGATATGCAATGACAGGTTCACAGTATAAGATTTATGAGAATGGTGCATGGTCAGATTATCAGAATCCTTCACAGAAGGGAACAGTAACAGTTAAATATGTAGACGAGTCAGGGAATCAGGTTGCAACAAGTCAGACAATGACAGGAAATATCGGAGATGCTTATACAACATCAGCAGCTACAGTTTCAGGTTATACACTTAAGACTACACCTAGCAATGCAGCTGGTAAATATACATCAAGTTCAATTACAGTAACATATGTATATAGCAAAGTGGTTTCAACAGACCCAGTTGTTACAACATCACTTGCAGACAAATCTACATTTACAACAGAAACAGCAAAGACAACACTTACACTTGTAAATGCAGTTAAAGGTACATACACAATTGATAATGGTATCACAAAGGAATTTACAGGAAGTACAGAAGTAGTTCTTGGTGAAGGACTTGTAGGTAACAAAGATGTTACATTAGACTGTACAGCAACAGATTCAAAAGGTGTTACAAAGAGTTATAAATATACATTTACTAAGAAATTTACAGTTAAAAAATCAACATCAGCTGTGGCAGCTGCATCAACAGCATCAAATTCTGAATTACCAGAGAAGTACTACAACACAAATGGTAATGGAGTTGGTAAAGAAGCAACAATCAAAATTGATGGTGATGCTAGTGATTGGTCAGAGGATATGAAGATTGCTCAGGGCGCAGCATGGGATGTTGCAAACCACTGGAAAGGTGGACATGAGAACTGCGTTCTTGATACATATGCATTATATGGTGCATGGGATAACGACAATCTTTACATTGGATGGCAGATGGTTAACACAACAGATACTTGGGCAAGATCAGGTGATGGTCCACTTTCAGATGGGGGACGTGTACTTGATGTTCCATTAATCCTTGCACTCTCATTAGATGAGAATAGTACATCAATGTCTAATAAGAATACATCAGGTGGTTCTATTTGGGGACAGAAGATGGGACTTGAGTTCGATACACATGTAGACAGACTTTTATATATGAGTGGTAAGCCAGGACTTGGAAAACCTTCAATGTTTAAAGCAGTAGATTCAGAAGGAAATACAGATTATACAGATGGATGTGTTGGATTCTCTGAGGGCGGAATTGAATACAAGATGGCAACAACAAACATCAATAGCAGTATATGGGGACTTAACAGTTCAGATTCACCTTCAGATGTAACAGATGAATCAGCAGACTGGGTAGATTACAAGACATTTACAGGATCAGCAGGAAAACATGATACAACTTATGATTCGTTCTATGAGATTAAGATTCCATTTGAAACACTTGGAATTACAAAGAGCGATTTAGAGAATAACGGTATTGGAGCAATGTTAGTTGCTACAAGAGGTGAATCAGCAATGGATTGTATACCATATGATTTATCTATGATTGATAATGCAACTGGAGATTACACATCAGATCCAAGTACATCAGCTGAGAAAGATGATATTGATGTAATCACAGCTCCACTTGCAAAAATTGGTAAGAGTGGTGGCGGTAACGTTACAATACCACTTCAGGTTAACTTCGGATCAGATGTATCTGCTCCACAGTACACAAATGTAGCACGTACATTAAGCGCAACAGCTTACGGCGGAACAGCACCATATAGCTATGAATTCTATGTAGATGGAACAAAGGTAGCTACAAAATCTGGTTCTTCAACAGTATCAACAGCTTGGACACCAACTAGCGCAGCAACTCATAAGATTAAATGTGTTGTTAAGGATGCAGCAGGTAATACAGTAACAAGTGAAAAGACATTTACAGCTGAAAATAAAGGTACAGTTGTAGAGAGTTTAGTAAATACATCAAACGTATCACAGCACGCAATCGTAGGACAAAAAGTAGTATTAAAGGGATCTGCAACAGGCGGAGATGGAAACTACAAATTCGCATATTACTACAGAAGAAATTCTGACAAGACATGGAAAGTTGCTGGAACAGAATGGGGAACATCACAGTTTGCAACATTCAAA
>OMVN01000041.1 GCA_900314525.1 uncultured Eubacteriales bacterium
TGGCTTTTTTATTGAATGAATGGTTATTTTATCTCGGCTAGTATTGGTCAATTTAACTCGGCTTAACATGGCTGGTTTAACCCGACTCTAACAATATTCAGACTTTATAAAGAGCAGTTCCTTGACGTATCGGTCAAAAAAGGGCTTATAAATCCATCAAGGCTATCCGTGGCAGGAGACGGTACTCCTATTCGCACGCAGGCAAGAATACGTTACCAGAAAATCTGTGACTGCTATAAAAAACATGGTATCCTTCACTGTAACTGCAAAAGAAAATTTTCACAACCTGACTGTAATATCGGTTGGGACTCATCCAGGGATTGTTATTTCAATGGCTATCATCTGTACATGTATGTGGCATCCGATTCCGATAATGATCTGCCTGTTTTCCCTTTGCTCGAACGTGCCTCTCGACATGACATGCTTTCTTTCCTGCACTCATTTTTCAAAATGAGGCGTTGGCTGCCTGAGTTTAATGTCACCAAGATACTGCTGGATGCCGCACACGATGCCGTATACCGGTATTTCCTCAAAGAAGGCATCACTCCCTTTATTGATCTCAACAAGGGCAACACTGGAAAACGAATATACATGGATACATTTACCGTAAATGCTGATGGCGTTCCCGTCTGTCGCAAAGGGCTTAAGATGCATTCGTACGGTTCCGAACCTGACCGAAACCGCCACAAATGGCGCTGTCCACTTGCTGGGAAAGATGGCTGCAAGTGTGATGAACCTTGCTCCGATTCAGCATACGGTCGTGTAGTATATACAAAGACAAAAGATAATCCGCGAATATTCAATACTCCGGCAAGAGATACAAAAGCATGGAAAGATGAATACGCAAAACGTACCTCTGTTGAACGTTCCAACAAAAGGGAAAAAGAGGACTATCAATTAGAAAACGGCAGACACCGATCTACAAAGATGTGGTACTGCCGTCTCTATGCAATCATGATGTGCCAGCATCTTGATGCATGGGAAGTTCCCGATACGGATAACTTCCAATCCGAAACGCTTGACTAAAAGTCTAGCATTTCTATAGTACCTGAACATCCTTAAGAATGCAACTTCTTTTGACATAGTGAAATCTCTATGTCTATTTTGCGTGCATAAATGTCACTCTTTCACCTGTAATCGCATTGGTTTCTCGACTTGCGAATCGGCATCTATACCTGCACCGCTAATTCCGAGAAGATATTTAAAATCGACCGATTTGCTGCCGTGAGAAACGTGTGCATAGTATATATTTCAAGGCTATATTTTCCCAAGAATCCAAACAGCTTTATTTGCTTACTGTGCTGGAACAAACACATAGCTAGAATGCAGAAAACCATTCCGACCAACGTACAGAAAACCGGTATTTTGTGTACTGAAGTTTTCCAAATGATGCAAATACTCCAGCTCAATATCGCTATCATCCCAAATCCAAGCAAAACTTCCTTTGTATGCTTTATTACCACAGGTTTTCTTACTCGTTTTGCCATAAATACGCCCAGATAGAAGAAGAAGAAATAGTAAAATATACTTTTCAATGGAAAATCAATTCCAAAGGTAAACAGCTTCACAATACTGCTCATAACATAGGATACTCCCAATATCACAGCATCACACTGTTTATTCTCCAGTATATATGAAATAACATAAATAAAAATTAAAACGTATATGTACCAGAACTCCCCTAACGGTTTAATCGGAATATTCACTAAGTCTCTTAATCCAAACTGTGTATTTACACTGTCAGAAAAGATCATCTTAAATACCCATAAGGCTATTGAAAAGAAAACATATATCCACACAAGATTCAAAACTTGAGAGATAAATCTTTTTCTTTTTTCTTCTCTCCTTACACAGTAGGCCAAATAGAATACAAATCCAGAAAGGCAATAGAACAAGGGCATGTGAAAAGCGTAAATAAGGTTATAAATTGCTAACAAAATCGGTTTTTGTTCAGGAAAAGTTCCCGCACTTAAATATCCATCCGCAACATGTCCTAAAACCACCAGCAATATCGTTATTCCCTTGCCACAATCTATCCAGTCTAGTCTTTTACCCATACATAATCCCCCATCTTATTTTTCAATCCCAATTACGCTCCATTGTACAATAAATTTATTCCTTATCGGTTTATGGAATACTGTGATTGTGCTGCTTTTATCGGACATACCTTAATGCACTGATAACAGCGCACACACTTATTTTCATCTATCTGTGGATACTCAAAACCTTCTTCGTCCTCCAACATAGATATGGCTTCTTTAGGACAAATGGCATAACAAGCAGTACATCCACAGCATTCTTCTTTTCTTTTATATAGTACTGGTATTTTTCTTTCCACCTTTACTCACCAACCTTTTCTATGGGTATAGTAGTTAATTACATCCTATTATTTGAACACTCATCTTTTACAATTATTTCACTATTCTTTTTTTGATATTTCTACAAAACGTTCGCAAATTGTTTACAAAGCCATAATTTCCGTATTTCCTCGCAACATAGTCAAAAGGTTTATAACTAAAGTCAGCCCAGAATTGTTCTCTATTGGCAGGTCTTGGATAAGGCGCCTTAAAAGACTGCTGCATACTGTCTTCTATTCTCGTTTCCTTAATAATGAGATTATCCTTTACCTTATCAAGAAGCCTTGCTCCCACTTCATTATTAACCAAAACCAAAGAAACTCCCTTATTATCATCAAATTCCGACGCTGCTATTTCTATTCTCCAATAATCAGCTATTGAAATATCGCCTGGATGCATCACAGACTTGTAAGGACATTCATAACAACTTGGCCGTAAAACTGTATGCCCATAAAAAAGTGACTTAAATATCCGACTGCTCGTGGATTTCCCATTCTCAAACCATACTGTCTCCACGTGATCACGCCATCCAAAATCCTTTTTGTTGCGAAAATCTACTCTTACAATTTTAGAATGATTTTGTTGCTCCTGCCAGGACAGATATGCCTTCCATATTTTATGACTTGGTACTCCGTGACACACAATATCTACACAGAGCAAATTATCATATTCTTTTCCAAGATACTTTTTCAATCCTGCCACCTGACAAGATGTTCCTGAGAATAGTACATTCCTCTGCGCATTAAGATCTGTCTTAACATTTTTGAACGTATCTCCAAGTTTACTCTGGATGTACTTTGACCCTCTCATTCTATTACGTTCTTCAGCATTATCAGCTCGAATATGCATGGCTTCAAAATTTTCTGTCAATACACAACCATAAACAATGCCCCCACTTGACAATACTTGGTCAGACAGAGCGGTAAAAATACCACCCGATCTAGAAGCTGCTATAACAGCTTCATTTCTATGTTTTACTGCATATACTTTAGGCTGCTTCCAGTTCATTATGCTGCCCTCCTTTCGGAGTAATCAGCATAACAGGTACTACTTTCTGTGTACCCCCCCCATAATTCTGAGGAGTTTATTTTTTATTTTTGTTTTCATTGGAACTGTTCCATATTTCTTCATAACGAAATCAATTCCTTTCTTCTGATAATCATTCCAAAATTCCTCTCTTTGTTCCGATTTAGCTGTCGGTTTTTCCAAATGCGTTTGCCAGCATTGTGTTGTATTACTCAATCTATACTCCAAGTTACTCTGAATCTTTTTAAACAATTCCTCTCCTTGTTTCGTATGAATCAGGAACACAGAGTTGCCATCCGGATCATAAAAATCTGGAATCGTCTCTTCAATATGCCAGAAGTCGCCAATGGTCATATCTGTCTTTCTTTCTGTAGTAGCATAAGGACATTCATAGCAAGATGGTCGCAATGCACACTGATTATAAAAGACATTTATCCAGTCCCTTATTAACCTCTCTTCTCCATTTACTTTCACATAGGCAGTCGGAGCTTTCCAACCATTACGCTTATCTTTGAAGGTAAGATAAGATATCTTTCCGACCTTCTTCTGGATTGACTCCGCATATTCTCGCCATAACTTTGGACTTGGAGAGCCATGGCAGATAATGTCAACAATATACACTCTGTCACGGATTCCTTTTATTTCGCTGAACTTCCGAAATCCATCTGATTGACATCCCATGCCAATAAAGAGCAGGCCTTTCTCCGGATTTTCCATTAGCCAGTGATAGGCTTTCCGATAAATATCACCGGGCTTGCTCTGCATATATTTTGAACCTTTTGCTCTTTCACGCTCCTTCTCATCCAAAATCAACTGAAATTCAGTCGCGTGATTCTCATAATTATAGACAGCTGCCACCACAGCATTGTCATTTTTCAGAAAAAAGTCGGAAATTGCAGTAAATGCGCCACCAGAAGAACTGCTCATTAGGGCAGATTTGTCTTTTAACCTTCCTGCATATACTATTGTACCTATTAAATCTGCCATAATTCGCCCTCGCTTTATTTTATTCCCAAATAATGTTATTCTTCTTCACTCTGCAAGGAACACCTGCGGCTAAGCAGTGTTCTGGAATATCCTTTGTTACAATAGAACCCGCGGCAATTACTGAGCCTTCTCCGATTGTAACGCCTTTAAGAATTGTCACATTCATCCCAATCCATACATGATCTTTTATCACTATGGGTTTTGTTTTCTCAAAATCTGAACTTAAAATATTATGATTGTCAGAATCTCTTATAGTAACATTCTTGGAAATGATAACACCCTTCCCAATTGATATACTTTCAAAACAATCCACAGTCAAATTATGATTGCAATATCCCCCCCCCCGAAATGCAAAATAGCATTTTCGCTCACAGTGATATAGGCTCCTGAATAAATCTGTTCATCTTCGTCTACAATCAATCGTGCGTTTTTCCCTATACACAGTCCCGATGTTCTGTTATCTTCCTGATAGTATCTTCGTCCCATCTCGAATATGCCTGTAGACTGTATAATTGCAGACCGATCAATATGAACTGCTACGTTATTATATATGACACTTTTGCAACTGTTCTTATATGATAAAAATAAGGATTTCAACCAATTTACTGATAACAATCTTCTAATGTTCATAATTACCTCTTAACCAATCTTCAACTTACGCATAACAGTTTTAAATGCCACCGACATAATTTTTTTATTATAGTAAAACACAATAAGCACAAATGCACACAGATTCAATACATTCGACACAATACTATGCCGGACAGAAAGACAACTCATTAGCACAAGTAAGACGAGTTGAACAAAAAGTCGTAGATAATTATAATGAATGTCTTCCATTTTTTTTGCATCTACCATACGATATATCAATAAAACCGCATAACTGACAAGTGTAGAAATCGATCCCGCATATATGCCTATTTTATTCACGAAGACAATATCTATCAACAAATTAATTATTGCAGCAACAACCGTGGTAATTCCAACATTTAAAGTTTTCATATGTGCAACATAAATTCCGCCCATAAAAACAGCCATGCAATTCAACATAAAAGCTATTAGTAATATTGGAATCTGCACATACGCCTCATTGTAATCACCTCTTATTAGCAGATTAAAAATTATTGGAAGAAACAATAAAATACCTGCTACAGCTGCCGATAAAAAGCTAAACATCGTGTCGAACATATTTGAATAGTATTCGTTTGAATCATTATCGTTAACTGCAATAGAAGCATTCTCTTGCCACGCATATGTAAATGTTGACTGCAAAATTTTAAGCAAATTAGGTATTTTATTTGCCACAGCATAAACCGCATTCGCTTCAACTCCAAGAACTGCTGTAATCACAATTCTATCTGAAGCCGCCAAAACCCAGCTTGAGAGATTATTAGGAACCATCGGCCATGAATATTTTAACAAGCTGATTAATTGTACTTTTGAAAGCAACTGAAAGTCGATATACTTCCATAATTTAATTGATATAACTAAATACACCAAAGCTGCAAGCACTGAAAAAACCAATGCTAATAAAACTCCAAAAAGACCTTGTCTAGAACAGTATACAGCAAAATATATTACAATAAAATTTGCAACTGAGCTTACAACAGCACTTATTGAGTAAGCCATATTTTTGCCCAAACCACGTGTGATTTGTTGCACAGTTGCAAGCAATATATCAATGAAAAAGTATAGTACAATTTCGATTCGAATCCAGAATCTCACCGATTGTATGCATAAGAAAACAACTATTATAGATGCAAGTGAAACAGAAAACGTAAACACAAGCATATTTGAAATCACAGATTTTGTTTTATTTAAATCATTACGGCATTCTATCAAAAAACGAAATGCAGCTGATTGAATCTGCAATGTTACCGCCGGCAAAAGTAGCGACACAATTGTACATACAAAATCGTATGTGCCATAGTCCTCTTTTGTAAGATAAGCAGTCAATATCGGTAGTGTAACAAATGACAACAGCTTTGGGAGAAAAGTGCCTATTGAAAGGACTCCTAAATTTTTAACTAAAGATTTTTCTCTATTCATTTTCTCACCATTTCACTTATTCCACTTACAAAATCATTAAACCCATCATTATTACCCTTAATGATTCTTTCCGTGTTTTCCCACGCCATATTTCTATTCCTAATCTCGTTCCAAAAGTCGTTAGAATTAATTGCCACCTTTAAGTTTTCACTAAATCGATTTTCTAGTCCAAAAACACTTAATAAATCTAGCAACTTACTTTCACTATTTCTGTAACGCATCTCTATCGTATGGAACGGAGTTTTATTTATTATTGAATAACATGTGCCGTGAAAATAACTCGTAACCATAAAATCTGACGCCGATATCACATCTACCCATTCAAACGGAGTTACATCTAATACATTCTTCGCTCCCTTTTGCCTATGAAATAAGCCGATATAATTAAATTCGTCACCCAGTTTTTTTCGTAAAATTTGCACCATGTCATTGTTTTCAGTCATAACTGCTATTGTAGGACGTCCAATATCCACACCGTGTTTCTTTAGAATTCTTTTTCCTTTAGCTTTGTCTCCCAAATATTGCATCAAAAAAGATGGATCAAGATTCATATGTACCTTTTCTTCATTCTCAATAACGCCTTCGATATTTGAAAATGTAGCTTTATCACGCACACCCACATACTCGAATTCATTAATCGCCTTTTTGATTTTACTGAATTCTTCTTCAGGGGCATTCTTAAATGGAGTCCTTCCAGATGCCGCAAAAGAAACTTTGGGACAACCATAATCTCCTGGCAACCAATATGCATTAAATGCACCTCTAAAACCATCTACTTGCCATATTTGATCGCTTCCTGCAATGATTAAATCATATTTTCCATATACAGCGTTTCTAAATGTTTCTATATCATCAGTCCGTACGCTATATTGACTTAAGCACAAATCCTTCTTAGCTTTAGTAAAAGCTATCTTTTTCATATATTTTTCATAAGTAACAAGAGGGTTCTTATGTATCCGTACCTTATAAATCTCCAGTTCTTGCCTCATCGAATAATCAATAAGTTCTGCTTCAATATTTTCGTAAGTATTCAGCTTTGAACACAAATTATACGCTTGCAAATAAGCACCATAGTTATATGAATTACAGTATGTCAGTATTCCAATTTTCATTATCCAAATCCCGCTTTCTAAAACTTGTGGCTATCGAACACGCCATAAAATATGGCATATAAACATAAGCATCATACAATGGATTTCCCGTCGTGCAGTACATCAGGAAGTATGCCTGATACATCAAGGAAAATAGTAGAAGCGTCTGTTGTTTCAGATCTATTTTATCTTTTTGATGTGCCACCCTGTAAACAATAAACACTGTCTTTATAAAACAATTAATAAAAAAGAAAACAAAAATGATTGTCCCAATTATTCCGACCTCACACAATAGTTCCAAATAAACATTATGTGTGTATCCATTGTATCCAACTCTTCCACCAATTGAATTGGGAAAGCTAGCCCATCTATTGCCCAATATCGGGTGTTCCTTAAATGCCTCTACCGCAGCTCCCCACAGCTCGTATCGCTTTAATACACTAACGTCTTCTGACAAATTTGAAAATCGTGAAAACAGATTATTTACAGAAGGGATTGTGTAAAATGCAATCACACCCATAAAAGCAATCAATGCACCCGCTAAAAGATATTTTGCAAATCTATTTTTTTCGTTTGAGGTATAAAAATACAGAGCTACAAATGCCGCGCATAATGTAAACAGAAAATGCGCTCGTTTTCCCGATAACAAAAGTGCAACAAAAAGTATAGCTAGCAACAAAATTTCTCTATGAATTGCTCTTTTGCTTGTCCTTTTGTTTTTAATATGTACTACACAAACTGCAATACAAGGAATAACCCCATTGGCCAGCATTGTAGCATTTGTTGAATAGTGACCTGTTATACCCGCGTATTCACCACGTTTGTAACATCCAACTAAACTACCATAGTTATTGGGATACATTGATGCAACAAACTTTGAATAAAATGAAACACCCGGAGCAATCAAAATATATGTCGCCAGCGCATAAACAAGCCCAGCAATCAGCATAATTTTAACAACGTTTTCTTGCCATCCCGAATTGCTTAAGCTACATATAAAAAACAATAAATATGCACAATAAACAATTTGTCCCATATAGGGATATTTTAGACACCCAAAAAAAATCAGAAAAGTCATGCAGAGAACCGCCAAATATAAGAACGAATTGTTTCTAAATAAAGCAATCATATTTTTATTATACAAACACATAGCTATCATGCCAAATATTTGCATATACATATACATGCTGGAAGGGATAAAAACACCTGCTAAGGATGACATATATACCGGATAAAAAATCATTAACAAAAATATACAGTTTATCAGACTGCTAACCTTTACTTTCATTTTTACACATTCCTTTTAACTATTACTTTAAGACCTCTTTTTACAATAGCAATCAAGTATGCTTTCCAAACACTGAATCCAAAGAAATCTCTATAATCTTCAAGTACCTCTTTTACAAAGCTATCATCCTTCAAGGCAATGAGTTCTTTAATCATTAATGAAAGTCTACATTCAAACGCTTTACGATTATTCTTATAATAATGCAAGTATTTCTCAGTAAAGCGGAGCCATCCACTTTCTTTCTTTTTAAGATTTGTTGTGATTGACTCTCCTGTAAGATATCTCACCGTCAAAGGTTTACCCACAAACTGGATTTCATACTTTTCTGCCATTCTTACCCATGTATCATAGTCTTGGCTCGACAACATATCCGGGTCAAATCCACCAATGTCACGCATCGCGCTTGTTCTCATCATTGGCATCGATGTGCCACCAATCACATTTCGGTATAAGAGATCGTCTAAAAGAACGCCTGACTTATCTCCTCGCACAATCAGTTCTTTTTTTCCCTTAAAGTCTATATTATAAAATGGGCTGTAAACCATCCCTATTTTTTTTGATGTAAAACCACCTATCTGTTCGGAAATCTTTTCTGGCTCCCATGTATCATCATCATCCAAAAAAGAAATAAATTCACCTTTTGCCAATTCCAACCCTTTGTTTCTTGCAACGCATGCACCGCTATTATGTTCAAGTGGTACATACTGAATACTCAAATCAGCGTGGTTTTGCTGAACATCCAGGAGCATTGACCGAATTCTATCACTGAGAACAATGTCCTCTGGACAATCGTTAATAACATATAGTTCAAGCGGACGCCATGTCTGATTCACGACGCTCTCAACTGCACGTCTAAGAATTTCTGGCTCTCTTTTATATGTAGTTATAACAGCCGTCACTAATTCATTCATGGCTTGTCCCTTTCTTCAACTCATATTTTTCATTCTTCTTTTGGCTATTTTATTTCTCAGCCAATCAAATAGACCAACTTTTCTAAGGAATGCCTTAATACACTCCTTTATTGGATTATTTCCCGACTTTACAAAATATTTTTTATTCATTTCTTCAACAGTCAGCGTATCCAAATCTTCAAAATATTCTTTCCGCTGCGCAAATGGCAACTTAGAGTAAATCAAGCATACACCATCCAGCTCTACTGCTTTATCCAAATCTGCTTCTGTACATTTAGCTCTAACTTTAATCTCATCTATGAGCTCTGTTGCACGCTGTGTATGCAATATAATTGTCGTTGCCCCATCTGAATAATCCGTCGTCCCTGTTAATTCTTCATTATGCCAGCAATCGAACAACGTAACATCACTGACATGTTTGACCGATTTAAATTTGCAGTTATAGCAAGACGGCCTTGAAACAACATCTCTAAAAAAGGAATCTTTCATAAAATCTCTGTCATTATTACAATCTGAGATTACATAGTCTGTTCCATCTTCGTACTTTGCAGAGAATGTAGTATACTGATAGCCAAATTTTTTGTCTCTAAAACGATAAGATTTCAGGCTGCTATCATTCTTGCTCTGTAACCAAGCGAGATATTTTTTCCACACCTTAGGCGATGGAACGCCATGACAAGCAAAATCCACCAAGATAAGGTTTGGATTGTTTGGTTTTTTTAAATACATCCACAAACCATAAACCTGACACGGTGTACCGGCAAAACAAACAAGTCTTCCTTCATCCAGAAATTCTTTTACTTTTGCATATGTATTTCCAATTCTGCTTTGTACATATTTGGAGCATCTCAGTTTACTCAACTCACTGCTGCTTTCAATATAGGTATGTTCTACTTCAAGACTATCAGTATATGCAGCCCCAAATACAACGCCGTTGTGTTGCAGCACATAGTCTGCAAAAATACTAAATCCTCCTCCAGAGGCACTCTCCCGTACTACATTGGGGTCTTTATTTTGTATCACATAACATTTTTGCAGACTGTCTGGTTCAACATAGTTTGCTACCGGGCAAACACGTTCGCACAAACCACACTCCACACATTTATCTTTTTCTACGGATGGATATCCAAATCCTTCATGGTCGTAGGATAGCGAGATACACTTTTTAGGACAGGCTTGCACACAAGCTTCACAACCGCAGCAGTCTTTTTTTTGCGCTATCTGAATCATCTTATTCTCCTATACCTAATGCATTTTTCAAAAATGCAATTGAGCTATTTCTGCTATCATGTAATCTTTGGTCGACAATATCATAATCTATTTCCTGAAGAATCTTATCCTCTGAGTACGCCATTAAATCCCCTGTGAGATGTCGCTTCTCCAAATTCAACAATCCGCAAAACGTGTCAATACGCGAATTCGTTGAACGCACCTCACCATCCTTATGCCGATTCATAACAAAGAACTTTTTGTGATATAAAACAGAAAAAACTGATCCATGAAACGAATCCGTCAAAATCAATTCCGCATCACGAATCAGTGCTACAAACTGGCTTGGATCAATATCATAAAGTACCTTATCAACATATTCTCCATCCCCAGCTACATACTCATCCATGTGCTGCAACGCTACAATTCTTAATCTAAGCTGTTCTTTTATCTTTTGTGCGAACTCTCGATGCTCAGGATTATTCCCCAAAAAATAGCAGAAGATATATTTGCCATCGACAATCCTTGTTGAAGTGACAATCTCATCCCAATCTTTTTTTGTCAAAAGCATCGTTGGATCTACGACAACCTGTACAGTCTTGTCTACTCCAAGATTCTCTATGATTTGTTTTCCTTGAATCTCTCGCACAGAAATCTCGTCCATATCAGAAAGGAATTTTTTTGCTTTCCTCTTAATATGTACTGTTGGAAGCTCCTTAACACCAAAGCTGGTTGCATAAGATATTTTCTTTACACCATATGGGACAAAGCTCAGTGTGTGATAGCCTATAAGAATATCATGCGGTGTCCAAAGCTGATCACTTCCAACAACTACTGCATCACTATCCTCTACAAATCCAGCAAGTTCATCTCTATTCAGAACTCTTTCTGGGACGTTAAAATATTTTTTCACAAATCTACTATAGGCGCGCTCTCTTAGCTTAACGCCTTCTACATATTCCTCATCTATATCCGTTGCTGCTTTTCTAGCCTTTTTCTCCTGAATTTTACGTTTTACAATTTCCGGATCAAATAGCTTAGGCAATTTCAAATCAAAAAGAATGTCCAATTTTTCTTTCGTTCCAGCAGTATCCTTAAACGGGATGACATTTACCTCACATCCTAACTTTTCAAGGAAATTGTTAAGTGCAAGAGACTGTAATACACTACCATAATTTCTATTATAATAAATACAAACGACGCTTACTTTCATTTCAATTCCTCTAACTCAACAAATACTCTTCAAGTTTTGCGGTTTCCTCTTCTATATCAAATCCAGCTTTTTTTATTGCTGTACAATCATTGCTTCTTGACATTTTTGCTGCTTTTTCCATTGCCAATATCCATTTGTCTTCACTAGCAATATCTTCATATTCACATGAATGCAAAAACTTAACTTCTTTCGTAATGGTATCTGATATAATGCACGGAAGGCCTGCCGCTTGAGCTTCAATTGCAGCTATTGGAAGCCCCTCATAATGTGAGGGCATTACAAAAACATCCACAGCTTGTAAAATACCTGGTATGTCAAATTGTCTTCCCATTAGACTAACATTTTTCTCTAGTTTTAAATCTTCAATCTGCCTTTTAATATTCTCTTCAAGTTCTCCTGTTCCAATAAGGATAAGATGTACATTCTTATGCTTTGAAACAAGTCCTTTAAATGCTCGAAGCAGGAACTCGTGATTCTTCTGATAACTGAGTCTGCCGACATTACCATAAAGCGTAACATTATCAGCGATTCCTATCTTTTTTCGCCATTCTACCCTCTTCTCTTTATCGAAAGAAAACTCGCAAAGGTCGATTGCATTATTGATGACACGGAACTTGTCCGACTTCACAATGTCTTCATCAAAGAAAAATCTTCCAGCATCAATAGAACAAGCCCAATAGTCTGTTGCCATCCTTCTTGCCTTGCCCTTATTGAGCTGATGAAATACCTTATAAACAGTACCTCTTGTTTCCATTGTATTATGGCTATGAACAATACGCTTTTTTATCCCATATCGGTACGCATAAGCAAGATAGTCCAAGTTTGCCAGAGAATTGGAGTTGAACCAAAAAGCAATATAATCTTTCGCATGATTATCAAAAAAAGATCTTAGCCCATTTTTGTAGCCGACATAATCCTTCGTTTTGCGAGGGATTACAAAAAATCTTCCCCCAAGCATTTCAATTTCACTGCGGAACGGCACCTTCTCAACATTTATAAGGAAGTCAAATTGCAGCTTGCTACGATCTATTTTTTTGTAATAAGAATAAATCAGTCGTTCAACGCCACCAAGGTTTTCCGTAAACCCGACTATCAGTACTCTCTTCATTCTGTTAATACTCCTTGATAAAATTGCTGAAGCATTGACGCACTCTTTTTAATGTCATATCCAGCATTTCGGATTTTATCAGTAACATCTTTCTTTTCATATCCATTTGCGTATTTGCAAATACTCTCAGCCCATTTTTCAGGAGATTCCTGCAACGAAATTGCTTTATAATACTCAGTCACATTGGCTTCTTTCGGCACCACATCAGAACAAACCGTCATAAGTCTTGATTCCTGCGCTTCAATTGCGACAATTCCAAGTCCCTCAAAAATCGATGGAAATACAAAAACATCCATCGCATCATATAATTTGTTCACATCATCGCGAACACCTAAGAACCGAACACATCCTGCCAGGCTTTTTTCGGCAACATACGCCTTCACTTCTTCGAGAAGTTCACCTTTTCCAATCAGAAGTAATATCGCATTGCTGTTTCTTTTATGTATTTGTTCAAATACGTCAATAAGATATTTATGGTTTTTTTGTGTGCAAAAACGTCCTACATGTCCAATAACGAACTTATCAGTGAGATTTAGTTCTGCACGCATTTTTGTACGAATTTTCGCATCATACTGAAACCTGCTCAAATCAATTGCATTTTTTATAACTGTAAAATCTCTATCGCCAAACATGAACTGACCGGCCAACTCTGAGCACGCGAAACAATGTGTTGCATACTTAGGAAAACCTTTAGCAAGTATTCCTTTGACCTTTCCCTTTAAGGTCGGTTCTGTGGCTGAATTATGACTATGTGCTATTCTCACCGGAACGCCATATTTTTTAGCTGCTCTAAAATAGAATTGTCCTAAGCTCTCCATATGGCCATGCACAATTTTATATTCTCTGTGTTCTTTAAAGAACGAATCCAAATCATGCAAATATTTAATGAAATTATTATCATCTCTCACGCTCAGATGGTATATTTTTCCTCCGAGGCGTTCTATCTCATCATCGTAGAAGAATTTTCCTTGATAATGTACTAAAAAATCAAACTGTACTTTGCTCCTATCAATATTACGATACCAACTCATTATTAGAGTTTCCAAGCCGCCAGCTTGCATATTGGGAACAATATGTAATATTCTTATCATCTGTTTACTCCATTATTGGCAGTCATCTCAAGAAGTTAAGATATACCCATTTACGCATCTTATTAGGTAACAAACATACTGCAGCCTGTCCGCCTGCCGATACCACAAAATCTCCAAGAGACATATATCCTTTTCTATGCTGACGCCACTTAAATCCAACCGCGGTTTTCATGTACGAGATTCCACCACGTCTTTCAAAAAAAGCATCATTAATTCTAATATAGTATAGGTTTTCTTGGATGTTGTAGCACTTGACATTATGTTCCAGCACTACACGCATAAATAAATCATAATCTTCATATAAACGAACATCATGATAATTTCCACAGTTAATAATCACACTTTTTTTATATAATACCGTTGGATGTAACAGTGCACATCGTCTTCTCATAAATGCATGGATCTGCTCAGATGTCTCTGGCACTTTGTGGATTGCAACAGGATTATTCATATCATCTGAAAATTCTGCCTCATATGATCCGATAATACCGCACTCAGGATGTTTATCCAGCTCACGCAAAAGTTTTTCACAACGCTCAGGGACAGAATAATCATCAGAATCCATTCTAATAATTATTTCATTTCTACATTTTTTTACGCCCTCTGCCAAAGCAGGACCTAAGCCCATATTCTTTTTAAGAGCTAAAATTGTAAATAACTCTGGATAACTCTTCACATACTCATCAATAACTTCGTCTAATTCATCCGTGAGCGGTCCATCCTTTACAATGAAAAACTCTTCAGCTTTCACTGTTTGTGAAAGCATACTTTCTATGCTTTCTCTCAACCACATCGGTTTTTCCTTGTAGTAAACCGACATCAAAATGCTATACTTTCTCACGATTAGTCCCCTTATTAATCTCTACCAAACAAATCTCTCGTGTAAACTTTCTCTTTCACATCATCAAGATCTTTACTATACCGATTTGCGATGATGGCATGGCTCATTTCCTTGAACTTAGCCAGATCATTAACCACTACTGATCCAAAGAAAGTCTCACCGTCTTTCAGAGTTGGCTCATAAATATAACACCTTGGATAGAACTCTGACGGAAGTTGTCGCTGTTGCTCTTCATTGTCAGACGGTAAACGCCAATCGTAACCTTCTTCTCTTTATCCTCATCAAACTCGTTCTCTGCATCATAGCCGTAGTAACCAGCCAGCTTTAGGACGCGGTCAGCGATGAAATCTTTACGAGTTCTGTTACTCTCGACAATAGCCTCGATCAGGTTCTCCGGCACATCTGCATAGTTAGCCAGCAGCTGCTTAGTATCTTTCGGCAGGCAGTATCCGCCGTAACCAAAGGACGGGTTATTGTAGTGGCTGCCAATACGAGGGTCAAGGCATACACCGTCGATAATCTGCTGGGTGTTCAAGCCCTTGCTCTCTGCATAGGTGCCTTCCTGCAGCAGACCAGCAAACTCGTGCGCTGCTTCTACCAACCGCTCGTCACTCAGATCAGTGCCGACGATGATACGAGAAGGATACAGGTTGTCATAGAGAGCCTTGGATTCGCGCAGGAACTCCGGGCTGAAGATGATGTTCTTACTGTTGAATTTTTCACGTACGCTTGCGGTGTAGCCCACAGGGATCGTGGACTTGATGACCATGATGGCGTTCGGGTTATATTCCATGACCAGCTTGATCACAGCTTCGACTGCAGATGTGTCAAAGTGCTGGGTGTGGCTATCGTAGTTCGTAGGGGCCGCTATCACAACAAAGTCCGCATCGGAGTATGCAGCCTTTGCATCCAGCGTTGCGGTCAGGTTCAATTCTTTTTCTGCGAGATACTTCTCGATATAGTCATCCTGAATCGGAGACTTTTTACTATTGATCAGCTCCACTTTTTCCGGGATGATATCCACTGCATAAACCTTATGATGCTGAGACAGCAGTGTGGCTATTGAAAGGCCAACATAGCCAGTACCCGCAACTGCAATCGTGTAATTCTTCATCATTCTTCTCCTTGTCTGTCCTAGCGTGATCGAGAATATCGGTCAAGCTGAGAATGTTTTTTCTATATTTAAATCGATGTGGTTATCACTTCAAGGACAGGTCTATCCGAAAATGCTCATTTTCATTTCAGTGGGTTTATCAACCTCGGAAATGTTCATTTCCGACCTCAAAAGCCATCACACGGGCTTCCATCCCTTTAATTCCTCACTATGATTCTTTAGGGTAGACCTCTTGCACTCTCTGTATCATCTATCAAAAACCCTTGATATTACGGCATTTTTCGGCAATAACGAATGATTTTATCGGTCATCATAGCCTACGAAAACTCCACTGAAAATTCCGGCTATACATTTATCAATATTGCACAGCAACAAAATCAAACATTTCATCATTTGTGAGCATTCTTTCATTTTTTAGTGCTTCCGAATCCCCCACGACTTAACTTCTCATTTCTTCCTCAAAAACTCAAATTCCAGATACACTTCCGTCTTCCTGCCGAACAGCTCTGTCTCCACCACGGCAACTCTTCTGTGCTTATCAAATCTCTTAATCTGTCCTTCAAAGGATTTCAGATCGCCTTCGATATACACAACTTCATCACCTTCGCTATACTCATCAAATTCTACTTTAGAAATCTTCGATATATGGTCTGGTCTGCCACTTCCTATTCTGCTGATGAAGTCAACTTCTTTGTTATTTAATTTTTCAAATGTATATTCGCCGTCACTGAGTAACTTTGATAACATTGGTATCTGTTTTAATGCAAAAAAAAGTCCTACAGGCTCTCCAGTGACTACAAATATGTAGCCTCTAAACAACTTTTCTGTAATGACTCTCCATTTTCCATCTATTTTCTTTTTTCTTTCCCTTTTAGGAATAAAACATTCCTTTACCACAGAACTGTCAACATATTCTTCTATATATCTAATAAGAATATCTTCCTTACCTGACATCGTTTGAATTACATACCATTCATTAGTTTCCGGTATAGTTTCTTCTACAATACTCTTTTCTTTCGTATTAGAATAATTTCCCGTATTATCTTCCATATAACATTTCCTCATGACTACTGATACTCAGATATGTAACTAACATCCGATTTCAAATCCTTACATTTAATTATAAGCAGCCACAACTGCAATTAATTTAGTTAAATAATTCAATCAACTTAGTGCAATCAATCATAGTCACCATTTAATCCTGCTATTTCTGCTACACAATTTCTTGCCAAAGGGTAGGCTTCGCCACTCGAATGTATCATTTGTATAATTAAAGATATATTTTATCTTAAACGCAGATATCTTCGATTCATCGGATGTTATGTCATTTACACTGCTTGTCCGTGCCCGTGGCCCCCGTTCAAGCCAATGTAAAATCTGTGCCAATTTTAAAAATCTTTTCAATAAATTTTTAATATTTTAATAATATTCAAAATTTCGAAAAACTTAATTTGGATTTTTCGTAAAGCATATAACTTTATGAAAGCTCTCATATAAAATTCAGTTTCATTGTAATTGATAAAACTTGTCTTGTCAATATACTTGTGCCTTGAGTTTCCGTACTTTTATCCACATCCACTTGACTTTTCAAATATTCTAGTAAACAACTTTCAAAAAATGCCAAAATATAAGGAATCCTTTCCCTCT
>OMVN01000042.1 GCA_900314525.1 uncultured Eubacteriales bacterium
CATTGCAGACTACATTCTTCACTTGGTTATCAAACACCAGTACAATATCGGAAAAATAACCTTAAAAAAGTTGTCTAAAAAAGTGTTGACAATCCAAGTCGAAATCTCAAAGACTGATATAACAGGAGAGCACGAACTTGGTGGAGCTAAATTATCGGTTCTTGATAAGGACGGTAATCTAGTAGAGACATGGGTTTCAAAAACAGGAGAAAAGCATATCATTTACAGACTTCCTGTTGGCAAGTATGTATTACGAGAGGAGACAGCACCATACGGCTATAAAAAGGCTGTAGATGTTGAATTTGAGGTATCAGAAACAGGTATTGTTCAGAGAGTTACTATGAAAGACGAGCAGGTAGTCGGTAAAATTATCATTGATAAAAAAGATGAGAAGACAAAACATGCGATTGCCGGAGTAGAATTTGAAATTCGAGACAAGGATGGAAATTTAATTGAGAAATTAGTGACCGATGAAAATGGACATGCCGAGAGCAAGGAATTAAACATCTGCACATACAACGAGGACGGCAGCTTTAAAGAGGCTATTCATTATTATGTAGTAGAAACAAAGGCTGCAAAAGGATATGTGTTAAACGATGAGGTCAGAGAAGTTGTCTTTGAGTATGAGGGCGATGCACCACAGGTAGTAGAGTATCATATGGAAATCACAAATGAACCTATTGTTGAGGTTCCAAAGACAGGTGATCACACAAATCCATGGGCGTATTTAATTGCAATCATGGGTTCAGCACTTCTTGTAACATTAGTTTCAAAGAAGAGAAAAACAGTAAAATAGGAAATATTTAACAGGGTATGCCAAGAACATACCCTGATTTATTTGTAACTATTAAGAACTAGGCGATTTCAATAAAATTCTGAGCGTCAAACTTGGTTCTGAATAGTTACTTTTTTTAAAGAAAAAGAAATTGGAGGAATTTATTATGATGGAATATGAAGTATTTAAAGAAGTAGTTATGGGAAAATTTAAGGATTATCTCCCAGAGGAATTTAGAGACAATGAACTTGTACAGAGAGAAGTATTTAAGGTTAATCGCAAGCTTGATTCTCTTTCTATGAACATGAATTCAGAGGGAAAGAACATATCGCCTAGTATTTATATCAATGACATGTATGAGGAGTATAGAGCATCAGAGGACTTAGATATGACATTAAGAAATACTGCTGAAGTTTTTGTAAAAGCAATGAATCAGAGTAAGGAGATAAAAGAAAAACTGAATTTAGATGATGTCGAAGATAAAATTATTTTTCAGTTAATCAATACAGAGCAGAATAAGGAGTTTTTAGAGACTGTACCTAACAGACCATTTAAAGATTTATCTATTATTTATCGCTGTATGATGGAGGATGTTCCAGATGGCACATGTTCAGCAGTTGTAACAAATGGTTTAGCAGAGACACTAGGTTTAAGTGAAGAAGAATTATTTAACCGTGCAAAAGAAAATACGGTGCGTATCTGTCCACCTGAAGTAAAGACTATGAATGAGGTGATAGAGGAAATTTTAGTTAGAGATTTTATCGACTTAGGAATGCCGGAAGAAGATGTTAAAGAGATGGTACACCAGACAGTATTAAATGAAGGAATGAGTGATAAGACATCCTTATATGTTATGACAAACAGCAAAAGGATGTTTGGTGCAAATGCAATATTGTTTGAAGATCAGCTCTATAGCTTAGCAGAAAAACTTGATTCAGACTTGTATATTATGCCAAGTTCAATTCACGAAGTTATCGCAGTAAGTACAGATATTGGAAATCCGGAAGAATTAGCAGCAATGGTAAGTGAGATAAATGCAAGCGAGGTTGCACTTGAAGATCGTTTATCAAATCAGGTATATCATTATGATAAAAATCTTAGAACAGTATCACTTGCAACAGACACACCAAATAAGAGTCTTGGAGAGGATATTGCAAAAGCAAGCATGAGTGCGACATTTGATGTTGCAAGATAGGAGTCTGGCTATGAAGATTGAATTAACACTAGATGAGCTTGTGAAGTTTATCAATGAGTATGAAGGAGAATTTCTGATTCAGATAGATTTTGGAGAGGAGAGTGATACTGATGTCAAAACGAAAGAATCATGCTCTTGATGTTGTTTCGATTCGATTAGTAAAGGATGCTCCGCTATTGTCGGAGCATCCAATTAACAGTCCGGATGATGCTGTTAAGTTATTAGGACAGTACTTATGTGAGATGGACAGAGAGGTATTTTGTATCATTAACTTAAAGACAAATCAGGTTCCAATTAACTGTAGCATTATCAGTGTAGGCTCATTAAATGAATCACTTGCACATCCGAGAGAAATATTAAAGACAAGCATTTTATCAAACGCAGATAAGATTATCATGCTACACAATCATCCAAGCGGCACATTAACCCCAAGTAGCTTTGACACAAAGATGACAGATCGAATGATGCAGTTGTGCGATATGATAGGAATTCCATTGATCGACCATATTATTGTTGGTGGAGATAATAATCAATATTTTAGTTTCAAGGCAAAAGATATTTTACAACATTCTCAGATCCATTTAGAGGATAATTATAAAAATCTTAACTTTGATACAACAAGAGTTGCTGAGTCAGGACGAGGCAGGTGATGATATGGAGAGCTTTACACACGAAGAACTTCAGATTGCAAAATCAGTTGACTTAGTAGAGGTTGCAAGGAGTTTAGGATACACACCGATAAAAATTGGAAAGTATTATTCATTAAAAGAAATGGACTCCATGCGAATTTATGATAGAAGTCACTGGTGTAGATTTTCAAGAAGATATGAAAAGGGAGAAGGCGGTGGTTCACAGATTGACTTCTTGAAAGTCTTTGCAGGTATGGATGTAAAAAGTGCAGTGTTTTGGCTGTTAGATTTTGCAGGTTATACAAAGATATCAACAGAGTCTTATGATAAACCAAAGATAACTTTGAGACATCAAATAAAGCCACAAAAAAGGGAAACAGTTAAGAAAGAGTTTTGTTTACCGGAACCTGCATATAACAACAATTATTTGTACCGATATTTACAGCAGGACAGAGGACTTAGTAAAGAGGTTATAGATTATTTTGTGAGCAGAAATCTAATCTATGAGAGTAGTAAGTTTCACAATATTGTATTTAAAGGACTAGATACAAGTGGACAAGTGAGATTTGCAAGTATGCGAGGTGTATTTGATAAGCAGGGAAAACGATTCAGGTGCGATGTAACAGGAAGTGATAAAAACTACGGTTTTAATATTACAAATCCAGATTCAGATGAATTAGTTGTCTTTGAAGCAGCTATAGATCTCATGAGTTATGTAGATATTTATAAGGATTTTGAGAGTAATATGCTGGCACTTGGAATGATATCCGATGGACCATTAGAGCGATTTCTTAGTGAAAATCCTGGTATAAGAAAAATTTCATTTGGACTAGATAATGATGCACCGGGAAGAGAGGCAACAAAAAGTCTTATGGAAAAGTATAAAAAGCGTGGATTCCGAGTGAGAGATATGCCTTCTCTTGACAAATGTAAGGACTATAACGAGTGGTTGATTATGTTAAAACAGCAGAAGAAAAATGAATGTAGATAAAAAATTCTATAAAAATAATAGAAGTAATTATAGAAAAAAATACTGATTTCTATAAAAACAATAGAAATGTTACTAGAAAAAAAATAATGTTTTCTATAAAAAGTACAGAACTGGTTATAGAAAAAAAATCGGGTTCTATAAAAAGTGTAGAAATAGTAATAGAAAACGGAAAATTTCTATAACTGGTTCTATAAAAATAATAGAAATTACAAATAGTTTCTATAAAAATTATAGAAAAGCAAAAATTTTCTATAAATGAATATAGAAAAATTATAGGAAATACTTTAGTTTTCTAGTACCTCGTCTATAAAAACTATAGAAGTTATGAAATTTTCTATAAAATTTCTATGAGTGTTTCTATAACAGGGGTTTTAGGGGAAATTCCCCTAACGAGATGCCTAATGGCGAAGCCGTCTATTAGGCGTATCTTGCAGTTGCAATCCTCATTCTTGTGGTTGTATGTCTGGTCATAGGGAAGAAAGAAAAAAAATCGGAAAAAAAGAATGAGAGTCAGACAGAGAAGGCAACAGAGATTGCAACAACGATAGAAGAGACAACTGAGGAAGAGACTGAGACTACGCCTGAGGAGACAACGACGATAGAAGAGACAACACAACAGGAGACGCCTGCAGAGACAGAGGAATCAAGTGAGGATAATTCAGAGACAAATACCGAGAAGATTATACAAGAGGAGACGCAACAGGATACACAGACATCAGAAGAAACTGTAACAGAACCGGTTGTAAGTAACTATTCGGGTAGTGGAAGATTGATTGTAATCGACCCGGGACATCAGGCTAGAGGAAATTCACAGAGGGAGCCAGTTGGTCCTGGTTCTTCTGAAACAAAGGCAAAGGTCACAAGTGGAACGGCTGGAGTAGTTACCGGTCTCAGTGAATCACAGTTAAATCTTAATGTTTCATTAAAATTAAAGGATGAGTTAGAGCGCAGAGGGTATGAGGTCATTATGACCCGAACGACACAGGATGTGGATATCAGTAATTCGGAGCGTGCAGCAATTGCGAACAACGCAGGTGCAGACGCATTTATCAGAATTCATGCCAATGGCTCGGACAATCGTTCTGCAAATGGAGCAATGACTATTTGCCAGACGTCAGGCAATCCATATAATGCACATTTATACAATGAGAGTAAAAATCTCTCTACATATGTATTAGATGAGATGGTAGCAATGACAGGATGTCGAAAAGAATATGTCTGGGAGACAGATACCATGAGTGGAATCAATTGGTGTCAGGTTCCGGTTACCATTGTAGAAATGGGCTATATGTCAAATCCATCGGAAGATGAACTTCTTGCAACAGACAGTTATCAGCAGAAAATTGTGGTGGGTATTGCCAATGGAATTGACAGATACATTTCAAACAGATAAGAGATGAATCATAAAGGTGAGATAGGAGAGGGCAGAGAATGTTAGAATTATATCAAGGACCTGGCTGCAAGGATGAAAGGAGACTCAGATAGATGAAGTTTTTAATTCAGAGAGTTCAGCATGCAAGTGTAACCGTTGCCAATTCTGTAATTGGAAAAATTGGACATGGATTGCTGGTGTTTGTGGGAGTGTCCGACACCGACAATGAACAAATAGCAGACAAGATGATAGACAAACTTGTAAAACTTCGAATTTTTGATGATGAAGAAGGGAAGACGAATTTATCTATTGCCGATGTGCAGGGAGAATTTTTGATTGTGTCACAATTTACATTATATGCAAACTGTAGAAAAGGAAACAGACCGTCTTTTATAGAGGCAGGGAAACCAGACAGGGCAAATGCATTGTATGAATATATTGTAGAACAGATTACAAACAGAGGATTTCTTACAGAGCACGGAGAATTTGGTGCAGATATGAAAGTAGAACTCCTAAACGACGGACCATTTACCATTATCCTTGATTCAAAAGAGCTTGGAATGGAATAAAAAAGTTCCGATTGTGTCAGATGTCCCCTCTTTACTGGACAATCCAGTACGGAGGGGCATCGTAAAGATACAATCGGAACTTTTTTTATTCTGGACAATAAATTGTTTGCGAAGTGCGCAATCTATCGTTTATCTTGTATTTGCGATATCTGCAATTCGTTCAATAATTAATTTTGCATTGTGTAAGTCATGTGGTGAAAATCGTTCTAACAGAATGAGTATTTCAGAAAGTTCTGAAGTTGGTGCAATAGAAACTAATCTGTCAGGGTCTGTCGAACGGACAATTTCTTCGATGGAAACTTCAAGAACATTTGCGATATTTTCTACAACAGAAATAGTTGGATTTCTAATTCCACGCTCAATTTGTCCAACATAAGTAGTTGCAATACCTGCAGATGCAGCCAATTCTTCCTGACTTATTCCTCTTTGCGTACGAATGTACTTGATTCGTTGACCAATCAATTCATTTAAATTCATAAAATACCTCTGTTTTCAATAAAATAAACGGTAATGTAACTAATGTAAATTCTAGATTAGAGGAGTAGTTGCAACAAGTAACTAAAATAATCAAATAAAAGCACATAATAATTATAATATTGACTTGAATTAAAAAAAATACTATAATTATTTTTATAAGCTATAAAATGTCGAATCATATGATTATGACTATAAAATGAGCGTGAAAGGGGAGTAGGAGACATTAGATGTTAAAATTAATAGAAGCAGAATTAAATGAGTTATTGAATGAATCAGATGATGTGGAAAAAATAGATTATATTGATTTAAAGGTGTGCGATGAAAAAACACAATTTAAATCTTATTTCTTTGAAGGCCACTACGCATATAGGAAGTATCTCGATGATAAGTCTAGAGAGTTTATTGAGAATATTCGTTCACTGAATTGTTATGGATTGTCAGAGGTTTCAGTTCCAATTCCTTTTAATGAAAGTAGTGGTATCAATAAATTACATATCAAATTAAATATCTCTTGTACAGAGCAATATTACAAGGTGTTGACATTTTTAAAATCACTAGTAAATATAGCTGTTGATACAGAGAGTATGTTAAATGATTTTGAACAGACAATACTTAAAATGACAGAAGATGCGGATTATTATCCGTTATATTTCGTTGGATTTAATTATGACAAGAATACTGGCTACATAAACTCAGTATCGCTATATTTTAAAACATTTGGTTTGGATGACAGTATGAATAGTAATGAGGACTATATCAAGCTATTTTCAAACAATCAATTAGTGAAAAATGACAATATGTTTAAGATTATAAAAAGATTAGTCAAACAAGATATGATTATTTTAAGAAGTATAGGATTTGAAATAAGTAATTCTGGTAAGGTAAAAATTAAGTATTATTTAAAAGTAAATCCTGATATTGACATAATGGAAATAGATGCCATAAAAGATACGGTAAAAAAAGCGGAGCAATATGTTGATTATATTCAGAAACGTGGAGATTTAGATTTGGATATAATTCAATTATCAGGAGGATATTTTTATTTGGATAAATCAGTAAGTTTATATTATGCACCAAGAAGAGTGAAAGATAAATATTACTCTTTAAATGCTAATATGAGATTAAGAGATATAGGTGGAATATATTTTTTGATTGATATCTGTGATAAAAGTTATTATAAGAATAAAAAGTTATTTAACATAAACGAAACAGGAAAAAGAATTATTATGTTTTTGGAAAAAAATGTTTGTACATTAGAAGGAGTTGTTTCATATATATGTTCACAAGTTATAAATTATAGTGATGATATGTATGAAATGATTTATGAAGATTGTAAAGAATTTATTAGCGATTTAGAACAAAGAGGTTATATTGTTCAGAAGGGATAATTAATATGTTTGCTGAAAATGAAAGTTATCTTAATACTGTAGAAAGTATAGGAGATATACAGGAAAAATATTGGAAAAAAAATAGACATCCATATGTGGGAGGAATTGAATTAACACCGTATTGTAATTTGAAGTGTGTTCATTGTTATTTACAAGATTATGATAAAACTCAGATATTATCAACGGATCAAGTAAAAATAATTATAGATAAATTATTTGACGTAGGAGTATTATTTCTATATTTTACTGGTGGTGAAATTTTTACAAGACCCGATTTTTTAGAAATATATTTATATGCTAAAAATAGAGGATTTATAATTGAATTACTTACCAATGGAACATTAATTACGCAAGAGATTATAGAGGTATTTAATCAATATCCTCCTGCCTCAGTTAGTATTAGTATGTATGGAAAGAATGAAGAGAGTTATTATAAGGTTACTGGAAAAAAAGGAATGTACAAAAAGGTAATCAATACATTTGATATGTTATTTAGTAATGATATTCATTTTGAAATTAAATATATAGGGATGAAGGAGAATGAAGATGATTATTTAGAGATAAAATCAATTGCAGAATTTTATGGAGCAAATTTTTCTTATTCGATGGAACTGTTTCCAACGCTTAATGGAAATGGAATAACAAAAAATCATATGATGAGTTTGAAAAAAATAATAGAAATAGAAAAAGCGTATGGAAGGGATAAATTAAATAAAGAACTTGTTAAAGTTAAAAATCCTTACTCCAAACTAGATAATGTGCCACTGTATCTGTGTGATATGGCTGTATCTAATTTTTTGATTGATTATCAAGGATATATAAATCCATGTCATAAGGCGAGATTTAAAAAGTGGAATTTGTTAAATTGCGAATTTAAAGATGCATGGGATGATTATGCAGTATTAAGAAAAGAAAAAGCAGAAGAAACAAATAAATGTATAAAATGTGATTATGTAATGATGTGCAGTCCTTGTATTTTAGTAAATTTTCTTTCTACGGGTAATTATAATATTCCGTCAGATACAGTTTGCAGACTTACACATATGAGAGTAGATGAAACAATTAAGAATTGAATTCATACATAATTATTATGTTTGAAATAAAAGACAAAAAGAAAAGAGGTGAAAAATATGATTTATGAAAAAGCTAAAATAACAGAAATTTCTCTCGATATTAAAGGTGTAGAGAGAGAAAATAGTGCTGATGGTCCTTCTAAGTGTAGCAGTTCATGTTGCTATTATCAAGATGGTCCTACTTGGTAAAAAAATATGGATAAAGTCATTACCTATGGTATATAAACAATGGATAATGACTTTATTCTATTTTTTATATCAAGAAGCACTTATTTATAAACTTAAATGGTAGCATATAACAAATAATCTTATGAATATATCGTAGATGACATAAAGACTAAAAGGTGAAATTTATGAATACAAAGTTAATTGAGTATATTGAGAATATCGTATGTTTAGAAAGAAAAAAATACGAACAGCAAAAAATATTAAATGATTTTCAAAAAAAAATAAATCAGTATTCAGATATTCCATACGAAAAGGAAGATACAGTAAAAAAGAGTGGACAATTACTAGGTGAATATTTTGACAGTTTTGAAGCAGCTGGATGGGTATTTGTTACGGGTATTAAACTGATAGTTGCGTGTATGATAGGAATACTTATATTTGAAATTTTAGGCTCTAAAACATGGGCAAATATAATGAATATTATAGCTAATATTATATTCTTTGGAGGAATAGCATTAATTTTGATTTTTTTAATAATTGTACCAATACTTAATAAATTTGATGGAATCAGTAGGGATAATGAAAGAAAAGAAGAAAATAAAAAAATCAAGGAATATAATAAAAATATAGAAATCAAATATAACAATGTAGTGCAAAGATATAGAAGTGAGTACAAGGAAGTAAAGAAATCATATGATAGTACTGTTGCCTGTTTAAATAGATATTATGATTTAAATATTATTTATCCAAAATATAGAAATTTTGCACTTATGTCATCGATGCTTGATTATTTTAAAGCTGGAATATGTACAGAATTAACTGGACATGAAGGAGCATATAGGATATTAGAGGATGATATAAGATTTAGAAGAATCGAATATAAAATGGATATTATCATAAAAAAACTAGATGAAATAAAAGAAATGCAAGGCTGCTTATATAGTCAAATAGCAGAAGCAAATAGAAATGTTTATAGGTTAGAGAATAATATTAATACATCCGTAAAGAAAATATTAAATAATCAGAGTTATCAAAATGAGCAGTTGTCATCAATTAGTTATAATAGTAATTCTCAAAGTCAAGATATCAAATTTATAAGAGATATGGAATTATATAGATTTTTGAGCAGAAGATAAAGAGTGGAGGTTTTTAAAATGTTTGATTCAATAATAGTTTTAATATATATAGTTTGTGCAATTTATTCAGGAAACAAGATTGTATCAGGTCGAGTTGAGTGGTTGGATAGAAAACAGCCGGCAAATATGATAGTCAAGGGAGTTTTGATTTTATTAATTGGATCCGTAGTGGCAGCATTTTTCATGATATTTATGATTTTCAGATTTGTATTTGCGATGTTTAATCATTAGGTAAAAAAATGTATGCTGTTGGAGTACGTTCTAATAAAGAATACTTAGAACATATTAATTCATCAGAGTATACTGTTAATAAAACTACTACTGTTTATGCAAGTACTAATACAAACAAAAGTATTGATACTCATGAGTTAAACGCAATATTAAATGATAAAACAAAATCTGATAATATAAGTTCTTCTCCAAAAACAAGTGATAATAACAATTTGAACTTTTGGATTTTATTAATCTTTATATCATTTAGTACACTTATTATTTTAAGAAAAAAGAAGAATATATATTAAATTATACAGGGCAGTAGCAGTAAAATCGACTGCCCTGATTTTTTATAATAAATTGTAGGCTACCACTTGAATAAGCGACAATAAAATTAGAAAGAGTATTCAAACATTCACGAGGAGATGAAGTATGGAAAATAGAGCTATAAATAAAAAAATAAAGGTGTTTTTATCATTTGTCATAGTGTTATTTATAATTTTATGTGTTTTAATTGTTGCTATATTACGAAGCAAATCAAAGAATAATAGTGAAAGAGGCACAGAAGAAAGTGTAAATATGGAACTTTACCAGCCAAAAGAAAAGAATATTGTTGTTGATGACGAAAACTCTGGTATTGGATATGTCAATAATATGGTCATTATTGTATTCAATGATGATGCTAAAAAATCTGAAATTGATTATGTGATAGATTCGATAGATGGTAAGGTTGTTGGAAAGATTGAGTCAATCAAACAGTATCAGGTAGAGATAGGGGAACACTCATTGGAAGAGCTATCCACTATTGTAGATAATGTTGAAAAAGATGAATCTGTCATGTTTGCACATTATGACCAAGTATATAAGGATTTGGAATGTTCAATAACTCCAGATGACCCGTGGGATGGAAATGTCACAAAGGAAGACTGGACAAATGACAATATGGATAAAGCAAACTGGTGGTTGAAAGCGATTGAAGCACCAGCGGCGTGGGAATATAGCGATCGTTTTTCTAAAATTCAGATTGGTATTGTTGATAATGGATTTGACACAGATCATAAAGATTTAAAGTTAAGATTTTCGGGTGGAAATGAAATCCTTAACAGTAAGGAAAATCATGGAACTCATGTAGCGGGTATTATTGGTGCAAAGCACAATAACATTGGAATATCAGGTATTGTGCAGAAGGCAGAACTTGTTTGTTTTGACTGTATGCTTACAGAAAAACAGAAAAAAAAGCATAAGGAGTGGGCTGATGATACTACTACAGAAACCTTGGTTATAGCTGGATTAATAAATAATGTACAACATGGATGTAAAGTAGTGAATTTTTCCTTAGGAAAAGCTGGAAAATATGATTATAAGAAAAAGAAATCGAAATATAAGCCATACAGTGAAGATATAATTAATAAAAGTGGAGATGAGTATTCTAAATATATATCCAAGTTACTACAACAAAAAAATGATTTTATTGTTGTACAGGCAGCAGGAAATGCAGGCAATGAGTCAAAAAATGAGCTTTTGTTTGCAGCAATAAATGAACAAAATTGTTATGATAGTGGAAATGGTCTTGGTTCTAAACAGGAAATATTAAATAGGGTTGTTGTTGTTGCAGCAACAGAAAAATCAGATACAGGATATCGACTTACAGAATATTCTGGATATGGAACTACGACAGATATTGCAGCACCAGGAGGAGCAGGGGCTAGGGAAGAGCAAACATCGACTAATGCAATCTATAGTTCTATAGCTAACAATAAATATGATTCGTATAATGGAACCTCCATGGCAGCTCCAATGGTCACAGGTGTACTATCTCTTGTATGGTCAGTAGATGAATCGTTTACAGGAGCCGAGGTTGTGGATATAGTACTAAATAATACCAACATTACGGTAGAAGATAATAATGTAGTTCCTAGAGGAATTTCAAACTTGAGAATGGTTAATGCAAAATTAGCAGTGGAAAGAGCCTTGCAGATTTCTGATTATAGAAAATATGAAAAAGAACAGTTGAATGAAAATCCTTATGACATTGGAAGTAAAGAATTTTGGACAGAGTTTATGGAATCGAATCAATATGAAAAGTATTTTGCTTCAGAATTAAATCCATCAGAGTTAACTTATTATATAGAAGATTTCAATTCAGATGGAAAATATGAATTAATCATTGGATTGGGCGGATATGATACAGATA
The DNA here is from genome assembly GCA_900314525.1 of uncultured Eubacteriales bacterium. Taxonomy (GTDB): domain Bacteria; phylum Bacillota; class Clostridia; order Lachnospirales; family Lachnospiraceae; genus Bovifimicola. Next base: position 12,181 of record OMVN01000042.1, read on the forward strand.
CTTTTGGAGGAATGTATTGTATTGATGAAGAGAGCAATATTATGAAGGTGGATACTCAAAAATTTAACTATCAAGAATTTGATTGTTCCAAAACAACAAAAATGATAAGAACTAAGATTTATAACGCGCCTGTTATAAGATATGGATTCTATGAGTTTGACGGTGCAAATTGGACATTGGCTTTTACATCGTTAGTAGATGGAACAAATGTATTAGATGCAGATGGTGGAGAGGATTACTCAAATGTGGATATAGGAAAATATATGTCAGTGGCAGACGATTTGGAACCAACTCGATGTGATGTGAATCCTAATAATTATCAGGCACGTGAGATGAATTATTTTTTCAGAAATGCGATAGAAAGTAGCAACTCCAATGATTTGACAACTTCTAAACCAGATTTTGACAAGTGTATTAAGAGAGAATCGTTAAATATATATGAGATAAAAAGGAATATGGAAAATGGCAAGGTTGAAATGGAATATAAGTTAGGAGCCGTAAATCCAGAATTAGAAAATTATTTTTCCAATAGCTTGACGGCATATGGCGAGGCATCTTTTTGTAGGTTAGCATTGAATTCTGACATTTTTACCATTACAATAGATCGCCAAAAGAATGGAACATATGTTATAGATACAGATGTTCAATCAAGAGATGATTTAGGAACACAGGAATATTGGACTGCTTTTATAAATTCAAAACAATATCAGGAATATATTGTACAAAGAGATACATTTTGGGGACAACAGTGGACAAAAGACCAGGATAATACACAAAAATATGTGGTATATGATTTCAATGATGATGGTCAAAATGAATTATTAGTTGAATATATGGGATGTAATCATATGTTTTTCTATATTAGAGAAGATGGAGGCATAGATGCGGTGCAAATATCTCCATACTATACTCAGGATTTAAAAATAGATAAGAATACAAATTTGGTTATGATGCCTGGTGCTTATCAAGGAAGAGGAGATACCTTTTTTGCATATTATGAATTTACCGGACAGGAATTTCATCTCGTTTTCACGACTAAACCAAATGGAGATTGCTATATAGAAGAGGGTGCATCTTATTCGAAAGAACAGGCAATGAAAATAGAGAATGATTTGTCGGATTTTGATTGGATTAAAATACAATAATAGAATTTGTTTAAAGTAAACTGAAAGGAGTAAAAACATGAAAATACGAATTAAAAAATTATTGGTAATAGGAATGATTATTTGCTGTGTAATATCAAGTGGATGCAATCATAAAGATAATATTAAAGAACATAATACAGAGATATCGAAAAAATATGATTTAAGCAATGTTATAGAAATAACACCAGATGAACTAAAAGAAGAAATAAGTGAAAATGCAGCAAGAGTAAGAAGTAATGTATATAAAGTCACAGGAACTGTTCAAGTTATTCTAGGAGAATATTGTGAACTTGAAGATGATATATTAGTTTATTTACCTTCAGATGATTTAATATCTATGAAACAAGGCGACCTTATAGCATTTTATGGAAAAGTTTCTAGTGAAACAGATAAAATTATATTTTTAGATGCACAGAAAACAAAAGTAACATTGACAGTTGATGATGCAGAAACTCAAGAGATGATAAAAAAGCTAAAGAGTGAAAATACATCAGATATTGATGAAGCAAGGGATTATTTTGTAAAATATAGGGAGTGTTTTGAAGAAGTTGATGAAGGTAATTTTAAAAGAGAATTATGTGGAAAAAATGTAGAAACCAGATTTTTGAATGGTAGTATAATGACATATGTATTTAATAGAGATGGTTCTTGTGTTGTAAATAACCATGAAGATAAATCTTATTGGGAATTTTATGAGGGTAGAATTTTAATATCAAACAATGGAGCAGATTTTAGTAATTCACATAAAAGTGTAGATGACACTTTTATTCGCTCGTACATAAGAAAATTAGATAATGATAATTATTTACAGTATGGATATCAACTAATAGATCAAAAATATTACTATTGGCATTTTTGGTTATTATCTATAGACTAGAATGTAACATATATTAAGGGAAAATAGTAGTTACAGAAAACTAGCGAATAAGGCAGCACAGGTAATCAATATCTGTGGAAGATTAAATTTACAAATTCCAAATGATAGGGAGGAGATTGACGTGTGTAAGGCATGGGATGACCAGAAAGAAGCAGGAAGAGTTGAAGGCAGAGCAGAAGGTAGAGCCGAAGGTAGGACAGAAGGAATTTTTACAGTAATAAGGATTTTGCTTCAGATGAAAATTAGTAAAGAGGATATATTATCAAAATTAGTAGATAATTTTTCTATCTCAGAAGTACAGGCAAATCAGTACTATAATCAATGCGAGCAAGCTCAATTATCCAAGGCGTAATATAAAACACTGCAGCAAAAAAAATAGCGCCCCTATACTTATAGAGAAAACACATCACAGTTTTCGTAACCAAGTATAGGGGGTGCTGGTCGTTATTTGGCGCTGTTTAGAATTTATTCTAAAAAAAACTAGACAAATATAAAACAACATATTATAATGTAACAATAAAAATTAAAAAGAGAAGGAATGCAAGTGGGGATTATTGATAATGTAACAAGGGACTATTTAAAAGATGCCAATGTTTTTGCAGATGCATTTAACTATTTGCTCTATAAAGGCGATTCGGTTATCAAACCACAGAATCTCAGAACTATGTCCACTGCAAAATTAACTAAGAAAAATGGGGAAAAAGAACTAGAATATGTGGAACGAACCAGAGATTTGCTGAGAGAAGTTATTGTACAACTGTTGTGATATAACATAGTTGTAACACCTCGACCTAATAAGATATAATCTTAGGAGGAAACGAGGAATGTCACAAATGAGTAAACACTATGAACCAGA
>OMVN01000032.1 GCA_900314525.1 uncultured Eubacteriales bacterium
TTAGTCTGCCACAACATAAACTATTTACAGATTTTCGACGTTTTAAAGTATCAGTTTTTATGTTTCTTTTTTTCATACATCACTTGACACTATCTTATAAAATAAATTTATATTTTTAATTATTTTCTATGATGTTATTATTCTATCACACAATATTAGACAAATTAATGACAACACTTTTATTATATATTTTATCTTATTTATTCTGCTAATCCTCTTCTAGATTTAATAAATAATTATATATATCCCTCTTGCTTACGCCCCTGTCTTTTGCTACAAGTTTCATGGCAGATTTTTTGTCATTACCCTGATTTAAATAGTATTCCATGTGTTCTTCAATACTCATGGACTCCCACTTCTGCTGATTCTCTTCATCTATTTCCTCAAAAGATTTTCCCTCAATTACAAGTACGCACTCACCCTTTGGTTCTTCAGATGAAAATCTGTTTATCAATGCCAGAAGAGTTGTTCTGTCCGCCTCCTCAAATTTCTTTGTGAGTTCCCTGAGTAATGTAATCCTTCTGTCACCCAGAGTCTTGTACAACTCATTTATGGTATCTTTCAAATGATGAGGTGCCTCGTATATTATTATAGTTCTTGTTTCATTCTTTAATTCTTCGAGAATTCTCTGTCTGTCTCTTTTTTCTCTTGGAAGAAATGCCTCAAATGCAAATCTTCTTGTTGAAAGTCCTGACATTGTGAGGGCAGTTATGCATGCTGCTGGACCTGGCACTGAACTTACCACAATTCCTTCATCAAAACATCTCGATACCAGTACCTCTCCCGGATCTGATATTCCAGGTGTTCCGGCATCTGTTATAAGAGCAATATTTTTTCCATCTTTAAGCTGATTTATTAGCACTTCTGCTTTCTCAAACTTATTAAATTCATGATAGCTTGTCATCTTGGCATCTATTTCAAAATGATTCATAAGTTTTATACTGTGTCTTGTATCCTCTGCTGCAATAATATCAACTTCTTTTAATATTCTTAACACTCTGTAGGTAATGTCTTCAAGGTTTCCTATAGGTGTTGCACACAAATATAATTTGCCGTACATAATTGTCCTCTCTTAGTTAACTATTTTCTAAAATCCATACATTTCTAAAATTTCATCAGTGTAACTGCCATCTTTTTTATATACTATGAGTGGATTTTCGATTTTTACCATACTCTTTCCACCTCTAACAGATTCTATCAGAACCATGTTTGCATCCCTATCCTCAAACGGATGCACAAACCTTATTCTCTTTGGTTCCATTTTATATTCTTTAAGTTTGCAGATAATCTCTGTCAGTCGGTGTGGTCTGTGAACCATATAAAATCTTCCAGATGGTTTACACATAAGTGTAGCTGATCTGACTACATCATCTAGTGTACACAGTACCTCATGTCTTGCTATTGCCTTAGGGAGATTTGGATTCTTAATTCCATGATTATCATTCATGTATGGAGGGTTTGATGTTATAACAGAAAAAGAAGCTTTCTTAAACAACTTGTCAGCTTCTTTAATGTCTCCCTTTACAATATCTATATCAGATTCAAGGCCATTCATAATTACACTTCTCATTGCCATATCAGCACTGTCATCCTGAATCTCTAGTCCAGTAAAATGTTCTCCGTTTGTTTTTCCTTTCAAAAGAATAGGGATAATGCCCGTTCCTGTTCCCAGGTCTAAGACATTTTCCCCATCATTTACTCTTGCAAAAGATGACAGTAACACCGCATCTATTCCGAAGCAGAACTTTTTACTGTTTTGTATTATTTTATATCCATTTCTCTCTAAATCGTCTATTCGCTCATCTTCTTTTAAAACGACATCAATCATTTATCTTGGATTTTCCTTCCTTGCGTTCTAATGCTTCAAGCTGTTTAAGCTCTGCATTTTCACTGTCATCGTTATCTTTTTCTCTTCTCTTTTTGCGTTTGAACTTTAAGTCAGAAACTTTGTATTCCTTTAATTCCTTTTCTCCATCAACTTCAACTAATACCTTAACAAGCTGTTTTAATACATTTACACTGTGAACCTGTCCCTTAAGTCCATCTGCTGTTGTGACTCTGTCATCTTTAGATGGGAGCCTGCTGTTTAAGTACTCATAAGTATCCTGTTCATTTTTCAGGCAACACATAAGTCTTCCACACATTCCTGAAATCTTAGTCGGATTAAGTGATAAGCTCTGATCTTTTGCCATCTTTATTGAAACAGGGGCAAAATCTGCAAGATAAGTGCTACAACAAAGTGGTCTTCCGCACATTCCATAGCCACCTCTCATCTTAGTCTCATCTCTCACTCCTATTTGTCTTAACTCTATTCTTGTTCTGAACACTGCTGCTAAATCTTTTACAAGTTCCCTGAAATCTATTCTTCCATCAGCTGTGAAATAGAATAAAACTTTGTTATTATCAAATGTATATTCTGCTCCGATTAATTTCATCTTAAGCTTATGTTTTGCTATTTTCTCAAGACAGATGTCAAATGCCTTCTGCTCTTTCTCTCTGTTCTCGTCCTCTGTCTTATCATCTTCAGGTGTTGCGATTCTGATTACGCTCTTGAGAGGCGAAGTTATTTCCTCTTCCTCAATCTCTCTCATTCCAAGAACAACATTTCCATACTCTACGCCTCTGGCTGTCTCAACAATAACGTGATCTCCTTTTTGTATGTCTAAATTGCCTGGTGCAAAATAATATATCTTGCCTGCTTTTCTGAATCTTACGCCAATTATCTTAACCATCAGTAAATCTCCATTCTGTTAAATATGATCCCTTATTGTAAGGTACATCATCTCTACTGCTATATCAAAATTGACATTAGCTTTAAGTCTGACCTTAGCCTTGTCAATTGCTTCAAGTATCTGCTCTATTCCATTATAAGAAGTGTTGGCAGCCTGACTCTTAATTGTTACTATTTCATTTCTGAAAATGAGTGAGTTCGCATCCATAGATGCCTTATACATAAGAACATCTCTAAACCACAGCATCATAATATCCATATAATCACTAAACTTGTACTTATAATCCTGTGCTCTCTTTACCGCTGCTACTACTTCATAACTCTCCATCTCGTCTATATATTTGAGGAGGTGAACTACTTCCCCTAACATTTCACTAAAATTTTCTGAGAGTGCTAAGTCTCTGGCTTTTCCCAGATTTCCTCCAGCCATAGATACTGCTACATCTGCTCTGTAATCCACAACCTCATCATTACTCATCAGATATTTCTTAATAACATCATCCTTAAGAGGATTCATGTTAAGCGTGATACATCTTGATAAAACTGTTGGAAGAAATGCGCCAGCATTGTCTGTCAGAAGCATCACAACCGCATATTCAGGTGGCTCCTCAATTGTCTTAAGTATCGCATTCTGTGCCTGATTGTTCATAAGTTCTGCATCTTCAACAATATATATCTTATGACTGTAGCTATATGGCTTATATCCTATGTCATTAACAAGTTTCTCTCTTATATGATCAACAGATAACGCTGTTGGTTTGTCTTTCTGTATATGTATTATATCTGGGTTACTGCCTGATAATGCCTGAATACAGGAATGACATTTCATGCATGGTTCTTCACCTTTTTCCTCACATAATAAAGTCATGGCAAATGCATCTGCTATCGTCTTCTTGCCCATTCCCTTTTCACCGTTCAGTATGTACGCATGGGAAATTTTGTCATTTTTAATTGCATTTCTAAAGTGATCAATAATGTTTTCATTTCCAAGTATATCCTTAAATCCTGCCATAACATTCACTCCTTCCACAAGCTTTCTTTAATTGTAATTCTATCATAAAATATGGGCACTTACAATTTTATTTACATAAATTTCACAATATCTTCTTCTATTTTTCTCAGACAATCACTGAGATTATTATTAATGTATCTGTTATTTATTTCTGCATCTTTTATATTTTTCTCTGAAAAATCACTGCTGTCTGCAATAAATCTTCTGCACATTTCCTCATATTTCGGAGTATCCTGCTGTTTCTCTCTGTTTATTGCTCTTATTAATCTCTCGCCATCCTCAACTTCTATATATACTGGAATTACATTTTCTTTTTGGTAATACTTTCTCACTTTATTATATGACTCTAAAGTTCCTATTAGTATATAATTATTTGTGTCTAAATCAATCTGACCATCATCAACAGTAAAGTAATACCATGGTCCATACACCGTATTGTAGCATCTCTTTTCTACAATTTTTCCCTGGTTTTCTAATTCTTCCATTGCTTTCTCAGAGACAAAATGATATTCTCTGCCTTCCATCTCATTTTCTCTCATTGGTCTTGTTGTGTAACCTGTTATCGTTCCAAGAGCCAGTTTTTTATCTTTTACCAGTGTGTTATATATTGTATCTTTTCCTGATGAGCTTTTTCCCATAATATAAAATATTTTTCCCATTTTATAACCTCATTCTATCACATATAAGTATTTATCATTGTCAGCCATTCCATGAACTGTCAGTCCACTTTTCCTATACAGTTCTACCACTTCTAACAATTCTTTTGTAATTAATTCTCCAGGCGTAAGAAGTGGAATTCCAGGTGGATACAGGTATAAATACTCTGCAGATATTTTTCCTTTTGCTTTAAACAATTCTACCTTTTCTTTACCCAAATTCATGACTTCACAAATCTTTTTCTTTATCACTGGTTCAATTAATCTTTGTTGAACTCTTGTTATTTTGCATGTTTCATCACAATCACAAACCATAGCATCAATTTCTTTTAGTGCCTGTGAAAGTCTGTCAAATCCTTCTTTTGTATCCATTACTGAGGTCATTGCCAGGGCATAATCTCCAGAGCACATTTCAAGCTGAAGATGATATTTGTCTCTCAGAGTATTATAAATATAACTTCCTTTAATATTCTTTTTTCTTCCAGAAATAACTATTTTTGATCTGTCAAAAAATCTGCCATTTATTTCTATAACCTGTATATTTTTTAATTTTCTAGTCTCGCTGTAAAATCTGTTTAAGTTATCTATGTACTCTCTTATAAGTTCGCAGCCTCTTGTTTCAAGTATTCTATAGCAATTTGCTATTGAAGACATCAGTACATATGATGGACTGCTGCTCTCAAATATCCTTAAGTATCTCTCAACTCTGTCTATATCAACCCTATCACTGCACACATGAATAACTGCTGTCTGAGTAAAGGATGGCAGTGTCTTATGAAGACTTTGTATTACTATATCCGCATATTTTACTGCAGATTCCGGAAATAACCTGGGATTTATCTTATCACTCAAGAAGAAATGAGCTCCATGTGCTTCATCCACTATTAAATATCCGCCTCTGTCGTGGACTATTTCTGCTATCTTTTCGATATCAGAAACTATTCCCTCATATGTTGGAGATGTAATTACTACAGTTTTAATATCTGGATTTTCCTTAAGTTTTTCCTCTATTTTCTCCGGTTTTATCTGACCGCTTATTCCATATTCCTCCAAAAATTCAGGAAATACATAAACAGGTCTTAATTCATTTAGATATATTGAGTTATATACCGACTTATGAGTGTTTCTTGCCACAAGAATTTTTTCGTTTTTAACAGTCAAAGCACATATGGCAGTTAAATTGCCACATGTGCTTCCATTTACAGTAAAATATGATTTTCTTGTACCATATAACTCTCTTGCTTTTTCTAATTCTTCCGCTATTATTTCTTCAGGCTCATGAAGATTATCAAAGCCATCTATTTCAGTTATATCTATCTGATATGGCAGCATATCCATTTTCACATTTCTCTTATGTCCAGGCATGTGAAAAGGATAATAATCCGACTTGCCATACTCAAGTAATTTTTCATATAAATTATTCATCAGAATCTATTCCTTTTTTTCTTCTGATTTCTTCAAGCTTTAATTTCAACTTGCTTCTTCCCTCTCGCTCGTCAATTAGAACATGAAGGAAATCATCGACTCTGACTGCTTTGCTGAAATAGTATCCCTGATAGTAATGAACTCCAATTTTCTTAAGTTCATCTATCTGCTCCTCTGTCTCAACAAATTCCGCCAGAACCATAAAGTTAAGCGACTGAGCAAGTCTTACAATTGAAAGAATAATCTCTTTACTTCTTTCATTGCTCATCATTTCTCTTACGATAGCACCATCAAGTTTAACCATATCAAAGTGGTTATTCTGTAGATATTTAATAGATGTAGATCCCATTGAGAAATCATCAATGGCAATCATAAATCCTAATTCCCTGATTCCAGTAAGAGCACTTTCAAAGTCTACATCAGATGTAATTGCCATCTGCTCTGTAATCTCTATACACATCTCTTTGTCTCTTATATTATACCTTCTCTTAAGTTCATATAAAAATGGTATAAAGTCTTTTTCAAATAATGTTGAAATTGTTACATTTACAGAAATCTTATATCTCTTATCTGTAATTGCCTTTAATCTTCTGTAATCATGAGCTGCCCATCTAAACAGATATCTCTCTAATTTTCCTAATATCTTAGCTTCACTTGCTATCTTTACAATTAGTGGCGGATACATATATCCATGAATTGGATGTTTGTATCTCATAAGTGTTTCTGCACCTATGCAGTTATACTCACTGTCATACTGGAGCTGATAATACAATTCTATTTCATCATGATCTATTGCAGAATTAAGATCTGCAGCAAGACATTTTGCAAGTGCTCCAACAGAACCAGGCACACTAAGTATTTCTATGTCTGCTTTTTCCTCTTCCGCCTTTTTCATAATTCCAACGAGTTCTTCCATTATTGCAACTTCATTCTTAGATTTTGATGCATCATAAAGTCTTACAAAAGGAAGATAAATTGCTACGCCAATTACAATATTTACCAGCTGTAATATTGTTCCTGCTATAGAACCTGTTGCAACATAACCGCTTATAAATATTGGAACTGATGCGTCCACACTGTGTGAAATCATTGGAACCAAGCCAGTATAAAACGCCAGATACGACGTACAATATGTAACTACAGGTACTAAAATAAATGGAGCAAGCATGTATGCATTAAAGATAATTGGATATCCATACATTAACACATCACTTATGTTGAAAATCATTGGAAATGAACATATCTTCATGAGATTTCTACTCAGCCTTCTCCTGCTGAATATTGCAATTGCAAACAAAAGACAAAATGCTACTCCAACTCCACCCATCATAATAAAGCAATCATAAAATTGTGCTGATAAAATTCTGTGAGCTGATTTTGCAACTGTTCTTCCGAACGCTGCTGTATTTCCATTTATCTTAAATATACTGTTAAAAGAATTTTCTAATACATCTCTGCCAGATATTCCGACAAAACTAAGTAATCCTGTAATTGCAATATATGTAAATCCATTTAGAAATGAACTTGTCTTTCCACTGAAAAATGAATTAACTGTATTTACATAAAAGTTCTGAAAACTGCCCACCTCAAATGCTTCACTTACAAAATAATTAATCAGAACAGATATTATAACTATTGCAAAAAAAGGAACCAGTGCCATTATGGAATCATTAAACTCCAAGTCTACTCCATCCGCATACAGTCGGAACGGGAACTTGATATTCTCAATTATAAGAACATACAGTTTTGAAACCAATACTGCACAAAATATTGCTGTAAATATTCCCTTGTTTCCATAGTAGCCGTTTCTTATAAAATTATATCCTGTACCAGCCAAGGCAAAAAAGCTGGCTACTGCAGTAAGTCCGGAAATAAATACATAGCTTAAACTGTGACCTCGGCTGCTGACAAAACAACACGTAATCGCAAAAGTCACATAAATTGACAGAACTCCGATTGTTGCCTGATAAATATATTCCAGCATTTCCATAAATGCACCAGAGAAGTAATTATTAATGAAATTCTGATATTCCTTTACCGGAAAATTCATTAATACCTGTGCAAGTGCTCCAAGAAGCAGCACAGGTATAATAGTAATCATTCCTCGTCTGATGGCGGATATTGTACGGCTTCTGTCTAGTCTTCCAAGAATTTTTAAAAAAATCTTATCCACATGTTCATCCCCTATACATTATCCTTTTATTTGGATTTCTTTTTAATTGTTCTTACGGGTTTCTTGATTTTTGTCTTTGGAACTTTAAGTATAATTGACTCAAAAGATCTTAATTTTACTGTGATCTTATAGTCAAAATTATCCTGTTTTTCTCCCTCAGGAAGTGCTACTGCCTTATATTCTACTTTCTCAACTCTGTCTACATCCTCTGAGCTTAACATTACCTTATATGTTCCAGGGTTTGGAACTCCGATAACATACTCGTCTCTCTCAATTGGTGTAAAGTTACATACAAATGCAAGACTGTTATCAAATGTATCTGGAGCTTTTCTAATAAAGCTAAATACACTGTTGTCACCATCGTCAGGATTAATCCACTCGTAGCAGTTATATGCTGTTGATTCATATGCATACATAACTTCGTGCTCTTTGTAGAGGTGAAGTAATTCTTTATAATAGTTCTGTATATCTTTGTGCATATGCTCGTCGAGTAAATACCAGTCAAGACCTCTTGCCTCTGACCACTCTTCTCTCTGTCCAAATTCCTGTCCCATAAATAACAGCTTCTTACCCGGCTGTCCCATCATGAATGTATATGCTGTCTTTAAATTAGCTGCCTTTGTTTCTAGATCCCCAGGCATCTTATAAAACATTGAATTCTTCATATGAACAACTTCATCATGTGATAATACAAGAATGAAATTCTCGCTGAAGGCATATGTCATATTAAATGTCATCTTATTGTGATTGAATTTCTTAAAATATGGATCAAGCTTTACATAGTCAAGGAAGTCATGCATCCATCCCATGTTCCACTTAAATGTAAATCCAAGTCCACCTTCTTCAGGTGTCTTAGTAATATCTGGCCATGCTGTAGACTCCTCTGCAATCATAAATGCTCTAGGGTCACGCTTCTTCATAATACTATTCAGATGTCTGAAGAATTCCATAGCCTCTAAGTTGCCATTTCCACCATACTGGTTTGGAACCCACTGTCCGTCTTCTCTTCCATAATCAAGGTAAAGCATTGATGCAACTGCATCAACTCTGAGTCCGTCAATATGGAACTTCTCTACCCAGAATAAAGCGTTGGCAATAAGGAAGTTAACAACTTCTGTCTTACTATAATCAAATATCTTTGTACCCCAGTCAGGATGTTCTCCCTTTCTAGAATCTGCATATTCATAAAGTGGTGCTCCGTCAAACCATGCAAGTCCATGCTCATCTTTTGGAAAATGTGCAGGTACCCAGTCAAGGATTACTCCAATTCCAAGTTCATGCATGTAGTTTACAAAATACATGAAATCCTTTGGTTCACCATATCTTGATGTTGGTGCATAATATCCTGTTACCTGATATCCCCATGAAGCATCAAGAGGATGTTCAGAAATTCCCATAAGTTCTACATAAGTATAACCCATGTATTTAAGATAATCACCAAGTTCATGAGCTAACTGTCTGTATCCACAGAAGCCATCAACTGAATATGAGTAATCTTTTTTCCATGATCCTAAATGGCATTCATAAATTGATATAGGTGCATCTATTAAATTTTTAGCATCCTTATCCTTCTCCTCTATCCACTTTGCATCACTCCACTCAAATCCATTGATATTTGTGACTCTCGATGCATTACCTGGTCTCATCTCCGCATAATTTCCGTATGGATCAGCTTTATCATGTGTTGTTCCATCTGGCCATGTAACTGCATATTTGTATAAATGTCCCTCAAATACTCCGGGAACAAACCTCTCCCAAATTCCCGAATTATCAATTCTATCCATTACATGGATATAGCCGTTCCAGTCGTTGAAATCACCAACAACACTTACAGCCTTAGCATGAGGGGCCCATACTGCAAAGTATGTTCCCTTCACGCCATCTATTTCCATTACATGTGCCCCCAGCTTCTCATATATTTCATAATGAGAACCATGCCCAAACAGATATCTATCTGTCTCTGTAATAATATTCATAAGCTACACCTCACTTTTCTACACTCTGTTATAATTAATCAGACAGCCTTTGAGAATTATTTCTCTCTCATCATCTGTTAATTCCCCAAGAGTAAGATCAAATTCTACTAATTCGTCTTTAACCACGTATGCCTTTATTATGCTGTCCTTATTTGCAACAGCCTCCTTAATACCAGGAACAAAAATATAGTCTCCGTTCTTAAATGGTAATTCCTTATCATCTCCATCATAAATAAATGGAAGCATTCCCCAGTTGATAAGGTTAGAACGATATCTCTTTGTTGCATATTCTTTTGCAATATTTGCCCATCCGCCAAGTACCTTCTGGCAAGATGCAGCCTGTTCTCTTGCAGAACCGTCTCCTGGTTTAACTGCATATATTGTACTTCCGATTCCAATATTGTCTTTGGAAACATCAGTAAATTTATTCTTGATTTTACTCATTACTTCTTTGATTTCTGGAAGTTCTTCACATGGATGTGCTCCATTTTCTCTAGCCTTCTCCGCTTTCTGAACTTCTTTTGCTCTTGAAACATATGCAGGATCTTTTCTTGAAAGTGCAAACTCTGCAAGTCCAAGAGGATTAGATCTGTAAGATGATGTCTCTCCTGAAGGAATAAGTTCATCTGTAGTTGTTACAGGATCATGAATCTCTGATACAACTTTTAATACGAGATTATCTGTGAGAGCAACCATCTCTGGCCAGTCTTTGATGTTAGGACCAAATTTAATCTCAACACTTGGATCTGCAACACCATGGCTGTCAAATACTCTGTTCTCATATATTGATTTATCAAAGAAATATCTTGGATTAGTGAAGTTTGCATCAACATCTGTTGCTGCTGTAAGATATCCCTTATTAGCTGCTGTAGCTGCAATCGATCTTGCATCCATAAGTGCAACTGATGAAATCTGACCATTCTGTAACTTAGAACCTTCTCTGTTAGGGAAGTTTCTTGTTGAATGTCTGATTGAAAGTGCGTTATTTGAAGGAGTATCTCCTGCTCCAAAACAAGGTCCGCAGAATGCTGTCTTAACAATAGCACCTGTAGCCATAAGGTCTGCAAGACGACCGTTTCTTGCAAGTTCAACATAAATAGGTGTACTTGCTGGATAAACACTTAATGTAAATTCATCTGATCCAATATTCTTGCCCTTTAATATATCAGCTGCAGCACAGATATTTTCAAATCCACCACCTGCACATCCAGCGATAATTCCCTGTTCTACATAAAGTTTTCCGTTTCTTACTTTATCCTTAAGCTTGAAGTCAACCTGTCCATCTAAACTTACAAGTGCCTTCTTCTCACAATCATCAAGAATATCTAATAGATTAGCATTTAACTCTTCGATTGTGTAAGTATTGCTTGGATGGAATGGCATTGCTATCATAGGTTTTACTTTATCAAGTTCTACAGATACAACGCCGTCATAGTATGCAACATCACCAGGATTTAACTCCTTGTAATCTTCACTTCTTCCATGAATATCATAGAAGTCTTTGATTACATCATCTGTTCTCCAGATTGATGAAAGACAAGTTGTCTCTGTTGTCATAACATCTATTCCGATTCTGAAGTCAGCACTTAAGCTTGAAACTCCAGGTCCAACAAACTCTAATACCTTGTTCTTAACATAACCATTTCCAAATACAGCTCCTATGATTGCAAGAGCCACATCCTGTGGTCCAACACCCTTAACAGGTTCTCCGCTTAAATATACCGCAATTACATCTGGCATATTGATATCATATGTCTGTGAAAGAAGCTGTTTAACGAGCTCAGGTCCACCCTCGCCCATTGCCATAGTTCCAAGTGCACCATAACGTGTATGACTGTCAGAACCAAGAATCATTCTTCCACCGCCTGCAAGCATCTCTCTTGCAAACTGATGAATAACTGCCTGATGAGGTGGTACATAAACACCGCCGTATTTCTTTGCACATGTAAGGCCAAACATGTGATCATCCTCATTAATTGTTCCACCAACGGCACATAAACTGTTGTGGCAGTTAGTTAAAACATAAGGGATTGGAAATTTCTCAAGTCCTGAGGCCCTTGCTGTCTGAATTATTCCTACAAATGTTATATCGTGAGATGTAAGTTTATCAAACTTAATCTGTAGTTTATCCATATTATCGGATGTATTATGGTCTCTCAAAATACTATAAGCTATAGTATTCTTTTTAGCCTCTTCCTTAGTTACATCCTTACCTGTCTTAGACTTTAACTGTTCCATAACATCTTCTGCATCTAAAACAACTTCTGTACCGCCAAGCAAATATGCTCCGCCTTTACTTAATGTTATCATTTGATTTTCCTCCTGTTGCTTATAAACTCTGAAATTTTTCTTCAGAGTAACGTATCAAGTTTTACAGATTATCACCAAATTTAAACCTGATTAGCTATATTCTATTATACTAATTTTAATATGATTATGCAAACTATTTTTTCGGCTTATTTACTGTGTTTTTCGGCATTCTTTTGCTTTACTTTTTGCTATATTTTGATAAACTAGTATTAGGTATTTTTTTATGGAAAGGTCGTTTCAGATAATGGGTAAAAAAGCAACAAAAGCAGCAAACAATATGTACTGCATGGCAAGATACGAAGCAGCAGAAAATAATGATTCTTTTTCGAGTCGTGAAAAGGCTTCTGAGGTGTTAAATATAGACAGAACAAGGCTTGCAAACATAGAACTTGGCAACATAACTCCTTACCCAGAAGAAGTTTATGAAATGTCTAAATGCTACAACACTCCTGAGCTCTGCAATTCTCACTGTTCTATTAACTGTCCTATTGGCAAACATACTATGTCAAAAGTAGACCTTGAGGATTTTGACAGATTATCATTAAAGGTACTTGGTTCGTTAAATGATATCGAATCTATACAGAACTCACTGATTTCAATTTCACAGGATGGTGTTGTTGATGCCAGTGAACGAGAAGAATTTATTAATATAATCAAAACATTAGAGCGAATTTCTGACAACTCAACTGCACTTAAATTGTGGGCAGAGAAGAATATCAAACTCTAGATATCAGGAAAACTATATAACTAAAATAATGTAACGGAGGTAGTAATTATGAATTCCAATTTATCCGAAGAGATGGCAATGCTTAATGATAATGTTATAGACTTATCTAAAACATTTAAAAATATAGATAAATTCAAGCAGCTTATGTGCTGGTACGGATGTGCAATCAGAGAAGTCCGCACAAAACTTGAAGTATTAAATGATGATTTTCAATATAGTCATTCAAGAAATCCAATAGACAATATAAAGTCAAGAATAAAATCTCCCAAGAGCATCTATGAAAAACTTATCCGAAGAGGATATGAGGTAAGCACAGAAAGCATCCTTGAAAACCTCCATGATGTGGCAGGAATTCGAGTTATCTGTCCATTTGTAGATGATATTTATACAGTTGCTGCCATGCTTACAGCACAAGATGATATTAAGGTTGTTCAGGTAAAAGATTACATAAAGAATCCAAAACCAAATGGTTACAGAAGTCTTCACCTCGTTGTTGAAGTGCCAATATTCTTATCAGCAGGCAAGAAAATCATTAAAGTGGAAGTTCAGATTCGAACAATAGCGATGAATTTCTGGGCAAGCTTAGAGCACCAGATTCACTATAAGAAAAGTCAGGAAAATGTAGATGACGTAGTTGCCCAGCTCACAGAATGTGCAAATGTAATCTACGAGACAGATGTTAAGATGCAACAGATTAGAAAGAACTTAGAAGCGCAGGGAAAACTGCAAATGGAATAAAATATACACCATAAGTGAATTTTTCTCCTCCATTACTGGAAAGTTGTAAAAATTCATTTATGGTGTTTTTTTACTTAAAAGCGTTCTTTTATCCAGTTTAGAACATCTTTGTAAACATTTTCTTTACCAGTCTCATTTAAGATTTCATGGCGCATTCCCTTATACATTTTCATGTCTATGTCAATTATTCCGTGGGAATTTAGTGTTTCATATGTGAGTTTTACCTCCTGACCAAAGCCTCCAACAGGATCATCTTCTCCAGCCAGAAGAAGAGTCTTTATACTTCTGTTTATTTTATTAATATTTTTCTTATTCTCCACATAATCTACTGTATCTACAAGAGCCTCAAGGCCATTGATAGTAAAACGATATCCACACTTCTCATCGTTATCATATTTATCTACAACCTTTTTGTCTGAGCAGATCCAGTCATTTTCACTGTGTTTCTCCTTCACACGCTTGTTATATCCCCCATACATTACGTCATAGGCAAGTTTACTTCTGTATCTCTCACCTTTTGCAAGCTTAATTGCATTGAGAAGTGCCTTTCCCATAAGAAGATGTCCCTTTGATGTATTTCCTGTTCCTACCAGTATTACTCCATCTAATTCATCACCATAATCTATCATATAACGTCTTGCAAGGAATGATCCCATACTGTGGCCAAGAAGAATATATGGTATTCCTGGATAATGTTTTTTTACCTGTCTTGTTATTCTGTATAAATCCTTTACTGCAAGAGCACCTGATGTGAACTTGTCCTTATATTTCGATGGCATTCCCTTTATCGGAATGGAGAAATATCCCAGATCATCTTTGGAATTTACTGACTCACCGTGTCCCATATGGTCATTTCCAACTGCCAATATTCCATTTGATGCAAGATATTTTGCAAACTCATCATATCGGTCAATATACTCTGCCATTCCATGAGAGATTTGCACAATAGCCTTGATTTCTCCCTCCGGTATCCACATTTTTCCGTGAATTGTGTAATAATTGTTACTAGATAAAAATTCAAATTCTCTGATTTTTACTTCGCCCATTTTATTATCCTCCTATACGCTTCTTATTCTGCTTACGCAGTCTTTCCATCCACTGTAAAGATTTTCTCTCTGTTCATCATCTATCTGTGGAGTAAACACTTTATCTATTAACAGATTCTCTTTTATTTCCTCCACATCCTTGTAATAAGATACCGCCAGACCTGCAAGATATGCTGCGCCGAGTGCTGTAGTCTCAATTACTTTTGGTCTGTTAATCTCTGCATTTAGTAAATCTGCCTGGAACTGCAGGATAAAGTCATTGGCACTCGCCCCTCCATCTACCTTTAAAGATTTTAGAGGACTGCCACAATCTTCTTCCATTGCCTTGATTACATCTGTTGTCTGGTAGGCAAGGGATTCCAATGTTGCTCTCACAAAATGTGCTTTGCTTGTTCCTCTTGAAAGGCCAAATACTGCTCCTCTTGCGTAGGCATCCCAGTATGGCGCCCCAAGTCCTGTAAAAGCTGGAACGACATACACACCGCCACAGTCTTTTACTGATTTTGCAAGTTCATAAGTTTCCTCCGCTGTCTCTATTAATTTAAGCTGATCGCGAAGCCACTTTATAGCTGCTCCTGCCACAAACACACTACCCTCTAAGGCATAGTTTATATTTTCACCTGCTGCCGCAGCAATTGTTGTGATTAGTCCATTACCAGATTCTACGATTTTGTTTCCCGTATTCATTAAGAGAAAGCATCCTGTTCCATAAGTGTTCTTTGCCTCTCCCTCATCAAAACAGCACTGACCAAACAATGCTGCCTGCTGGTCTCCCGCAACTCCTGCAATAGGAACAGAACCTCCAAATACAGATTCGTCTGTATATCCATACATTGAGGATGAATATTTTACTTCTGGAAGCATGCTTCTTGGGATATTAAATATATCAAGAAGTTCATCATCCCAGCACAGGTCATGTATATTAAACATCATTGTTCTGGATGCATTTGTGTAATCCGTTGCGTGTACCCTGCCCTTTGTGAGTTTATAAATGAGCCAGGTGTCAACAGTTCCAAACAACAAATCACCATTCTCTGCCTTTTCTCTTGCTCCACCCACATTATTTAAAATCCACTCTATCTTTGTTGCTGAAAAATATGGATCCATAACAAGTCCTGTCTTCTGTCTAATCTTGTCTCCAAGACCCTGTTTCTTAAGTTCAAGAACCCTATCCGCTGTTCTCCTGCACTGCCACACAATTGCATTATATACAGGATCGCCAGTTTTCTTATCCCAGCAGATAGTTGTCTCCCTCTGATTTGTTATTCCAATTGCTGCTATATCGCTGCTCTCTATTCCCTTTGCCGCCATGGCTTCCACCATGACAGAAAGTTCTGATGACCATATCTCATTAGGATTCTGCTCCACCCATCCGCTTTTTGGAAAATACTGTGTAAATTCTCTTCTGGCACTTGATACTATTTCCCCGGATTTATTGAAAATAATACATCTGCTACTTGTAGTACCCTGATCAAGGGCCATTAAATAATTCTTCATACATTCGCCTTCTCTTTTTTCTTTCTTCTATGTCTTCTCAATATAAGAAGAACAAATAATATCCATAATATAACTGCAACCGAAATAGCTATAAGAGCGTAAAACTGCCAGTTCTTATATGTAGTTGCATATATATACCCTTTATGGCTGTCTATTTCAAGTAATTTGTATCCACTTACTATATCCGTCAAATACGCTGCATATCCTGTAATTCCAAGAGCCACCAGGGTAGCAACAACTGTTATCATTAATTCTGCTATTATCATTTGTCTGCCCTCTTTCTCTTAAATCCCTTTACAAATACTATCATGTAGCAAATCAATAGTAATCCTATAACTCCTGAAACAATATACATATCAAATCTGCTTTTTTTGTTGAGTTCGCATTTAACTGTTGCTGAGTATGCAGATTTATTGCCTGCCATATCCTCAGCCACAAGATTCAGTTTGTTTGTACCATAGTTGAGTTCTACCTTGTAACTGAAATAACCTTTTTCCATTTTTATTTTTTTTTCATTAAGGGTTAATTTAGCTCCGCTCTCAGAATATCCTGATATGTAGATATATTTCTTGTTAGTAGTAACTCCGTCAACATCATTTTCTACTGATAATGCCGGTGGAACTGTATCTACATAAATGTCTTTTGAAAACTCCTTAATATTGCCTGCTTCATCTGTCATCTTAAAAATAACTTCATTGTCGCCGTCTTCTAAGTTTATTTTGTATTTTCCATCTTCTGACTTTTTCTCAATTTCTAATTCATCATTTAAATACGCATCAAACGTACTTTTTCCCTCAAGTGAAACATCTGCAACTATATAGCTGTGATTTGTGTAATTTTCTTTAACGTCAAACTTCACACTTCCATTAAATTTTGTATCTTTCGATACTTCAATTTTATCATAATTGCAGTCCCTTTCACTGTAAACAACTGCAAGATTTACCTTGTCGATATCATCTGGAAATTCTCCATAATAGAATCCTTCACCCATGACATTTTGAGTATCAAGAAGATTATTAGATGAATCAAAAATATACACATCAAATAAATCTCCGTCTCCCTCACAGTCCCAGCTTATATAATAACCATCATTGTACTTTCCTGCTTTTACATTCTGCACCTTGTCCGTAACATTTGGATTCTGGTATGATAGAATTTCATCTGCATACGCTCTCTTAAATGCGCCCTGATTTTTTACTATAAGATAAAAATGGTACTCACCCGACTTAAGCCCAGACATATCAATATTTACCTGTCCTGATGGTGTAACATAACCTGCACTGTATACCATTGTTCCATCAAAATTTTCTCCATCTGTGTCTGCATAAATTTCAATATCCACAGTCTCTGGGCTCTCACTTACCTGATATGATGCCTGATAATTTGTGTCATCTCCTGTCACAGTAAATGAATCAATCTTCAGTGTTTCTGGAAGCTGACCCATATCTGCATTTACAGTTCCAAGGCTGTCACCTTCAACCGTTATTTTCCATTCACCTTTAGCAGGTGTTCCAAGGTTTATCATAGCCTCGCCATCTGTTACATATAATTTGTCTTTACTGTTTGTCTCATTGTATGCTGTACCATCAGGAGAAACTATGTTAACTTTTGCTTTAACTTTGGTATTCTCCCAAGTTATATCTAAAACTGCATTTGTAAAATCCCTGTCTACATTTATTGTAAGTTCCTTTGATTCTGCCCTGGCTGTCATCTGACAGAAAACTACCATAACAACAGCAGCGATAAACATAACAATCGCTTTTGTATTTATTATAAATTTTTTTCTACTTGTACTCAATTTTCTGCCTCCTAATTAACTGATGCATGTATCTTATTAAAGAGCAGTAACGAACCATCATCTTCGTACCACAGAGATGCTTCTTTATCTACCGCGCCATCTTTGTAATTAACGGTTACTGCAATCTTGTCTAAATTCCACTGGAACTCAAGTTTAGTACCCGACTCTCCATTGTAGCTTATGCTAAGCACTGGACAAACTAACTTTCCGTTAATGCCTGTATATATTGATGCTCCTGTTACATCTCCTTTTATCTCTGCTTTTCCACCACCGGATAATTCCAGACCAAATCCGCTTAGTGCAAGATTTACATCTCCTGTAATATCAAGCCCATCTTTATCAATCTTGGCCTCTGCCTCTGCTTTTTCACTTCCAAGAAGTTCCATGTCTGCCTTTATATCCATTCCAGGATTAGAGAAATTTATTCCTGCCGAACCATTAATTGTTCCAATTTCTCCCCACTGTTTAAATTTTTTAAGTACAGGATGATTTCCATCAATTGAAGCAAATACATTTGCTTCTGCCTTAGCCTTAGCTGTTAATACAATATCCTGATATTTGTATTCCTTAGAATTAATTCCACTTCCTATGATTTCATAAGTCTCTTTAGGAATTGCTTTTTCATACAATTTAAGCGCAATTGTACTGAGTCCTTTAAATTCTCCCTCTAACTCATTGATTTCTACTATTTTGTAAACTGTAATTCCTGGATCTAACTCATCTTTAATATCAATTGAATCAGGGAGCCAGTAATAAGAACCTATGCTGCCCTCAAATCCTGCACTTCTTCCGTCCTTGAATGCCGGAAGAGATCTTCCAAGATCTATTTTGCAGCCAATTTTCCAGTACTCTTTATCTGCATCAAGTGAGTTTAATTTCAGACTGAGTTCATTTAATCCAAAATTGTCAAATACAATGCTGTCATTAAATCCAAGTTTTGCCTCGCCTCCGAATTCCATTCCGTCAGGAGTTATTGCCATTGAAATTCCTGCATCACTGCTACCAATACTAAATTTATTAGCTGATGATCTGCTCTGTACCTTAGGCTCTTCTTTATTATTACCAGTCTTATGTCTCAATGACTTGCTCATATTAGAAATAATTTCCTTTAAGTTAACTGACTTTAAATCAACCTGAAGTCGGTTACTGTAGAGATTTACTTCTGCCGCATCTATGTTCATAATAAATGGAATCTTCAGATTGTAGTTACCTGTATTCTCATCAAATGTAGTCTTTTCCTGATCCACAGTACCAACATAACTATTTCTATGGATTACATAATCCTTGCCACCCATTACAAGACTTGCAAAATTCCCATTTTTCTTGGTCATCTGCTCATAGCTTACATAAAGTTTTGACTGTCCGCTCAATTTTCCTGAGTTTCCAGCATACACTGTAGTTCCTTTTGTGAGATCAATATTTTTGTCCATATTGTCCACTTCAATCTTCATGTCCCCACTGCTGTGAATGAAGTTGTTAATCATTACGTTTCCAGAAGCCACAAGTGTATTATCATTTATCTGACCAATTGTCCCTGCTGTAATTGTGACGCATCCAACTTTTACAGATTTTGAAGTTCCAGCCTTAGACACAAAGAAAATGTCATTTTTTGTCGCCATTCTTCCATCATCTAATTTGGCCTTTACACTATATTGTCCTGGTTCAAAATCTCCTTTAAGTGTTCCCTTTAATTCAGTTTTGGAAATAACCTGTACATCCTTAAGTGGTGTAGTATTTATTACAATGTTTGTCGTGTCATCAAATCCACTTCCTGTAATACTTATCTCTATACCATTTTTTATATCACCTTTAGATGCTCCGTTTGGTGAAACAGATGAAATATCAAGTGTATTTTCATCCATTTTTTCTATATCTGTCTGATTTTCCTCTTCGCCCTCTTCTTTTTCCTCAGGCTCTTTTAGATAGTAATCCAATGTATCTGATGTGTTATATTTATCAATATTAACTGTCAGGAATCTTGGATCTGTTTCTTTGTTCTTTGTTACTTTATATTCAATCTTATAATTATTTACTATATATTTCTGAAGTGCCAGATAAATATCAGCAAGATCCGATGAATCATCTGCCTTTATGTATTTGCCGCCAGTCTCATCCGCGATCCACTTCATGTACTCTTCGTCACACTCGCCAAACGCAACTGTGTATACAGGAACTTTGCTATTGTAGGCTTTCTCAATTGCCTTTTCCATATCTTCCCTTGTTCCATTATCCTGTCCATCTGACATTAATATTACGGCTTTACTTCCTCTTTCACCATCTACTTCTTCAATACCTTTTGTAAGACCAAGAGAAATATTTGTTCCTCCGCCATTTGTTATTCCCTCAATGGCACTGTTTAAAGATTTCTGCTTGTCTGTAAGTCCCTGCTCAACTGCTGCAGAATCGTCATAGGATACAATTGCCATTCTCTCATTTCCTGTATCCATATATTTAATAGCCTCTTTTGCAGCTATCTTTGCATTATCAAGGGGTGCTCCATCCATACTTCCACTGTGGTCCATAACTATAGCCACACTAACTTTACTGTTATCCTTTGACATTTTAAAATTAGTAATTTCATACTGTGTGTCAATAAGAGAGAAGTCTTCTTTTTCAAAATCAGATGCAAGATCTTCCTTTCCATCCTTCTCGCCGTTAATATTTACATACGCAGTAATTTCTGGATATTTGTCCGTCTCGATTCTGCTGATATGAACATTTATCTTATCGTATTTTAAAGTGTTAGTTACATATGATCTGAATGAACCATTGACTGTGTCATCTGCTATCTCAACCACACCGCTGCTCTGCTGGCGAACAAGTTCATTAACCTGGCTGTTGAGGCTTGCGTTGTATTCATCTCCTGTAATCTGGTTATACTCAGACACTACGTTATCCAATGCTTCTCTTATTGACGAATCATCAGATACATCGACGCTGTTATCAATTACCTTGTGCAGGTAATTTCCGGCAGTTTCTCTGTCTCCTGTAATCAGGTATAGTTTTGCAAGCTGCAAATCATAGAGTCCTGTATTATCCCCATCTGCAGGCTCTTTTGATAAAATATAATTAATAGCTCTCTTAATTTTTATATTAGCTGCATCTTTGTAATAGTCCGAAGCCTTATCCTTATTGCTTTTCGCCTTTTCAATTAATTCATTAACTTCATCATCGGTCATATCAAACATATCTTTTGTATATTTCCCATCAGATAAAGCCCTCTGATTTTTCTCAAAAGATTCCTGAGCAATTATGTCTGTCAAGATAACCTGATTCTCTTCAGAATTATATTTGTTTACTAAACCTTTAGCCTTCTTTACTGCTTTCTCATAATCTTTCTTAGAGACATAATATTTCAGTTCAAGCTTTCTCACATCCTCAGTGTTTCCATATTTCTCTTTTAATTCATTGATATCTTCTATTGTTATTCTATCTATACTTGTTGCTGTGAGTTTGCTGTCGAGTTCATAATCCTGATTATAAGATGATGCTTCAGAACCAGAAATATCTAATGTATGCATATATCCATCAGCTAATTTTTTCACTGATGAATCTATGGTCTTTTCCTGATTGCCATTTACTTCAGATTTTGCATCCTCTTTGGATTCTGCTGATAAATCCTTTAAGTATTCATCATAGCTATCATAACTTTTTTTAGCACTGCTATCTTTTCCATCAGTAATTCCAAGTTCTTCTCTTGATATTGCCATTATTCTGTCTACATATTTTTTGTCACTGGGATTTAATTCCTCTTCCTTTAATCTCTTTGTAGCAAAATAGCTGCTCACATAATTCTTATCAGCTAAATCTGCAATAGCTCCAATAATATCAGCTTTTACCTTCTGACTTCCGCCTGCCCCCACCAGCTTTAGTTTTGCCTGCCTTATATTTCCATCAAGAAGATACTTGTATGAAATATATAAATCCTTTTTATCTGCCGAGTCAGATTCACCGCCTCTGGTTATTCCCCAGATAATGCTTGTACACAGGGAAATAGAGACAATAACGAGCATCAGATAATCGCCTATCTTTCTCTTAATCTTAAAACAGATATGTCCCAGTATATCTATCAGTAAAAACACTGCAAATATAATGGCGATTTTCCATATTGTACTCATTCCTTTACGTTACCTCCGTTATTTTATTATGTCACAAACATTTCCATTAACTACTTTTATTAAATCTTCAGGATTAATAAAAATCTGAGCGCCAATTCTTCCCCCACTCACAATAATCCTGTCAAAATCCAGTGCAGATTCATGAATAACCGTCTTGTACAGCTTCTTCATTCCAATAGGAGTGCAGCCGCCCCTTATATAACCTGTAACCTTGTTAATATCCTTTACGTGCACCATCTCAATGTTTTTTTCACCCACTGATTTCGCTGCTTTTTTCATATCAATTTCCTTGTCCACAGGAATTACAAATACATAATAATTGTTACTTTTACCAATAGTCACAAGTGTCTTAAATGACCTGGCATATTCCTGTCCCAGCATATCTGCAATAGACACTCCATCCTTGAATTCATCACACTCATAAGTGTTTACTTCATAATCTATTTTATTTTTATCTAAAATGCGCATGGCATTTGTCTTCAATTCTTTTCCCATAAGATTTATCCTTTTATATTTTACAAAAAGGAGTAAGACTGCAAAATTCAATTCCTACTCCCTTTTAATTATTTTAATTAAAGCATACCAGATTACTTAATCTGTATCATAAATTATTTACGTTTTAAATTAACATATTGTCCCTTAATACTTACATATAACTCTTTACCAAGTTCCTGTCCGCATCTGCTCACAAGCATTCTGTACAAATGCTGCTTTCCTGTAGATTTTCCGATTGCCTCCACAAGAACAGGAACATACTCTTCTCCATACTTCTCTCCTATAATATTTCTCACATCTTCTACAATATTATATTTTACTTCTGCAGCGAAAATCTTGTTCTTCGAAATAGGATTCTGTACGTTCTTATTTGCATTATCCTGTTTCTTTGAATCTCGATTATTCTGTGGCTTTTTATTATCTTCGTGATTCTTATCTCCACGCTTGCCATTCTTATTATTCTTAGGTTTTCGCTCAGTTTTCTTTTTATTATTTGCACTTGCCTCTTTAATGTTTTCTTCTGGCTTATTGTCGTTTTCGTTGCCTGAATTTTCTTTATTGTCACTTGATTTAGGTGCAAATACAGCCTTAGCCTTCTTTATAGCTTTTTCTGTAAAATTCTCAAACTTCTGCTTGCTACTCTTGTTTGCTTCTTTTGAATTGAGTTTAAGTGTTTCCTTAATTTCTGATGTGCTATTCTTAGCAGGTATAACAGAAAGTTTCTTGATAAAACTTCCCTCACTATCTTCTAATTCATCAGCCAGATCATCCGACTCAAATGATTCAATACTCTTTGCAAGTCTTATATTCGCATTGCAAAGTTCCATGTTTTCTTCCCAGAAATTAATAGCACAGAGAAATCCTTTATCCTCACTAATTATCACAATATTTCTGAATCTGTTCTCCATAACCAGATAACCAAGATATGTAGATAACTGAAAGTCTAAAGAATTCCTGCCACCTCTTAATATCATGTATGTCTCTATTTCAGCCATACTTTTGCTGAGAAGCATATGTACATCAAATGTAATCGCATCTGCATTTTTACTATAGAAAATAACTACCTTGTCATCATCACTAAGATTTTCAACGCCCTTAAGTCCTGACGAACGAACGTTTTCAAAATCTACTAAATATACTGTCATCTATGCCTCCATCTAAAGGTTCGATTTAGTATTCTGATATGCTTATAATCTCTTAAATTATATCAAAATTATTTTGTGTTTACAATAGAAAGTCTGAGACGGAAATAACCCGCTGAAATATCATTTTTATCAGCGGGTTATTATTTAAAATATTAAATTATAACAATTTCATCTTAGGTCTCATCTGTGGTGCCTCATTTTGTTCTGTCTTCTCATCTTTTCCATCTATGATATTTTGAGGTATTTCCTCACTTTCATACTCAACTGTAGCATTCATATCATGATTTTTGTTATATATAATTTTCATGCCATTGTCTAAATTTATTGCTATATTTTCCAAACATGTATCAACTTTTTTGAAATTTGCAAAGGAAATCTGACTAATTGCACTGTTCTCAAGTTCTTCAATGGTTCTGTCTAAGTCTACAAATCCCTTTATAATGTCCCCACATTCTTCTGAATATTTATGGTCCATATATGTATCCTTCAGGAAATTATTAAGTGTCTTATATTTTTCTCTTAAAACTTTGTATTGTTCTATTGCTTCCTTAAAATATTTAGTTTTAATATCTTTCACTATTTTATTCCTTTTTTGTTTTCTATCACTTAATTTTTTTTTCCTTAATTGTTTTCTCCTCAGATTCTCGATCACTAAAATAATCCTTAAACTCATCCTTTATCTTCTCAATTTGTTCTATAGAAGGCTCTTTTCCATTAAAAAATATATCTACATATTCCTTTCTTGTCTCTAGATTTTTCTGACCATACACAAAATTATATATTTTTTCTTCATCGCAATCCAATGTAATTTTCTCAATTGTGGTGAGTTCTGTCTTTCTCCACCCTTTATTCTTCTCTTCTATCTTTGGAATAAAATTATACATATTATTATATAACTCATTTTTATGAATAATCCATAATTCTTTATTATTTATTTTACTATTTAATCTCTCATCATTAACTATTTCATTATATAAATCTCCTTTGGAAAGATAATAGTATTCTTTATTCTCCTTATTGCGATAGGCATCCTCTATATCTTTTTGCAATTTACCAAACATATCATCCAATGGCAATTCTAAAGAAAGGTTCTGACCTGATATACTATCATAATATTAAAAGATATTAGTTTTACACCTATAAGAATTAACAAGGCTCTCAAACTTTCTGTAGCCATTTCTCTACCCATTCTGGTTTTACACCTATAAGAATTGTTGTGATATAACATAGTTGTAACACCTCGACCTAATAAGATATAATCTTAGGAGGAAACGAGGAATGTCACAAATGAGTAAACACTATGAACCA
>OMVN01000045.1 GCA_900314525.1 uncultured Eubacteriales bacterium
CATTATATTCTGCAGATAATTCTGCAGTAGATCTGTCACCTGCCATATAGGCTTTTACGACTTCAAGTTTAAAGTCCTCATTGTAACGTACTGACATTGTTAGTAATCCTTCTTGGATAATAATTGTATTATATATCATATTATCCGAACAAGGTATTACCAATTTAGTTTACCACTACAAGGCGCCACTTTGCCAATGCCATTAAAGCAATGGGCAAAGGAAATCAGAAAGCAGTCGAATCTTCGGTTGCCTACAAGGCACTGATGAGGATTGGAGCAATTTATAAGCTGGAAGAAAGCTTAAAAACACTTTCTCTAAAAGAGCGTTTAAAAGAGAGACAATCTTCAATCAGACCATTGGTTGAAGAGTATTTTGCGTGGGTAAAAGAAGTTCTTGCAAGTGGTACCGTCCTTACTAAGAGCGAAACAGCAAAAGGGCTAAACTACAGTATCAATCAGGAAGAATATCTGAAGGTATTTCTGACAGATGGCGAAGTTCCCATTGATGAGTTGATAAAAACGAAAATATAAGTCAATCAATACTGGATCCGCTTATGCCGTGGTCGAAAAATCTGCCAGCTGATTGCTATAGCAAGCGTCGCAAATAAGCGACGCTTAAAATTTAGGTGGGGCGTAGGATTTGACGCTTACGATTGACGCTTACGCTTATACGGTATATATTGATGCATTTGATTTTAACCATCATCCCTATTGTCCAAAATCAAATAGAGCATTGGAATCCAATTCTTCCAATGCTTCTATTTTCTATAATTATTGTTCATATTATCATTTTTAAGCTTCTCTCACACAACGTACAACGCATCTTGTTGCACCACTTAATGTACATGTAAAGAGGGATAAATCCCATTCCTCTTCTTTATTCACAAGATAGTCAACCTGCGTTGGTTCTAATATTTCAACTAACGTAACTCTGTATCTGTACACATCGCCAGAAACAGCTGTGAAATCAATTTCTGTACCTACCGCAATCGTCCGAAGTAAACTAAAATGTCTTCTATAATTGTGTCCTGCCAAAACCATATTGTCTGTCTCATAAGAACCACTGTATAAACATGGTGCAATGTTAAGATTGGCATAGCTATAATCTTTCAGTATTGGGAGTTCCAGACCTAATGACGGAACTGTAAGAATACCAATATAAAGATTTCCATCTATTACCGCTACATTTTCCTGTGGAGCAGCTTCCTCATTTTCACTATTAACAGTTGCTTCACTTATTTTCGACTGTAGTCTTGGAAGAATGTTATCGATATACTTACCTGCTTCATATTCATAATAGAAATTTCTACCTACCAGAAAAACGGCACATAAGATACATAATACTCCAAGTACAATCAATAAGTTCCCAAACTTACGCCTCATTACTTGCCCTCATGTCTACTTTAGCTGTCATTTTTAATCTCCAACCTATTGCCATCAACAGAAGTCCAACCATTGCAAGTAATAACACAGGCCATATCAAAAGACCTGTCTGAGGTATTACTGCCAGTGCTGCTATTGCTGTCGGTACTGTTGGAGTTGGTGCACCTGCCGGTGCATTGACATTATATGCAGTAGTGGTCGGTACTACTGTAGTGGTTTCAGTTTCAGGGGGTTCCACAGGTTTCCTGATAATCTCCGTCTTAGGAGATGCATCAACATTATACACCACTTTACCCATTGATTCATCAGGTACTGAAACAACAAAAGGATTCATCTCATAATAGCCATCTGCGGCATCCTTTTGTACCATAAGATACAGTCCAAGATTAAGTCCCTCAAATGATACTTTTCCATCTTCATCAACTTCTTCTGTCTTGCCTTCAAGTTTGTTTGCATCTGCATAATTCTTTAAATCTTTTGCAAATGTATCACTTGAAATATCACTAAAATCTGTCTCAAAATCCAAAAAATCTGATGTAAGAACATAACTCAAGTTACCATCATCAAGACTTATGGAAGCTACATTGTAAAGTGTGAGACTTCCTCCGGCAACCGGATTGTTTTCATATTTAATTGTAATACTGATACTTCCGGTTTCATCCATATAAATCTCTGAACCGGAAATGGCAAATACTGTCACATTACTAATCAGTAGCAATATTACTGACAATATCATGACAAATGCCGGATATATTCTTTTTGATATCATAGTCGTTCCACCTTATCTCTGCTTCTATGTCTTTGTTTCTTTATCATTCACATCATTAATCTTTTCATCTAAAACTAAGCTTCTATCTTTGCTATAATCAGTATCTAATTCTTTGTCTTTAATGACCACAACATCACTGTCTTCACTAAATACAATTCTCTTATTTTCATCTACAAAATTGTAAAAATTAGTTGTTTTCTTTTTCTTTCGTATCGTATAAACAAAAATGCCTATCAAAATCAGTATTGTAAGCGGTATCGCCATAATTATAGTAACTGTTTTTGTATCCATCTTGTAAGCATCTGCTATAACATATAGTTGTGTACCATCTTCAATATTGGCAACTCTCTGCCCTCTGACCAACAATCTGTGTGTGTTAATTCCATACGGTGTACATGTAAGTAATGTACAATAATCTTTTCCTTCTACTTTTTGTAACTCGCCCACTTCACCGGGTTCCACAATACGAATTTGGTCAACTTCATAGGTCAACACCTTATCCAATACTGTAATAGTAAATATATCTCCAACATCTAGCTTGTCAAGGTGAGTAAAGAGATTTGCACTTGGCAATCCTCTATGTCCAGACAACACGCAATGTGTTCCCTCTCCACCTATTGGCAAGGATGAACCTTCCAGATGACCTACGGCAATTTGAAGTACACCTTCACTAGTTCCATGATATATTGGAAGTTCTACATTAATCTTAGGAATAGTAATATAACCCATAACTCCTATACCTGATATATTTAAGGCTTCTTTATATCCTTCAACTCTATCAGGAGAATAGAATCCTGCTACTCCCATAGCTGCTAATCTCTCATTATAATCAACAGCTTTTGCATACATTTCGTCAATTTTTTGTGTATCCATCTCACTAACGGTATGCTCATAATTTACTATTACCTTTTTCTGTTGTCTATGATTTAGATAGTCACTAATTGTTGGATATAGAACAACCGAGAGACCTATTATGAAAATTAGTACCAATATTACTGTTGATAATTTCTTTTTCACTTTAGCCTCCCAGTCATCTATGTAGTATTATGCTACACTAATATAATTTTATTTTTTTCTTACTACGATAATTTGCTCATTCTTTTCTTTACAACAAGTAAAACAAATGACACAAGCATCAATATTCCACCTACAACATAGAAAATTGTTGTACCAATTCCACCTGTTGTCGGAAGAGCTCCTACTGGTGTATTTGTAATTGTAAGACGACGATTACTATTATCTACAGCAACACTATTAGATGATGAAACTATAATGTTCCATGTACATTGTTCAGTTCCATCTGTAATTGTTTTAGAACCAAGCTCATCGTTACCAATTTTTGCACTGATAGTAACTGTAATAGGTTCTATCGCTTTATATCCTGCTGGCGCTGTTTCTGTCAGAGTATATGTTCCTGCATTTAATCCTGTAAATTTAATTTTACCTTCTGCATCAGTATATGCATCTATCGATGTACTGCTAAGCCACTTTGTTAAAGAGCTAGCTGTATCATTCACCAATTTATATTTAGTAGTTCCATCGTTTACATATAATGCTTTAGTTTCATTTGTTGGTGCAGTTTTTGTATATGTTCCATCTTTTAATTCATAATAATCACCATCTGCAGCTGCCTCAAATTTATAATTTGATTTAACCTGAACCAAATTTAAGTTATTTCCTGTCAAATTAAATTTTACGTTTGTTAAGTTCACATTACTTGTATTAATTTTTAACAATTCAAGATCTGCTACATATGTTATAACTACATCCTCTGGTGTTTCACCTGTGACATGATTTTCACCTGGTGTATGATCATCTGGCTCATTTTCACCATTATCACTTATATTAGGATTATGTGAGTAAGTAAGTTTTACCTTATTTGTATTTCCACTCTTACCAACTATAGCAGTCGTATTTACTGTAGCATTATATGTTACAATAATGTCATTTCCTATGTGTACATCATTTACATTTTCAACATAAGTAAATAAATCTTTAGCGTTTTTGAATACTATCTTTATTTGCACATCATCATTACCAAGAGTCTCTGTTTCAATACTATAATCGTCATTCTTCGAAAGTACTTTCTTAGATGTTCCATTATCTTTAATTTCAATTTTCAAACTATCTTCATCAAAAGTTAAACCTTTATATAATGTATCCGTAATGATAAAATAATATTTTGAATAATCTTTCACATCAGGTACTTTTGATTTTATTTGATACGAAACCTCATCACCTATTGCAGCTGTATTCGCATCAACTTCTTGTCCATTCTCAACAATTTTCTTTTCGATTTTAGGCGCATCTGCTTTATGATTGACATCAACGGCAACAACACCATTTACAACCTGAAGCATAAACTTTGTATATGTTATCCCATGAACATTTGTTTCTTGCTGTAAAGTAGTTGGAACTCCGGTTGTCTTTACAAAATAATAGCCAATTTTTGCCCCATCACCTGATAAATTAATTACATATTTACCAGCATTTTCTCCTGTACCTGGAGTTGATACTTCTGTTTTAGTAATTCCTGTATTCGCAGTTATTACATCATTGATGATTTCTGCAAATTTGTCTGCATTGCTAGCATCTAATACTGCAGCAAGCTCAGCTGCTGTAGAAGATGTAGTGATGCTGTTATCAATTTTACTTTTTGCTGCTGTTAATATAGCTCTTTGTGCAGCTGAATTTACATTGGCTGCCCATTCAACATTGTCTAGTTTTCCACCATTCTCTGTTCCACTAAATATTTTATATGCTGTATATGTATAACCAACATCTTCATTCGTGATTTTAATTACACAATCTGCGTCAGCTGCTTTTACTTCAGCAACATTTATTAGACCTAATGAAAGTGTCGTCGCAAGTGCAAGTCCAAAGGCTGCTACTTTTTTGAAAATCTTATTTTTCATATCCTTTACCTCTCTTGAATTTTTTTTATTTTTCATGTTCTCACATGATATATATTAGATATGTCCAAGCATTAAAAGATTGCCGTCAGAATAGAGGCTTAAACCTTCCTCCTTTCCACATTTTTACGCTTCATGACATATCCATAATACAGACATCCAAGCATGATTGCCAGACCACTGTATATATGCAATTTTGTTCCTGAACCACCAGTCTTTGGCAAATTATATGACGGTGCTTTATAGGTGTTTGTAACAATGAGTTTATATACACCTGTATCTGCTGCATTAATTATTCCATCATCAGTGCCATCACTCGTTGCTGTATTTTCTTCCGAATATACAGGTAATTCATAATTTGTCAACCGGTGTGCTGAATTAATTTCTGTGTAAACATCTCCACTCTTTGTATATTCAGCTATTCTATAATAATATACTTGCTTTACTTCTTGAGTATAATCAACATATACATCTAAATTATCTATTGTGTATGTAAAATCATTTCCTGATACAAGATTAATATAATCTCCAACTCCTACCCATGAAGCACTGCCCCATTCTGCTGTTGGTTCCGTTGACCTATACAGTTTTACATAAATACCACCTTCTGGCCTTTGTGATGTATTATCACTGTCATCCCATATTTTCTGTACAGTTATTTGTGTAACAGGCTTCTTTGCATTAGTAAAATTATATATATATGATTTTCCACCTGTTGCTGCTTCTGTATCGACTTCAACTTTTCCTGATACACTTTGTGTTTCTTTTGAAAATGTCTTTGACACTCCGTTCTCTGTCACACTGTGTATTGTTGAATTGTCATCTGTCGATTCTGTTATTGTATACTCTGTGCCAACAGGAATACCTTCTATTCTATATGTCTGACCTTTTTGAATCGTAAATGTCTGTGCAGGTACTGTAGCACTTCCTTCTAAGTTTGAACCACCAATATTGCTAAACTGAATCGTAAATGTATAGTTACCGTTAAGCTCTCCAGTCTTATTTTCAGATTTTGTAATTTCTATACTTCCGGTTCTTACTATATTGGTGTAATCCAATATAATATGTGTATTCGCATTCTCGCTATCAGGCGATTCAAAGGAACGAAAGACAAATGTAGGAACCTCCGATGGTTTTTCTCCACTCGTATTGACTGTTTTTCCTTCTGAATATTTATTACCATCCATAGCTCCCGTTTCTGAAGCAATTGTTGCCAAATACTTCTCTACTCTTCCATCATCTAAACCGATACTCATACCACCTGTTCCATATGCCTGTTTGGTTGTTGTAAGCGTTCCTGAAAGAGGTGTGACTGTCGAACTACTAGCATATGAATATGCTGTAATCGTTTTTGAATCTTCTTTTACAGTTATAGTAGTCTCATACAAATCAGTTTGCGAACTGTCTAAATCCTCTGTAAGTGAAATGTAACTTCCCTTTCTAAACTGACTTACAAAGGTCGCTGTTTCCTTACTCGTAAGCGTAAAGTTACCATTCTTATCGACAGCATAACAATGCTCTTCATCTTTGCTTGAAGTATATGTTGCACCTACTGCATTCTCCAACTGTCCGGTTAGTGCTGAACCATAATCCGGTATTGTATTTTGTCTTTGTGTAAAACCATTTAATTTACTTACTATATTAGTAGGTTTAAATACAAAATCATCAAAAAATACATATACATTGTCGTCATATTCAATTCCGATACTCTGTACATTTGCTTTGTCGAATCCGATATCATAAGTCATGCCCGAAAGTGATACAGTCAATTCAGACCATCTCCAATTTGTCAATGTACCCTCTGTTTTTCCATACAATGTTCCATATGCAATTCTTCCATCTTTATCTGTTAATTGGATGAACAATTTATTAATATTAGCACTGTCAGACTCTATACTAACCCAAAAACCAAGATATGCCATATTTGTAATATCAACTGTTCCTCCACTATCTGGCTGAAATATTATTAATCTCTTTTGCTTTTGGGCAACATTTTCCGGTACTGTATCTTTTCCCATATACTTGATGACATTCGTTTTAGTAATAGGATCTGCATTACCTTTACCATTATAAGATGCTACTATACCATTGTTGTTAGTTCCTTCCTTAACTTCTTCAGTATTGATATTATCGCTCCAAGTTAATCCTTGTGAAAAATCTCTTGCAAAAATAATATCATCATAAATCTCATCTGCTGCTCCTGCTACAGCTTTGCCAAAATGTGTAACCATATTTTTTATTGAAAATGTAAATGGCGCTGTTGTAAAAAAGCTTTTAAATAAGTCATTTACATTATTTGTTGTTACATCGACATTCTTGCTAACCTTAAGCTTATCCTCAACCGGCATATTAAACGCAAGTGACAAGTTTGATTCCCATTGTCCTCTTTCCATATAGTAAATAACCAGTTTATGCGGTTTTGTTGTATCATACTTACCATTTCCAAGCTTTTCTAATATATTTTCCTGTACATAGTAGAATTTATCTGTTATAGATTCATTGCCATCAACACCGCCTGCCGTATAAGTATAGCTTGCCTTTACAGTACTCGCTGCTGCATCTGAAGATTTAGGTCCATATGTTGTATTTGAATCTGCTGCTTTTTTAATCTTTGTGACATATGATTTATTCTGAGCAAAGTTAATCAAACCTGCTACTCGTCCATGTCCACCACCACAATCTAACACAAGTTGGTCATCTAAAAATACCCAAACATCATCATCACCAGAGAATCGGAATTTCGCATCATATTTTTCTCCATCCTCACCTGTTACCTTACCATCTTCTGTCATTCTAAAATCAATTGTAATCTTACTTCCAAATCCATAATTGTAAAATGAAGCATTTGAATTTGCTGCTGTTTCATTAAATGGGAAAAATCCATATGTATTTGAAACATCATTAGTTGGTTCACCGGTTGAATCCACATTTTTAGATCTTAAATCTTTCGTTCCTACTGTTCCATTCAAAAAATACTTCCCAATATCCTCTTCGTTTTCTTTCAAATAAAGTGTTGTAGAAGCACTATCAAACCACCAATAATTAACCGGTTCTTCGGAACCATCTGTCTTCTTAAATACTTTTCTTTGTGTAAATGGGAATGAAACATCCTGATACACCTTTCCAACAACTGCTTTTTTGGAATTGCTGCCCTGCAAAAAGCTCTCATTAAAATGTGGTTCAATTAATGAAGTAGTTCCCTTCGAAACCGGATACTTAATCTTGCTGACCGGATCTGTATATGTAGCATTGTTTACAAGACCAATTGTTGCATAGTCATAATAACCACCTTTATCAAATGTTCTTTCTGCTTCACTATCATTATTAGAGCTATTTAATATCGAATTATTATTTGATATAAATTTATAATAATTCTGATATCCATATAAACCTAATGTACTTGCAATAACACTAAATTGACATCCAAAACCCTCTACATTTGGTTGGAAATGTCCCGTATAAATAGGGTTTGTCACTATGTCACTACTTCCTGCATAATATTCACTTAAAGCCTGATTAAACTGCTTAAAATTCATATATCTTCTGTGGTTAACAGCGTCATTATTGCTATATGCTGTGCTATTGTTATATGTATCACGATTATATCCATTCAATTCGTAATCACTATAGTAATCATACATAGTAGCATCAAGCCACAATGTGGATGTATCATTACTCTTAGTTGCTGTACCAATATCTACTATTACACTATCTGTATTTTTCTCAACATCTTTTATCTCACCATACTTAATCCAATAACCATCTCTAAGAACATTATTATATATAGATGTATCACTGGTATGTGCAACAAAACAGTTTTTAGATTCATCCACTAATTCTGCTTTCTTTGTTTTCGCACTACATTCCCAATTCCAGCATCCTTCTGAATAAAACTGAAATGAATTATAAGTTCCACTCACTTCATTATCTGTTTTATATACAAGTGTTCCCTTATAACTGCTACCATTCACTTTTGTCATTGGATAGTCTACATAATTGCCACTTGCATCAAATGCTCTACATACAACATTCTTTTCATTTTGATAATATGTAGGAATTGAATTATTATAACCACTACTTGTTTCATCTCTATCATATTTTAATTGTGAGTATGTAGCATCAAAATATATATATCGGCTATAACTCTGCTCTGTAGTATCAATTGTTCCACCACTAAGTTTAACTATTTTCTGTCCTGTCATATCACTCATATGAAATTTAAGTGTATTTCCCGTACCATAAGACAAAGTAATAGCTGTACTATCTTCAACATCATCTCCTACATTAAAAACATAATACAAATATTTTTCATCTGAACTGATTGATGTCACATCTTTTGTAACCCCATTAAATGTCAGTGTAGCACTTGCAATATTTCCAAACGACTCTCTGTCTATATATAACTTTTCACCTTCATATGTAAAAGATTTTCTCCATGTACCTGTTTGAAAATAGCCTCCACCGTCTTTATAAATCACATAATTATTTCCACTTTCTAGGCCAAGTTGTTTTGTACTGTTATATTCACCATTATCATTTTTTCTTTCAAACTTAATTGTTAAATTAGAGTCAAAATCATCAGGAAGTGTAAATGACCATAATGTTAATGTATCTCTTGTGCTTGATGCCTGTGTAGATTCATTACTTGCCAAAAATTTTCCTGTCGGATTTTCACTTGAAATATTATAATACATTACAGCATAACAGTGATCAGCTGTAAACCAAGTTGTACCTGATGAATCCAAATATATAATATCACCTACACCCGGTCTTCCGTCTGAGGTCTTCAAATATTTTTTTACTTCTGCAGTCTGAACAATCTCCTCTGCTTCTTCAGAGTCATCATCTCCTGTCAGCAGCAATTGCCCATCGCTATCAAATATCATCGTCTCAGTTTCAGCAATTTCAACTTCCTCTGTTTCAGCCTCTTCTTTTTCAAGTTCCTTTTCCATTGTCTCATCATCTGTCATGGAAATACCAATAATTTTCAATTTCCATGACACCCCTACAGTAACTACCAATGCCAGCATAAGAAATATTGATAATACTTTTTTACGTTTATAATTTTTTTCTTTAAATTTTTCCAAATATTCATTCAATGTATCTCGCATGCTTCCACCTCTCTAATGTATTAAACCTATCTTACTGAAAGGCCAAATTCTAAATAATACTTTTCCTACGATTTGTTCCTTATCCACACATCCGATTGCACTGCTTCGGCTGTCTATAGATACTTCTCTGTGATCACCCATAACAAAATACCTTCCTTCCGGAACCTGATAAGGAAATGTTAAATCACATTCACCTAATGCTTTCTTATCAACATAAGATTCTTTTAATAATTTTCCATTAACTGTAACATTACCATCATTATCAATAGATATGATATCTCCCGGACCTCCTATCACTCGTTTAAGCAACAGCTTGTTCTGCCAATAGAACCCACATAAATCTCCTGTTTTAAATTTACTCGTCTTCCTGAGAATGATGAGGTCATCATCTTCAAGTGTAGGTTCCATGCTAGTTCCTGATACCTGTAGCACCGGCATAACCATGGTGGCAATTAGCGCAGCAAGAGCTGCTACCACAACCAAAGCATATATCGTGCTTAACAATACTCTTCTATATTCTTTTTTATACTTGAGTCGCTTACGTTCATTTAAAACTTCCTCATGTGATGGAATATGAACTTCGCGTGCATTTATCTCTGCCATTACCAAACATCCCTACACCTTTATAT
Organism: uncultured Eubacteriales bacterium; assembly: GCA_900314525.1. Classification (GTDB taxonomy): domain Bacteria; phylum Bacillota; class Clostridia; order Lachnospirales; family Lachnospiraceae; genus Bovifimicola. The sequence continues at coordinate 10,805 of OMVN01000045.1, forward strand.
TGTTTACAATCTGCGCTAATTTCTGTTAATCCAAATCAATAAATTCTATATCAAATTCATTATCATTCAAATCCATCCCAGAACTTGGATTTTTCAGACTCTCTTCTTTGCCTGCATAATCAATTGATGTATTTGTATTGTCTGCAGTTTTCTCTGATTGCTGAAACCACATATTGAAATAATCATAATTGCTCATTATGCCAGAACTATATCTGCTTTCATTATTACCTGACTTGTTACTATAACCTTTGTCACTATCAAGACTGCTATTATCATTATCATCCACACTTCTATTACTGTTGTAAATACTGTCATCACTGTAGTTATTCAGTACATATCTGTTTTTATGATGTTGGTCATAGTATTTAAAACCAGAATCCTCTTCTGTTTTCAGCTTGTTTTGTTCATCAACAACTTTATTTGTATTGATATCAGATTCATTTTCGCTTCCTATTCCACTATTTACTGTTGTATTGCTAAAGCCGGCTCCAATACTATTATTATTCTCTGGATTGTTGTAAATATCAACTATCTCATTAATTTGACTCGCAATTTCAACATTGTGATTGATAGCTGTTGTGTTAAGTTATGCAACATCATTGCTGGTACTGTTTTTATTTGGATACGAAACAACGTTACTCATTCTGTTTTTATTCGGGTACACAACATTATTATTTTCAGTTGCCTCTGTAATATCATCAAATATATCTATTGATTGCATTTGATTGTTTCTGACAGTTTTGAATATATCTTCTTCGCTATGACCGTTTTTCAAACTGTCATTTATATTAGTCATATCGTTTCCTATTTCACTAAATATATCATTTTCATCGATTTGACTTTCTTCATTATAAATATCTTGCTTATCATTATATCTATTTCGCCTTTTTCTAAACATATCTTTTTCATATTCACCTTCAATGTTATCAAAGGACATTAACTCCGACTGTAATTTTTTCTGGATTTACAACTGGAATCTCTTCTTCCATCTTTACGATTAACTCATTATTATCAGGTGTCTTTTCTTCTGTATTTAATGCGTTACCAACAGTTCCTACCGAATTCTTGTCTACATCTAATGTACTGTCAACAATACTTTCCGCGTTCTCTTCTACATCCGATGCTCTGTCAACAATGCTTTCCTCGTTCTCCCTAACAATTACTACATTATCACCAAAATTCTCACTAGCTTTATTATATGTGTCAATATTATCCAAAACAGAACCAACTGCATTTATCACGTTCTCTTTTGTATCATTTTCACCTTTGTAATATTTATTGGTACTATTGCTGAATCGCTCATCATTAACCTTTGCTCTGACTGATTCAACATACTGATCTGCCGCTGCCTGTGCATCCTCAAATATTTTGTTCAATCTCAAGCTAGCTTCGGCTATTGAACCGGACTTTTCAAGAATAATATTTTTCTCCGTTAACTTTTCTTCAAGCTGTTTAATCTTGTCTCTTAATTCATGTTCCTATTTTTGCTGAGCATAAATTATTTCAATCAATTCTGAACGGTTCATCTTCTTAAGTTCTCGTTCTGCCATCTGATTAGCTCCATTCAATAATATAATACTGATTAGATAAATCTTTCGTAAATTTAAAATATATTATATAACAAACGCGTTCTTTTTGTCAACATTCAAACTTTTTTTACCATATTAAATATTAATGACCAAACTCAATGTTTTTTCACACTTTTTTGTGATTCTATTCACTTTTTAGAATTTTCATATGCATTTTTTAAGTTTCCATTTCTCCTGCTCCTGCCAACATCTCAATACTTCCACCTTTCCAATTTTGATTTCATCTATTGTCATTTCATCAATTCTTTTACCAACATCTTTCGTGTCACATTGATATTTCTGTTTTCATCCACTTCATTTCTTGAACTGAGCAATAGCCTGTGATATACCACATAACTAAATACATCAGCAACACAAAAAAATAAAGTGATGCTCATGCTTTCTTCATTATACTTTAGTCTCTCTAAACAATCTATATAAACCAGTAAAAATCAAATAAAAGAAGCCATGTACTAATTATATAGTACAACAGCTTCTTTTTTAATATATCTGCAGTTTTTATCATCCCAGTTTTGTCCCCTTCGTAAATATCATCTCCTGCTGTCACTTTAAAAGTTGCACCCTGAAGCTTTTTCTTTTCATACACAAAGTTCTTTCCATTCCATCCTGTAAGAACTTCTCCCTCTTTGTAAATCGTGAGTGAACCTAGCTGCTCCACATCATTAAGAGAAATCCCCGTTGTCTGACCGGCTTTTACTGTAAGAGTGTGAACCTTATCACTTTTTACATATCCCTTCGGTGCTGTTATTTCTTTTACATAATAAGTGCCCGGTGTTAATGCCTTAGATTTAGCATACCCGTTCTTATCTGTTGTCATAGAATCAACCTTTGTGTTACAATCACTGTCTGAATAAATACCATATACTGCACCTGCAAGATACTTACCTGTTGATGTGTCGGTCTTTGTTATTTCTCCATATCCAAGACTTTCTGTCTTAACTTTGATATAAACTGAAATTGGATCCGCCTGTGGCTGTTCAGAAACAAATTCCTGATCTCCATCTTTTCCGGTAAGCCAGAATACACAACTGGTTGTTGTCTCTACAACTCCTGTTACAGAAGTAAAGCTACCCATTGTATCGCTAGTATTGGCATTTTTCGTATAAATGGTCATATTATTACCATTCTTATCAACATTATATCCGTCAATATTAAACGAAAACTTTGAAAGCACCCCATTTGTATCATTAAAGCTGTATTCATACCTCTTATTTGCCTCATTCTGGATTGTCAACACTTTTTTAGACAACTTTTTTAATGTTATTTTTCCGATATTGTACTGGTGTTTGATAACCAAGTGAAGAATGTAGTCTGCAATGATTATACCAGTGTATATAATCCCATAATTTTAACTTTAA
>OMVN01000046.1 GCA_900314525.1 uncultured Eubacteriales bacterium
TAAAATTGAAGTAATTGTATCTTGCTGTAAATATTTGTAATTTATCCCATTTTCATGGTCGAGTCATCTCATTTTAGATGTTAGTTTCGCAATTACCTATTGATAAGGGGTAATTCCTTAACCCTTTCATTAAGTACTTGGAGCCTGAAAATCGTGATTACAGAAAAATAAGTAATTTTTTTATTTATCTGGCATATTTTTGCATAAAAAAAGCACCTATCATTTCTGATAGATGCCATATGTACTATTTTTCTATTTTAGGATGATTCTTCTCCCACTCATCACATTTTTGTTCAAGCAACTTAAAATCTGGTGTTGCAGCTCTAATATATCCTATATTCATACGATTATTTATACGATTATTATATACAGGATTAATATGCTTTTTTATAATTGTTGTTTCATTTTTTCTTACAAAATTAATTTCTTTTTGGAGCAATGCTTTATATGCTACATCTGATTCTGCATTGACATCAACCTTTATCAATTCAGATTCAGGAACTGGTATCATATTATTGCATTGTATTTTGCTATAAAAATCAATTCCATCTGTGTCCTTAGAGTACATAAACACAACAGGCTCTGTTGTATCCTTCAAAAGACAAATATCCTTTTTATACTTCTTGGTTGAGTAATCTGCTGGAAGCTTATCTCCCGTATATCCATTAATAGCAAAATCTTTTCCATACTTTGGTGAACTTAAAGGAACAACATAATTGTATTTTCCCTTCTTTACTATTAAACCTATGAACTTTCTTGTATTCTTTTGATCCGCATTTGATAATATCTTTTTAGGTTCAAATTTTCTCAAATACGATACATACGCTTCTGTAACTTCATATAATTCCATATCTTCTCCAAACAAATAAAAGGGCAAAGCAAAACACTTTACCCTTCATCTCACACTTAACGGTAGTGAATCTCCAAAATATTATCGCTCACACTTGACGGCAGTGAATCTCCAAAATATTATCGCTCACACTTAACGGTAGTGAATCTCCAAAAGACATTACTGTCTTTACATACATTATATGCAACAGCCAGCAAAAAATACAGTATTGACTTTTATAAATTTTATGGTATAATATATGCCCTTATTTGTTAATTTGATGCAATATAGTATATCATATTGTACTTGGTTTGTCATCAAATTTTATCTATAATATTTTTGCAAAATTTTTTATTTCATCGATGGTACAATCAGTCGGGAACATCTTCTGTATTCTGTCTGCACCATAGTTTGCCATAATAAGCTCATATAAAAACCTAATCTGCGCCTTTGTATATCCCGCCTGAATAAGGTTTTGAACCGTTTCTGCTCGTCTGACATATCTGTTTCTTGCCTCCATACTGTCATCATCTTTATCCTTGTAAATTGAAAAATCCACAGGAATGTTAGAATGCTCATCTACATATTTTTCATAATTTTCATGCAAGGTTTTCTGCATTGCTTCTGTAAGCTTTAATGTTGTTACCGGAGCATCCATCTTCCCTGCAAGAATAAGATTATTTACATCGGCTTCAGTAAGTCTGATAATTGGACTACCTGCTTCCCTTATCTTTTTTGCCTGAGCTTCAGCAACCTCCCCGCAAAGGAAAAAGGATGAGTTCTCCGCCTTAAACATTTCTCTTTTCTGTCTGGTCTTCTTTGGATCATACGGATTATGTTTTCTGCAAAGAAGCTTCACAAACGGTGTCTTTTCCATACGACACTTTGTTTCAAATAATGGATCAGCACCCTTTATAACAATGGCACACTCTCCATCCTTCTTCATTGCAAAGATATCTTCTGCAGATAACAGCGGCTTTTGCATAACATCTTCTGACCGTGAGCTACTTCCCTTATAATCCTTCGCATCTGAATCACTGGCTTTATGAATTGTCTGCGTTCCAAAATGCTTACTAAGATATTCGCAGGAATCCATATCGGGGGCACCTAAAATATCAATAATTGAACAGTTACCAATTAAGTCCTTGTCCATATCAAACTTAGGAAATTTTCGCTTAAGCTGAATCAAGTTCTGAACAATAATCACAGCCGACATATTTCTGCTTCGCATCTTTTATCCCAAATCCAAGAAGACTGTGATACACAAGTCCTTGCATTCCATAAGCTGATGCTGGCATCAAGTCGTGCCCCTCAAGTATTGAAGAAACTGTCTGCTTTACAATCTTTCTTGCATCATCTGAATCACAGATAATAACAAGCATTACGGATCCATTCACATAATCGTCCGTATCTCCACCAGATAATCTCTGGTTATATTTCTTCTCAAGATTTCTGTTAAAATCGCTTTGCTCTTCTACAGATAATGCGTTCATATCAACCCCAAGAAATACTTCACATCCTAATTTTTTTAATTTGGTTACAAGTCCTGCCCTTGCTTTTGTTGGTAACGAAAGCGTAATAAAGCTTTCCCCATAATTTCTTCCAGAAATAAAAAAGGAAGTATTTTCTGTTACTTTCGCAAAGCATTCCTTCTCCCAATCCTTGTTGCCACGCACATATGATGCATATGAAAACCTGATATCAAGAAGGAAGTTTGCTGCGATTTCACTCATAATTTCATCCACAGATAACTGCTTCATATTGCAAATACATCTAAGAACGTCCTCATCCTTCTTAAAATCTTGTCTGACTTCCTCATAAATTTCTCCGGTTTCCATAAGGGAAATGTGGCAGGTTACCCTGCCACTCATTTCGCTCATGTGCATGGTAATTCGCATTCTTCCGCTTAATTTGATGCTTGCTTTTGCCATCTGACATAAGGTGTCTTCCGCTGCCTCAAACACTCGAATCCAGCGATTATTTTGAAGTCTTAAGGTTCCTTCTGGATCAAATGAAATGATTCCCAAGGACTGATTTGTCTTCTTGCTCACTGGAATGAGCATTTTGTTAGCCTGTTCTATTTGGCGCTTTTTCTCTTTTGCAAGTCTTTTTTCTTCGCGGAGAATTGCTCTTTCACCTGCGTTCTTTCCCATGAGTCCTCCTTATGCGTGGTTAAACCACTGATTGATCAAAGTTGTAAGTTTGTTCTGAATGTTTGGAAGTAATGTGTCCTTACCAAAGATATAAAGAAGTCCTGCGATACCTGCTGCTACTGCGATAATGATGAACATTACGATAAGCTGGTCGCTTCCTTCTCTCTTTTCCATAAGACGGCATTTTGCTCCGATGATTGCAGAATCAATCTTGTTTCTAAGCTTTTTCATACGACTTTTTTCTCCTTTTTCCTTCGTATTTGCAGGCGACTCCTTTGAAGTTTTTAAGTTCATTTCTCATCGCTTACATTAAGTACTTGGAGCCTGAAAATCGTGATTACAGAAAAAACATAAAAAAATCTCCAAGAATTTTTACATTCCTGGAGACCTTTGCCTCATAAGCCTTGATTTTTCGCCTTTTCCGCCACTTTCAAGGTTCATTATTATTTTTTAATCTTACAAATTTTCTTCTGTTTTCTTTTGGTACCATTCCGAACCACCCTAGCCCTCCTTGCCCGAACTCCCAGGAGGGGACTCTACAATTTGGGTCTTATTCATAAGTGCTTCTATCAATACTGGTATGGAACCAGCTAAGAAGACTATACTGACTAGTAAGCTTCTTCTTAACCCTGTTACCTGCAAAATCGGTAACAATAATCTCATAATAGCTCACTGTCTTTTCATCAGCAGTAATCTCGTAATACATATCAAAATATGAATGCGTATCAGATGACAAAAAGGTTTTCTGCGTCCTGTCCGTTCGAATTACCTCTCTGTTGCTGCCAGTTACTCTATAAAGTATCACACTCTTAACCCCAGAGCTTAAGTTTGCACCATTTGGACTATGACTAATTTCATCATCAATATGCTGCTCTATAATATTGTCCTGACAATACCCAGAAACAGTAACTCCATCCGGTTTAACAAATGTAATCTCAGTACCATCAATACCCGGTGGCGTACAGTCATACTTTGTTGTCACGGTTTTAGTTGTCGTATGATTTGCATTATCTGTAGCAACAATTGTCCATGTATGCTTTCCTTCATACTTCTTTTCTAACGTATAACTAGCACTTGCAACTCCCGATGCAACCGTTACCCCTGCATCATCCTTAATGACAATACTCTTAAGACCAGAACCATTATAAGTTGTTCCAGTTAAATAATCTGTTGACGATACACTGATTATCGGTGCCACATTCGTCCAATCCGTTACTGGGTTTTCTACACCATAAATCACTGGGTTGCTATGATCCAAATATATCGTAGCTGATGTATGTGATGATGTGTTCCCTAATGCATCTGTAAGTACAAGTTTATAGTAAAATACACCTTCTGAGGTTTCCGTATAAGTTCTTGATACATAACTTGTCGTATTTCCAAATGTCCAGCTAGCAACATTAGACCAAGTCCCTGTCACATAGGAATATCTTTGTAATACAGCTGATGCCAATCCAGACCACTGATCCCTTGCGGTAAAACTGACCGTTCCATTTCCCGCACTCCAATTATTTGGAACCGCTACAAGGCTACTGCACTCAGGTCCAGTTTTATCAAATCTCGTTGTGACAGTTTTACTACTAGTATGTCCTACATTATCCGTTGCTACAATAGTCCAAGTATAAGTTCCCTGGTAAGCATCACTAAGTGTATAGCTGGCACTATTGACTCCTGACGCCATTACACTTCCTGATGAATTCTTTATTACAAGAGTTTTTAGGCCTGACCCATTGTATGTTGTGCCTGACAAATAATCTGTTGCAGTTACACTAATAACAGGTGCTGTCTTCGTCCAACTAGTTACCGTATTTTCTGTTCCATGAATTACAGGGTTGCTATGATCAAGATAGATATAATTTGATGTCTTAGTAGTAGTATTTCCAGCCTTATCTTTTATTGTAATCTTATAATAAAATACACCTTCTGAGGTTTCCGTATAACTTCCACTTTGGGCATCAGTCGTGCCATTATAGCTCCAGGTCTTTATATCAGACCATGACTTGCTGACATCCGAATAGCGTTGTAATTTCACTGATGCCAAGCCGGTTCCTTGATCTCTTGCCGTAAAGCTTACCGTACCATTTCCTGCGCTCCAGTAATTAGGAAATGCTGTAAAAGAATTGCAATTTGGAGCTATATCATCCTTCCAGTTCGCATACATGGTAACAGTTCCACCATCCTGATCATGAGTATAGGAACCACTTGGATAATAAGTGCCACCAATACTCGCTGTCCAATACTGAAAACTATATCCTGTTCTTGTTGGCCTTTTTGATGACAACGTCAAAGTAACATTTTCTATTTTAGTCTGATTCCCTGGGGAACCAGTTCCACCATTTGCATTATATGCAACTGTATGTTTCTTAGGCTCTGGTCTAATCTTCGTTGCAGATATATACGTTAAGTATCCACCACTATATTTCCATACCCCATTACCCTTATCATAATAACCAAGGTCATTCAATTTTGACTTTACCTCTGCTACCGTAAAGTTATATCCGCCTTGAGAAATCATACTAGAGATAGCACCATCAAGGGAACTTCCCAGTTGAGGGTACTGTGTATACAAGGTGATATTATCCGAAGGACTTGTATACGTATGAGTTGTCGAATTTCCAAATGATTTTAAAGGATATTTTGTATCAACTCGAAGCTGTATCGAATCACTCCCCGCATCATACAAATATGAAAATGTGTATACATTACTTCCGCCTGATCCATCGCCTTCTCCTGTTCCTCCAGCTCCAATATCATCTGCATATGCAACTGTGCTTACAGACAGGAGCAGTGCCAAACTGCACACTGCCCCTGCTATAATTTTCATAAACTTATTCATCATACCACCTCCCATTTATTGGCAGATATCTGAAGATAAATGCTTTTCTCGATAATCTGATCTCCTTCACGATATTTGATTACAGCCACAAAAAATTCCGGAATCTCCATGTTTCCTTCCTTAATGGTCTGAAAATATGCCTTTTTCTCAATAACGTCTTTACTCTCATAATCAGGTAAAAGTTTCTCGATAATGTAGCTATCATCGTTAATAATATAATTATTTTGACCGGTTAATTTTGTTCTGTCTTCGTCCAAAGAAACATCATTTACATTTACAGCAAAACCTTCAATATCTATCAAAGTTTCATAGATACCAACCGCATTAAGACCCTGATAAGAAAATCCAAAGCCATCACTAAAGCTTACCTGCTTAATCAATTCATCATCATACTCCTTGGCAGAAACTGCTTCTGTAAAATCTTTTGTGTCATCACTTCTCTTAACTAAATCAACATTAGACACTACATACACTTCATAATTTGTACTATAATTACCATCAGCTTCTTCCACTGAAGTTCTAATAACTTTTTCCACAAGAACATTAGATGCTTCATTTAAGTTTTTTTCATAATTAGCAAATACCTTCTCCGGAGTATCCTTAATTTCCTCTCGATATACGAGATCATCAATGATTACATCATCTGGCCCACTAACCTCTGTCTTCTTCTTATTATCATACGAAGTTGCCATAAGAATGGCGGTTATAAATACGATTGCAATTGCTATCATCATAATTACTATCTTTCCTTTCTTCATCTAAACCATCTCCTTTTCTTCTTTGCAAAATATGTCCTGACCATTGTTTCTAAAGCCAAGACGTTTAATACATCCACTCTTACTCTGGTAATCATAAAGAGCTTGTCCTATGTTACTTCCTGCATAAAGTGCTTCATCTACCACTTCTCTGTCCTTATTCAGTATCTGAATCACAATCTGCATCACACCCTGATTGACCCCCATTGGCATCATAGGCATACCGTACATCCGCGGCATCTGAGCAAATTGTGTCAAGTGATACATATCCATTGTCTGCAACGGAAGTACTTCTGCTTCACTATTTTTTTCTACAGGAAAATTCTCCGTGCATTCAGGCAGATTGAACTCAGAGATTTTCCTTTTTAGTTCTGCTAAATCAGCCCTCGCATCTTCATCACAAATATGATTGTCCATAATAAGATTAAGGTCATCGATATAATTTCCATGCTTCTCCTTTACTATATTGGCGATAATTGTCTCTTCATCATCCACACATTTCAGGTCATATCCATCCATGTAGGACATATAGCAATCTGCCAATATTAATGCTTTGTAATAGTCTTCCTTCTGCTTCTTCTCTAACTCGAACATACGTAAAATCAGCTTGTTGTAATATCTCTTAAATTCCAGATACTCCTGCACGGTAAGCGTTACACCTATATGTTTCTTGAAGCATCCAGAAACAAAATTGAAATACATCTTCAAAGCTTCCTTTTCAGATTCATTAAAAACAGAAAGCTCATATTCCTCAGACAATAGATTCTCTGTCATAAACTGTAAAAACTCTTCATTCGCTTCTGTCAGCTCAATTAGAGATGCATCCTCATTGTCATAGGTGGTTTTACTAATGTTTCTCGTGAGCCCAAAATAATAATTATTTCTCCGCTTTAAAATGCTGTATGCCGGAATATCTTTACACTCAAATCTTTCCGTGAATGCGAGGCTCCTATCATAAAAAGGTATTTCCTCACATCTTGTTTCCGACTGCTCCTTCTCAACTTCTTTAAGTTGTTCATCAATAATCTGCTTGTCCTTAGCGTCATGAATCTTTTTTGTAATGACACTAAGCGGATTGCTTCTCGTCAATTTATGCGAATTATTGACACTTTCCTTTGGTTGCTTTTTTTCACTAGTTCCTGCTGACTCTGCTTCATCTTCTTCAACAGGCATACGTTCAAATCTGCTTTCTAATGAATCAATTTCAATCTTCAAAGCATCCAACAAAGCCTTATGCTTTTCCAGAGTAAGTTCTATTTTTTCCTTCTGATAATCACTAGCCATCATTGCATTAACCTCAGAAAGATGAATAATATTTTCAATCTTTGTGTACTGAACCTTGAGCTCCTTGAACAATAATCTGTGGCTCTTCTTATCAAAATTCACCTGTTTCTGCTCAACAAGAAGTCTGATTTTGACATATGCAATTGCAGCCACACGTATTCTATGAAGAGTACAACCTCCTTTTTCTGTAAAAAGTTCATTGAATGCACAAAGCTCCATACAAAGTTCACTTTTTTCCATACGCCTTTGAAGAATCAAAAGCGTATCACTATCCTTCATGCGAAATTCTTCTCCCGGCAGAATATTCATAACCTCTGCCAAAATACATTACTAACCCACACAAAACAGATGACAAAATCCTTGTATCCACTTTTGCCTGTGGTGTAGAAACTGCACATTATGATTTCAATTTTGCTTTATCCAAAACCAAACAATCTGACCCCAATAAAGCATTTCATCTAATACAAGCATTTGCACCAGGAGAAGTGACCTATGATGAAGCACACCAGATTGGAATTGAACTTGCAGACAAGCTATTAGAGGGGAAATATTTTTATGTAATATCCACCCATATCGACAAGGAACATATTCATAATCATATAGTTTTTTGTGCCGCTGATAATATCGAACACAAAAAATATAACGACTGCAAACGCACCTATTACCGCATCCGGGAATTGAGTGACAATCTTTGCAAAGAGCATAATTTGTCCGTCATCAATCCATCCAACAGTAAAGGAAAAACTTATAAGGAATGGCAGTCAGAAAAGAACGGAATTTCTCTAAAAGTTACCTTGCGAAAAGATATTGATGATGCCATCAATTCCTGTTCTTCTTACAAAGATTTTATAGCTCTTATGAAGGCAAAAGGATATGAAATAAAGGGAGAAGATTTGACCGACAGCAACCTAAAATATATCTCATTCCGTCCACTTGAAAGAGAAAGATTTATTCGTGGCAGCATTCGCTCATTGGGTGCAGATTACACAAGGGAACACATCAGCCAGCGTATCGAAGAAAAGTGCAAACAGAAGGCAAATAAAAAGGTGTCCTTTGCCAAGAAGAAGCTTACAACCGATTACTCTCGCAAAGGTCTTATTGATACCTCACAGGAGAAATTCAAACAAAGTCCCGGACTGAATCATTGGGCAACCATACAGAACTTAAAAACAGCTGCAAGCAGTTATGCAAGTGCTGATTCCCTAGAAGATTTAAAGGACAAAATAGTATCCAAATCCACACTTACCAAGGCTGCCCGTCAATCCCTTATTGACACAGAATATCAGTTAAAGGAATTGGGTGAAATCCTAAAATATGCAAGAGCTTATCAAACCAACAAAGTCTATAATTTCCGCTATAAAAAGTCCAAAGCCCCCGATGCTTATTTCCGTAGGCACGAAACAGAATTAACCCTGTTTGACGGTGCTGAAAATATGCTTAAACGCTTCGGAATCAATCCTAAAAATCTCGATATAGAGCAACTCCAAGCAGACTATAATGCCCTGCGAGCAAAGAAAACTGAATTGCAGAAAACCTATAAATCTGCTGAAAAGGAAGTTGCTGATTTGAACCGGAAGCTTGCCAATATCAAGCAGTATCTTCATCAGGAACAGACTCCGGAACGAGCCGAAATCAAAAAACCAGAGCAGAGTTTATAATATGGCAAGAGCCAGTTCAACCGAGCTGGCTTCTACTTATATCATTAAAGATAATGGTGTTGCCTGTGACATGAACTCTGATTTTCAGGAAGAATTAGAGAAAATGTATCCACACATCCAACCCGTCTATAATTAATTTTTATAATTGAGACGACTTGCATCCATAATAAAACAGGAGTCCAACTTGTCAAACTCGTCGAACTCCATTTATCAAAAGGTTTAATAATTACTTTATTTGGTTACTAATAAAATTTTTTCAGATATTTAGTATTTCTTAGTGTGCGCCAAGAATCCAACGATTACCAGCACCCTTGATGAAATACCACGCAAGGTCATTTACATCCTCTAACTCATTATCTTCTGTCATTAATTCCGCAATTTTGTCCATATTAAGGCTCTGATTTAATACTTCTTTTTCCATAATTCTAATCTCCTTTACATCTAGTGTTTTATTATTAAACCTTTTAATCATTAATAATATTCAAGAAAAATGCAATTGTATAAGCAATAGTAAACAAAATATTAATAACTCTGATACTACTTATTAACAGGCAATTGTTTTTTGCCCCCTTTTTCTCTGCTTTATTCATAAGAGTTATTAAAATCTTATAACCATCGGAATTCAGTAATGGAATCATATTATACACAATGGTTACAGACATATATGTAGAAACTGCCATAAGCACATTAATATGAAAAATACATCCCATCACATATGTTCCAACATTCATTATAAGACTAGTCATTAATCCGCCCGAATGTATATATAACTTTTGGATTTTATCAAGCATAAGAATTTCATTAATTTGTACATAAAACGACGGAAATATATAATTAAATTTGAATCCTATTTTATTCGGCTTTCTTCCCGTTATATGTAACATATAAAGATGTCCTAGTTCATGAAATATTATGAATAAGAACAAATAAATCATCAATGCAAGGAAAAATTCTTCTATTAAAACTTTATCTATTATTGACGCCACTACACTCATATATATATTCATCAGTGTTAATACAATAAACGCCCCCCAATAAATACACAGAAGAAGAAATGAATGATAGTTTTCCTTTATATCCCATGATATTTTTTCAAAATTTTTACAATTGCTTTCATTAACAGGAACTTCATAATACTTTCCAGTAGTCTTATCCTTTATAGTCATACATGCCGTTCCATCTGAAATTATTTCAGTTTTCGTGTCTTCATACTTATAAAATTTTATTTTCATAATATTTCATGACACTTGGAGTTATCTTCAAAATATTATCACTATCTGAAAATATATCCTTACATATTTCACATGTATTCACATATTTTTTTTCTGATAAATCCAAGCCTAACCTTTCTACAAACCACATTAGCCCTTCTCTTTTAATTATGTATAATAGACCATTAGTGTTTATATTATGCTCAATTTCAGCTAAAGACTGCTTTCTTATATTACCTAATCTCAACCCTGTTTCGAAAACCATTGGTGAACAACATGGATAAACATATCCATCATGATGTATAGTAATCTCCCAACAGAAAGATGGACAACGTTTAGATATCATATTACTCTCATGCACATACAATGATGTTTCATCTATATCATTGGCATTCCCCACCCTGCAAACCGGCATTATTCCAAGTTGAATACCAAAGACTGCCTCACCCAGTTCTTCAACAAGATTAAGATTATGTCTGTTTTTATCTACGGTGATATTTAATGCCGCCTTTATATTGACTGCCTTGATAGCCATCAATGCATTGGATACATATTGTGGCGGAATGTATTCTTTATGATAATCGTCATAACTAAGTGTCATGATGTCCAATCCGCATTTTTTTAGTTCTTTAGTTATACTCATGGCATTCTCTAAATTTTTTCCCCAAAAACCATTTGTAACAAGAGAAACTGTTTTTTGGGCGTCGTGACATCTTCTTATTATCTCCTTTACCTTTTCAAATCTTAACAGAGGTTCTCCCCCTGTTATCGAAACACTCATGACATCTTTATTTGATTCTATATAATCTAAAATCCCATCAATTTCTTTATCACTTAAATCTTCCAAAGAATCTGGTGTACACGAAAAACAACAATGCTTACAACTTGCTGTACATTTTGCACCAACATTTATATTTACTGAATTACTCATATCACCTTTATAATCCTTTTTTTATCCATTTTTTCGAAGTGTCAAATATAATTATCAGTGCAATAATAAGCAAAAGTCCAAATCCAATAACCGGATCTGTAAATTCTACTGTTGGCACAGATATTCCCTGACTAAAATATTTTTCAACATGACTATATAACGAATTCGAGGCATCAAATACCGCAAAATAATTACATATACCACCAAACGACACAATGACAATTGAACTAATCCAATATATTATGCTTGCTCCAAGTGATATTAGCAGACTCTTAAATACGAGAGAGATTGCTCCAACCACAATAAAATACTGAAATACTACTGCTGTATAAAGCAAAAAACAGGGCAAAAAATATTCGAAAGAATCAAATAGCACACCAACAATCAGTAGTCCTCCGGCAATACATATAAGCTCTTCAATAAATAGTATTGATATCTTAATCATATAGTATTTTAAAACACTGATTTTAAAACATGAGTAAAAAATAGTATTTTTATCCTTATAATCCTTATTGAAAAAATATGCGGTTACAAACCCAAACAGCAGAAAACCAAATTGTGTAAAAACTGTATATGTGCTAAACATATAATAATTATACTCGATAGCCGTTATATGCTCTAAACTAAAAGGGAGCGCCCACCCCATTACAAAAGCTACCGCCGTTACTGTCATAAGATATATAATTGTTCTATTATGTATGCTTCTTTTAAATTCCAGATAAAACACTAGTTACCTCCATTAATATATAAGTCTATTAGTTCTTTTCTGTTACTATATTTCTTAATATCATAATCTTCAAAAAGGTAATACTCTCCATCCATATTATTTAAATCTGACAGATTATGCGTTATGTTAAGAATTACCTTTTTAGGATTCTTCTTTATATAATCATTAAATAATTCATAAATTTCGTTTGAGGTTGTTTTATCCAATGCATTTGTAACCTCATCAAGGATAATAATATCTTTATCAAACAACAAAAATACGAGTATCTTGATTTTCTGCCTTTGCCCATCGCTCAACTTCTTAAGTATAATTTTTTCATCTATATTAGAAATATTCAAAATACTGCATAAATGATCCACCTTATTCATATCAAATTTCTTTATAAGTACTTTCCTCAATTCGTTAAAAGTAATATCTTCAGGGACATTCGAATAGCTACCTATAACAGTAATATTTTCATTATCCAACATGAGACTCTTTGCAAATATTGATTTTCCCACACCATTTTTTCCAAGAATATGATTTATCTTTCCTTCTGAAAATTCAACATTTACATCAGTCAATAAATTTTTATTCTCAATGCTTAAATTAAAATTACTTAGCTTCAACGTCTTCTCCTCTCCATTTCAATAAAATCGTTGTCATCTATAAACAACAATGTCTAAAAAATTCTCTCAGATAATATTATCAAACAGCGAATTTTTCAACACCATCCATGTCTGCATTTAATAACCTTAACCTGACATGCTAATCTATATCATCTGAGAACGTAACATATTACATCTTGTTATATCTTCCGCTTGTAGCAACAGCCGGACCATTGTTTGCCTCATATGAATCACCAGCGGCAGTTAATGCAATACCACTATCGTCCATCTGAATCTTATCAACTGCATCCCCCTTGAACTGATCCAAGGAGCCAACCTCCGGCACTTCCTCAATACTGCTGTCTTCTGTCAATGTTGGAAATTCATTATCCATTTCGGCTGCATTAACAGTTGCTACACTTCCCAAAGAAACCATCATGGAAAATGCTAATAACATTGCTACTTTGTTTTTTAATTTCATGGCTTTTCCTCCTTTTTATACTTGGTAGTGTCAAATGATACCACTTTTTTTCTATATATTTTCTTTATTTCAAAGGGATTTGCACAAAAAAAGTGACTACCCCCTAAATAACCAGTATAAT